>NZ_JAVYAD010000001.1:46719-557335 GCF_032337515.1 Rossellomorea yichunensis | reverse complement strand
CTTTTTGCCTTTTTGGTTAGTTTGACTTATGACCTCGAGCCTCAAGCCCCTGGAGCTGGACATCGCAGAAAAGCGGAAGGGGCTCGCCCTGGGGCGACAAGCATAAGGCGAACTAACCGGAAAGGCGCTTTTTGCCTTTTTGGTTAGTTTGACTTATGACCTCGAGCCTCAAGCCCCTGGAGCTGGACATCGCAGAAAAGCGGAGGCGGCTTGGTCAGCCCCGAGAAGCATAAGACGAATCAACCGAAAACAAAAAAGAAGATGGCATTCTAGCCACCTCCAACAAACCATTTATTCTTTTTTAAACGTTCCTAACATCGCCCTCACAAGTCCACCCAGGAATTTTGGTAATTTAATTGTATAAAAGCGCATTTTTAGTCCCTCCCCACAATCTAAAGAACGTAATGTTTCGCTTGACAACAGTTTAGTCTATTCAAGCAGTCTCAGTTAAGTACGTCTTCTTTTCTACCTGGTTTTTAGAAGCTTTAATCACTGCTTCTTATCACCATTAATATGCCATTTGAAAAGGAAAAAGTACCAGATGATTGTATAAGTTCATTACTAATACATAGTGTGGAACCTCTTGAAATATTCCGATTATTTAATGGATATTTAAAGCCGGTGAGGGTGATTCCTTCGACACTTTCGGTTACCGGGACGAAGGAAATATACTGTAATTCCGGGCTTTTTTCAACGGAATGAACTCCAGATTCGGCTAGGTATAACCGATTTTGAACATCAATGATTTCTACTTTGATGTCCGTATCTAAAAGCCTCGGAATCATTAATAATTGAAGGTTGCCCATAAAATGATCAAGCCGTCCACCGGTCGCTCCAAAAATGTTGATTTTGTCAGGATTCTGATCAATCGCCCAGTTCAGGGCAAGCTCCAGATCCGTCTCGTCCTTTTCAGGCTTAAAACGATTGACTTCCTTCACTTTTTGTTGGATCAGCTCCCACTCTTTCTCGTTCACAGAATCAAAATCTCCAAAAGCGACATGCGGTTCTATTTTTTGTTCGAGTAACGTGTAGACCCCACGGTCCACACCAATCCAGTTTGCCTCATCACCCGAATATGAGTTCAATTCAGGGATGTATCTTTCAGGTCCGCCGGCAACGATATTGATTTCCATATTCTCCACTCCCATTTATAAAAATAGACTGACCCCATAGGATCAGCCTGTCGTCTCTTATACAAGAGATCTCTTTAATTCTTCGATTGCTGCCCCTCTATCACTGCGGTTATAGATGGCAGAACCTGCTACAAACACATCTGCTCCTGCTTCAGCACAAATGGCTGCCGTTTCAGGGTTAATGCCTCCGTCCACCTCTATTTCAAGGGTAGGATTGATTTCATTTGCCCATTCACGAATCTGTTTGATTTTCGGGACGACCGACGGGATGAATGATTGACCACCGAAGCCAGGGTTCACAGTCATAAGCAGAACCATATCGACATCTTGCAAAATTGGCTTGATGGACTCAGCAGACGTCCCAGGATTTAGGACGACTCCCGCTTTTACACCTTTACTTTTGATCATCTGAATCGTTCTGTGCAAATGGGGATCTGCTTCTACATGGACGGTAATATAGTCAGCTCCAGCATCTGCAAAAGCTTCGATATATTGACTTGGATTTTCAATCATAAGGTGTACGTCAAGTGGTAATGATGTTAACGGGCGAATCGCTTTCACGATCATTGGCCCCAGCGTGATATTCGGTACGAAGTGACCATCCATCACATCCACATGGATATAGTCCGCTCCCCCTTTTTCAACATCTTTAATTTCATTCCCTAACTCTGCAAAATTTGCAGACAGAATGGAAGGTGCGATTTTCATATTTAGTACCTCGGCTTTCTATCTTTTATTTCTTTGTGGAACGTTAAATAGTGATCATAACGGTAATTAGGGATTTCGCCTGCTTCCACGGCAGCTTTAACGGCACATTTCGGCTCGTTGATATGAAGGCAGCCCCTGAATTTACAGTCGTCAGATACTTCAACCATTTCAGGGAAGCATTGTGGCAGCTCTTCTATTTCAAGCTCAGAAAACTCCAGTGAACTAAACCCGGGGGTATCCGCCACTAACCCATCTTCAATATCAATCAGTTCCACATGGCGAGTCGTATGTTTCCCCCGGCCTAAGTGGGATGAGATCATAGCCGTCTTTAACTCAAGTTCAGGTTTCAAGGCATTCAGCAAGGACGATTTCCCTACTCCGGACTGTCCTGCAAAGACAGAAATTTTATCACGTAAATACGGAGTCAGCTCCTCTACTCCATGCTCGGTTTTCGAAGACGTCATCAGGACTTCATAACCGAATGAGCGGTAATCCTTCACATATCGTTCAATCTTGTTTGTTTGCTCAGATGTAAGTAAGTCCATCTTGGTTACACAAATAAGCGGTTCTATTTCTTTACTCTCAACCAACACAAGAAAGCGGTCAAGTAAAGCCGGACTAAAATCCGGTTCGCTTGCCGAGAATACCAATATCGCCTGGTCGACATTTGCAATCGGGGGACGTACTAACTCATTCTTACGGTCATTGACCTTTAGAATGTATCCATCCGTTTTGTTCTCCGCTTGAAATTCAACATAATCACCCACCAGTGGTGTTATTTTATTTATGCGGAAATTACCTCTGCCCCGACATTGTGTAACGCTTCCTTCTGAAAGCACATAGTAAAATCCACTTAATGCTTTAACGATTTTTCCTTCAGGCATTCGAAACCTCCTATTCAAAAACATCTATAAAAAATAGATTAGTCCTCTATATTATGTATCATGGTTCTCTATCATTATAAAGGAAAACAAGAGGACTGTCCCGTCAGGTCCATTAAAAACCCGGGTACAGCCCTTTGTCAATTGTCATTATTCTTCTTTAGGATACTCGACAGTACCTGTTTTATACTCTTTTTCATCAACGAGAATTCGATATTCCCCTACAGTTCCTTCTTCCAATGTGAACTTCATAGTAACCGTCGTATCCTCATAAATACTGATTAGTTCGTCACTTTCTTCAATCTTTCTATTCTTGTCCTCAATAAAAATTTCCACTACTTGAGGTTCTCCATTGTCCTTGGTATAAGGGATGGTCACTTCCTCAGTAGTCTCCTTAGTCGGTACTTCCTTCGGCGGCTCAGGACCCTTAGACATAATAACGTAAACATCCTCACCCTTACTGATCGGAGTACTTGCAACGGGCTTATGAGAAATCACCCTACCTTCTTCAACCTCATCTGAAAATTCTTCACCCTGTACAATGATATTTATTCCATTCGAAGCTTCATATTTATCTAGTGCAGTCTGATCAAAATTTTCCAAGTTTTCCAAATCAAACTTCTCTGTTCCCTTACTCACTGTAAAGGTAATCGTCGTATCTTCTGCCACGACCTCTACTCCAGGAGATGGATCCTGGTCGGTGATCGTTCCAGCAGGTTCGGATTCATTGAACTCTTCTTCTTTCTCTACCGTGAAACCTTTTTCTTCAAGTTCAGAGGATACTTCTTCAAAATTCTTTCCTACATAGTCCTCTACTCCAACTTTTTCTTTACCTGTACTGACATAGATATCTATAGCCGATCCTTCATTCGCCATCCGCCCTGCCTTTGGGTTTGTCTTGATTACAAAACCTTCAGGAATCGATTCATGGGGTTGTTTTTTTGTTTCTCCGACAACAAACCCCTCTGAAACGATGGTGGAAATGGCTTCAGTTTGATCTTTTTCAACCACATCCGGCACCTGGATTTCCTTTGGCCCCAGCAGCTCAGGAACGAAAGTAACAGCAGCAACTCCTAAGAGAATGAGCAAAAAGAACAAACTTATAATAAAGATCGGCCACTTCTTTTTACCCTTTTTCTTCGGATCACCCTTCTTGTTTTTCTTCTTGCCTTTCTTCTTACCCTCTTGGACTGGAGGAGTCGGCTTCGTTTGAAGTTTGTCTGTGTCTGCTTGATGGTGAACAATCGTATCATCAAGATTCGAATACGCCTTCTGATCAGTAATGACAGGAATCGCTTTTGTTGCTTCATCATCAAGGGGAACGGCAAATTTAGGCTCATTCATCCGATCGGGATCAAGCGCTGAAAACAGGTCTTCATCCATTTCCTCTAGGCTCTCGTACCGTCTGAATGGATCCTTGGCCGTTGCTTTTAATACGATATTTTCAACGCTCTGGGGAATATCAGGATTCCACCTTTTTAAAGATGGTGTTTCCGATTGCAAATGCTTTAAGGCAATCGAGACCGCTGATTCTCCAGAGAAAGGCAGTCTGCCGGTTAACAATTCAAACATGACGATCCCCAGTGAATAAATATCAGATTTCTTCGTAGCCATTCCGCCCCTTGCCTGTTCAGGAGAAAGGTAGTGGACCGATCCCAGGACTGAATTGGTCTGGGTGATCGAAGTGGCACTAAGAGCCATCGCGATCCCGAAATCCGTTATCTTCACATTTCCTTCTTCATCAAGAAGGATATTATGGGGTTTAATATCCCGGTGTACAATATGATTCTGATGGGCATGAGACATCGCTAAGGTTAACTGCTTCATAATATCGATCGCTTTGTCTACATGAACTGGTGAATGTTGCTGTATGTATTGCTTTAAGGTCATACCATGGACATATTCCATGACAATATAGTATAGATCGTCTTCTTCTCCTACATCGTATATACTCACAATGTTCGGATGAGTCAAGCTGGTAGCAGATTGAGCTTCCCGTTGGAATCGTTTAATGAATTCCTCTTCATTGGCAAAATCGATCCGGAGCATTTTAATAGCCACTTCACGATCCAAAATCACATCGTGAGCTAAATAAACGTTGGCCATTCCTCCGCCGCCGATTAGTTTAATGATTCTGTAACGCCCACTGATGCGCTTTCCTTCCATCATGTTATCACCCGCTTTCCGTTTCAGCGGCAAACTCTACAATTACTACGGTAATATTATCTTCACCGCCATATTCATTAGCTAAATGAACAAGCGACTCTCCTTTATTCTCCAGGGAGTGGTCCTGAACCAATATCTCTTTCATTTCTTTTTGGGAGACTTTATTGGATAGACCGTCTGAACACAATAAAATAACGTCTTCTTCTTCAAACATTATCGTTTTAATATCCATAGTAATTGAAGCTTCTGTACCTATCGCTCTAAGTATCACGTTTTTTCTTGGATGATGCTCTGCATCTTCTCTAGAAATTTCACCGCTTCTGACTAATTCATTCACAAGTGTATGGTCTTCTGTTAACTGATGAAAACCATTTTCGTTCAGTATATATCCTCTGCTGTCACCAATATTGACAATGGTAGCAAACAAAGAGGTGCAAATGGCTCCGACGAGAGTCGTGCCCATCCCTTCACACTCCGAATTGGATTGAGAATAAGTATATACTTCTTTGTTTACTTCGTTAATAGTTGATTTTAACCAATTTTCGGCTTCATCAGCGGTGTGAAATTTCTCTGTTTTCTCCCATAAGTCCTTTAACATGGAGATGGTAAGCTCGCTGGCAACGTCTCCAGCTCTGTGGCCGCCCATTCCATCTGCTACAACAGCTAAATGATCGCCATGATGATTCACGAATACGCCGGCACTATCTTCATTTAGTTGACGCACTTTCCCTTTGTCCGTAAAATATACAGTTTTCACTTATGTCACCTCATCTCTTCTTCTGCACCTGTTTCAAGTAGCTCCTTAAACTCATTGTAGGGTGCAACCTTAGTTCAAAAAAATGAATCCACTTTGATTATCTTCGTTAAATGTGTCCAGCTTACCATTCGTTCTTAATTGGAGCTGAATAGGTTGATAATGAAAAGAGAAAATATCTTCAGCTTTTATCACTTTTGAAGAAATAAATATATGATTACAAAGTAATGGATAATCAAAGATTCATTAAGGGCTATTGTACTTTTACGACTTTTCTGGTGAATTTTCCTGCTTTACTTTCGACATTTGAGCATTTTCGACTTATTTTTTTCTAAAGCACGAAATAAAGAATCCATCCCCTCCAAAATCCTGAGGAAATACTTGTAACTGATTTTCTTTAATAAACGGTGTGATGGAATCCGGAAGTTCATCTAAAGCTTGAGGATCAAATTCTGGATGATCACTTAAGAAAGCCGACACAGTCCCTTCATTCTCATTTTGATCCACAGTACAAGTGCTATAAACTAATAATCCATCTTTTTTTAACAATGGTACAACGGCTGAAAGGATGTCCAGCTGAATCTTTTGCAGAGATAAAAGATCCGATTCTTTTTTAGCATATTTTATATCCGGTTTTCTTCTTAATACACCTAATCCAGAACATGGGGCATCCACCAGGATACGATCGAAGCTCTCTTTTTCAAACTTCTCTCCTGCATTTCGACTATCAAGGGTTGCAGTCTTTATATTATTTAATCCGAGCCGAGATGCATTTTCGTCAATCAATTTGACCTTGTGCTTGTGTAAGTCCAATGCATGAACTTCTCCGGTTCCTGATAGTTTTTCGGCTATGTGAGTCGTTTTCCCCCCTGGTGCTGCGCATGCATCTAACACTTTCATCCCCTGTTCAAGCTTTAAAGCATAGGAGACAAGCATGGAGCTTTCATCCTGGATGGTGAATTGTCCGTTACGATATTCCTCTGTTTTTGCAAGATTCCCTCGAAGTGACTGGATCGCTTCCGGAACAATCGGGCTTTCTCTCACTTCATTACCATTGCCAGTCAAGAGTTGGATAAGCTCTTCTCGAGTGATTTTGGTTGTATTCACCCGTGCCGTTTGATTTGGTGCAATTAAATTGGTTTCACACATTTCTTTCGTTTTCTCCAGGCCAAATTGCTCTTCCCATCTCTTCACAAGCCAATAAGGATGACTCGTTTCTATGGCCACTCGCTCGATTGGATCTGTAATAGTGTCAAGGGAAGGAAGCCCTTTCCTTTGAACAGAACGCAAGACACCATTCACCAAGCCTGAAATGCCTTTATGTCCTCTCTTCTTAGCTATTTCTACAGCTTCATAGAAAACAGCACGGTCAGGAATTCGATCTAAGTACACAAGCTGATAGAGGGATAAACGCAATAGATGACGAACCCACTCATCCAACTTCCCTTTAAGAAATGGAGCTAAATAGAAATCCAACGTCATTTTCCGTTGAATGGTTCCATATGTCAGCTCCGTTAATAACCCAATATCCTTACTTGGCAGCTGATTTTTTTCAATCACAGAATTGAGTAATAAATTACTATACGATTGATTTTTTTCTACTGCTTCAATGACATCAAGTGCTGCTTCACGGACGGTCTTATTTTTTTTACTCATTATTTTCTCCTAACATCATTCCTTCTTTCAGGTGAGACCCTGCTCCACGCAGATAATCCTTTGCACTCATTCTCTTTTTCCCAGAAGGCTGTAAATCAGTTATTTTTATTGCTATTGAAGTGCCTGTAGAAACAACGAATCCATCTTCTTCAATTTTCATGATTTCTCCAGGAGCAGCAGAAGTTCCGCTGACTTTTTCTCCCCACCAGACTTTAATCACGGAATTTTCTAATGTGGTGTACGCAACTGGCCAAGGGTGAAGTCCTCTAATATGGTTGTAGATTTCTTCCCCACCTTTCGTCCAGTCAATTTTTTCTTGTTCTCGTTTGATGTTTCGTGCAAACGTCGCTTTTGAATCATCCTGCTTGACCGGGGCTATGTCACCTGCCAATAATTTGGGCACCGTTTCAATGAGCAATGCTGCACCTGCAACGCTTAATTTATCATGAAGGGTTCCGACATGGTCACGTTCTTCAATATCCACTTCCACTTGACTAATAATGTCCCCTGCATCAAGCTTTTCGACCATATACATGATGGTGATGCCCGTTTTCTCTTTTCCTTGGAGAATGGAATAATGAATAGGTGCTCCCCCTCTAAGTTCAGGA
Organism: Rossellomorea yichunensis; assembly: GCF_032337515.1. Lineage (NCBI taxonomy): Bacteria > Bacillati > Bacillota > Bacilli > Caryophanales > Bacillaceae > Rossellomorea > Rossellomorea yichunensis. The sequence goes on along the minus strand of NZ_JAVYAD010000001.1, from coordinate 549,429 downwards.
AGTAAAGAGGCGTGAACATTGATGCATCCATACTGAGGGGCTTCCAGTAATGCGTTGGGAAGAATTTGCCCGAAAGCGGCCGTTACGATAAGGTCAGGTTCTAATGCAAGCACTTTGTTTAACTCATCTTCATCCTTAATTTTCTCTGGTTGATAGACTGGTATCCCGTTCTTTTCAGCTGCTACCTTTACAGGTGGAGGCGTTAGGATCCTTTTTCTCCCCACTGGGCGATCGGGCTGTGTCACGACCGCAATCACATCATAGTTTTCGTCTAATAAAGATTGAAGAACAGGAACGGAGAAGTCAGGTGTTCCCATAAAAATTACTTTCGTCATTAAGCTTCATACCCTTCTAATTCTTCTTCTGTCACATATTTTTCTACCTTTGTGGTAAATAGAACACCGTGAAGATGATCAATTTCGTGTTGAATCGCTCGGGCTAAAAAGTCCTGGGCTTGAAATTCAATCATTCTTCCTTTTCGATCAAACGTTCGGACCGTGATGGAATAAGGACGGGTCACTTCCCCATATAACCCCGGGAAGCTCAGGCACCCTTCAAGGTCGGTTTGAGATCCGTCAGCCTCGATGATTTCCGGATTGATAAGCTCGATCGTACCGGTATCATCCCCGATATCCACCACTGCTACCTGAAGGTCGACTCCTACTTGAGGAGCTGCAAGGCCAACACCATCCGCTTCAAGCATTGTGTCATACATATTTGCCAATAATTTTTTTAATTTCTTATCAAATGCCGTTACCTTTTCACATTCTTTTTCTAAGATTGGATCAGGGTGCATTACAATTGGAAGTATTGCCATAAGTCTCCTCCATTTTTCCGTAAAAAATATAGTTACATCATCATATAAGGGTTCACATCTATGGAGATTGTTAACCCTTGAGACGCATGTTGCTGTTGGTATTGATCTAATACTGTTTTCAACGTAGTACCAAGATTTGGTTCCCGTTTGTATTTTATCAAACATTGATACCGATATCTATTCTTTATCCTGGGGATCGGTGACGCCACGGGTCCAAGAATGATCGTTGTTTCGGATAGCTTTGAACGGATATATTTCGTCATCTTCTCTGCAATATCCACAACTTTCATTAAATCTTCATGACTTAGTGTGACGAGAGAGATGTAGTAAAAGGGAGGATAGGAGCCCATTTTCCTCATCATCATTTCCTGTTGATAGAAACGGTTGTAATCATGATTAGACGCTAACTCGATAGAATAGTGCTCCGGCGTATACGTTTGAATCACTACTTCTCCCGGCAGAGTGTGCCTGCCTGCACGTCCGCTTACTTGAGTGAGCAATTGAAAGGTCTTCTCTGCAGCCCTGAAGTCAGGCAGATGAAGCATCGTATCCGCACTGAGGACCCCGACGAGAGTGATATTCGGAAAATCCAGACCCTTGGCAATCATTTGTGTACCAAGAAGTATATCTGCTTTTCCCTCTCCAAAGGCTGTCAATAGCTTTTCGTGTGACCCTTTTCGGGTGGTTGTGTCCACATCCATGCGAATGATTCGAGCATCGGGGATAAGTTTCGTCAATTCTTCCTCTACTTTTTGAGTTCCTGTCCCGAAATAACGGATATGCTCACTCGTACACTCAGGGCAAGTAGTGGGAACTCCTTCTTCGTAGCCGCAGTAATGACATTTCATCCCGTTTGAAAAGCGGTGATAGGTTAAAGAGATATCACAGTTTGGACATTGAAGGACAAAGCCGCAATCTCTGCACATGATGAATGATGAATGTCCTCTTCTATTAAGGAATAGAACGGTTTGTTCCCCTTTCTCAATTCGATCCTGAAGCTTTTCGAAAAGTTCAGTTGAGAACATGGAACGGTTCCCCTTCCTCAGTTCCTCTCTCATATCAACAATATCAACGGAAGGGAGGGGTCCATCATTCATCCGTTTATCCAGCGTGAGGAGCCTATACACACCTTTTGATGCTCGAGCAAAGGATTCTAAAGAGGGTGTTGCGCTTCCCAAAATGACAGGGCATTGATGGTATTCCCCTCTATAAATGGCCACGTCCCTGGCATGATAACGAGGATTTTCTTCCTGCTTGTAACTTGTCTCATGCTCTTCATCAATAATGATGATCCCGATATTTTCAAAAGGAGCAAAAACAGCAGAGCGGGCACCAACCACCACTTTTACTTCCTTCCGCTGAATCTTTCTCCATTCATCATACTTTTCACCAACTGACAAACCGCTATGGAGAACAGCTACATCATTTCCGAACCGGCCCTTGAACCTGTGAACCATTTGGGGAGTGAGGGAGATTTCAGGGACTAATACAATCGCTTCCTTACCGTCTTGCAAGACCCGTTGAATGGATTGAAGATAAATTTCCGTTTTACCACTCCCTGTTACTCCGTAAAGAAGGAATGTGTGATGTTTTTCTTCATCAATGATGTTCAGTATAGGACTGATCGCCTGGTCCTGTTGAGCCGTTAACGAAAGAGGCGAGGTCTTCTCGAACGTCCTGTTTTCAAAGGGATCACGATACATTTCAACATTTTTCTCTACCAGAACCCCTTTATTGACTAACGATTTAACCGTAGACGAAGTAGTCCCCAACTCTTCAAGGAGGGTTGCGGCAAGGATCCCGTCCCCACCAGGAGCAGAGTCACTCATGTATTTTATGATTTGTTTCTGCTTACTTGCTTGAGGAGGCAGACTGTTCTTGACTTCTTCTAAATCATCTTCGGTTACATTAAGATACAGTTTTCGGACCGTTTTCTTATTCCCCTTCGCTTTCACTCTGTAAATCACTTCAACCGAACCTCGTTTTACCTCTTTATGAACGAGAGGGAGCAGTCCGTTTTCCTCGATTGCTTTCCAGGACACTTCCCTTCCATTCTGAAAGAAGTGCTGGAGCGAAAGATGAAGTTCACCCGGACTCTTCCCCCCCTCGAGTTGGAAGAATTTTTCATATTTCGCTTTCATGGCAGCAGGAAGCATCGCTTGAAATGCTGAGATTTTAAAGCAGAGGGTCTTCTCTGTAAGCCAGTTCCCCAATGTTAGTAGTTCTTTATTCAGGACCGGTACAAGGTCCATCGGCTCAACAATCGATTTCAGTTTAGAGACTTCGCCTTTTTCCTTTAATTCAATGACAAAGCCTTGAATTTTCCTTGGTCCAAAAGGAACGATGACTCTCATGCCGGGAATGATACTGCCTCTCCATTCAGCCGGAATACTATAGTCGTAGGTTCGATCCGTCTGCATGGCAGGAACATCTACGATGACACTAGCTACGTTCATGCGAGGAACCCTTCTTCATCTGCCGGATCGCTTCTTTATAGATTTCTTTCGCTACCTCTACCTTTGATAATAATGGCAGCTCTAGAATGCTACCTTCGCTTGTTACTATCGATACTTTGTTCGTGTCCGTTCCGAACCCTGAACCTGTTTCTTTTACATTATTTGCAACTATCATATTTGCCCGCTTTTTCTCAAGCTTTGCTTTCGCATACTCGTAAACGTTAGATGTTTCGGCCGCAAATCCGATTAGATATTGATGTTTCTTGCGCTCACCAAGACTCATTAATATATCCTTTGTACGTTCAAATTCAATCACTAGATTACCCTCTTTTTTCTTCAACTTATCCTCGAAGGTTTCTTTCGGACGATAATCAGCGACTGCAGCGCTCTTCACGACGATATCCGCTGTTGGAAACGCTTCATGCACAGCATTGTACATCTCTTCAGCACTTGTTACGGAGACAAATTCAATGCCACTTGGAACGGGTAATTGAGACGGTCCGGAAATCAAGACGACCTCCGCCCCAAGAGACACAGCCGTCTCTGCAAGGGCGTAGCCCATCTTCCCTGTTGAGCGATTGGAAAAGAAACGAACGGGATCGACCATTTCTCTTGTCGGTCCGGCAGTTATGACGACTTTTTTTCCCTGTAAAATCTTCCTATCGCTATCACGATTGGAAAAATAACGATCAACCAGTTCCACTACTTTCTCAGGTTCTTCTAATCTTCCTTTACCAACGTATCCACAAGCCAGATATCCTTCACTTGGTTCGACAAATCGGTAGCCAAACTCAAAAAGGGTCTCAATATTCCGCTTCACCGCCGGGTGATCATACATATGTACATTCATTGCTGGGGCAATCCATACTTTCGCTGTCGTTGCCAAAATGGTTGTTGAAATCATGTCATCTGCAATTCCGTTCGCAAGCTTCCCTATGATGTTGGCAGTGGCTGGTGCAACCAATACAAGATCTGCCCAGTCAGCTAAGTCGATATGAGCAATCTTCGACGAATCCTTTTCATCAAAGGTATCCCAGTATACATCATGGCGGGATAATGCTTGAAAAGTAAGTGGAGCCACAAATTTTCGTGCTGATTCTGTCATGATGACCTTCACTTCTGCACCATTTTGGACAAGCTTGCTCGTTAAAGCAGCCGCTTTATATACAGCGATTCCACCAGATACACATAACAGTATTTTTTTCCCCTTGATCATTCTGCTTTCCCCCATTACACTTTATCCTTCCTTTATTATGAAGGATATTGATAGAAAAAGAAAATAGGGTTGTCCCGAAAGATCATGTAATCTTTCGAGTCAACCCCCCTAGAGTTTTTCATTAAGCATGATGACGCTTATTCATCAGAATAAACTGCTTTGGCATCTCTTTCTTTCATAGATAATTGACCGGCCTGAATTTCTTCAAGTGCCTTTCCTACATACTTATGAGACTCATATTGGTTCAAACGGTAATCACCGGTATCTTGCAGGTTTCTTGCTCTCTTAGCAGCAATACTGACTAACGAATATTTAGAATCGATCTTCTTCATTAATGAATCAATGGATGGGTTTAACATTTATTCAACCTCCAGCATATTTAAGTATCGTTGTTGCACTCTTTCCCGTTTGCAGTGTTCTGCTTGAACAATGGATTTAATCTTGCCTACCGCATGTTCAATTTGATCATTTTCAACAATGTAATCATACAGATTCATCATTTCAATTTCTTTTCTTGCAGTATTCATTCTACCCTGGATCAAATCATCCGTTTCGGTTCCTCTGGTTACGAGGCGATTCTGAAGTTCAGAAAGACTGGGAGGTGCCAGGAAGATAAATAAACCTTCAGGGAATTTATCCCTGACCTGCTGTGCACCTTGTACTTCAATTTCAAGGAAAACATCTCTTCCTGCATCAAGTGTTTCTCGAACGTAATCAACAGGAGTGCCATAATAGTTTCCAACGAACTCTGCATACTCCAGCAGTTTCCCTTGCTCTATAAGTACTTCAAACTCTTCTCTTGATTTAAAGAAATAATCTACACCATCCACTTCTCCTTCACGGGGATTACGAGTGGTCATGGAGATGGAATATTCAAACTTTGTATCTTCTTGGGAAAAAATCGCTTTACGAACGGTTCCTTTTCCTACACCTGAAGGTCCGGAAAGAACGATCAGCAATCCTTTTTCTTTCATTTATTTACCCTGCCCTTCTTCTACTATATCCTCTTTATCAGTTAAACGATGAGCAACGGTTTCGGGTTGAACAGCTGAAAGAATAACGTGATCGCTATCCGTAATAATAACCGCCCTTGTTCTTCTTCCGTATGTAGCATCAACGAGTGTCCCCCGGTCTCTTGCATCTTGAATCAGGCGTTTGATCGGTGCTGATTCGGGACTTACAATTGAGATGATCCGGTTAGCTGAAACAATATTTCCAAATCCTATATTGATGAGCTTAATCGACATAACGCTCCTCCTAATCAATAGTTTAGTTTCGCCGGAATGACAGGAAACTAAACTTCTTATTCTACATTTTGCACTTGTTCCCTTAGCTTCTCCAGTGTTGATTTCAGTTCCACAACAATCGTGGCAATGAAGGAATCGTTTGCTTTCGAACCAATCGTGTTCACTTCCCGGTTCATTTCCTGAATCATGAAATCCAGCTTCCTGCCTACAGGTCCTTCACCGGTCAATGAGGAATCAAAGTACTGAATATGACTTTCTAATCTCGTCAGTTCCTCGGTAATATCCGATTTATCAGCAAAAATGGCAACCTCAGTAAGCAAACGACTTTCATCGAAGGAAGTTTCATTGTATTCAAGAATCCTTTTTCTTAACCGTTCTCTATACTGATCGACAACTTTAGGAGCATGATCGGTAAGTTCTCCAATTTGGGTCTTAAAATGATTGAGATGAGTGAGAAAATCTTTCTTGAGGAGCTCTCCTTCTTTTTCACGCATTATTTTAAGGTCATTCGCCGCTTGTTCTACAGCTTTTAACACCAACTGCTCAAGCTCTTCGTTTTCCTCTTCCATTTCTTCGATGATCACAAATTCTTCTCTGTTTAAGAGGTGGGATAATTGCAGTTCATCTTTTAGGGAGAAGGTTTCTTTCACTTTATTTACTAACTGATAATAATCTTGAATGAGCTTCCAGTCAATATGTAGATTTTTATGTACTAACCCATCGCCCGTAATGGTGATGAAAATATCAACTTTCCCTCTCTTAACGGACTGGGATACTTGTTTTTTAATTTTATCCTCAAGTTTCATTAATTGTCGGGGCATCCTTATGAAACATTCACTAAACCTGTGATTAACGGATTTCATTTCAACCGTTACTGTATGTTGTTCAGAGTCTACCTTGCTTCTTCCAAAGCCTGTCATACTGACAACCATTACGATCACATCCAATCTTTTGACGATATTCGTATGTAGATCAACTGATTTCATGCTTGCACTCTCACTATATAAAAAAGGTAATAGAGGTTATTCTCTATTACCTTTTGGATTATACCACATTTCACTGTTTTTTTCTTGCAAAAAATGACCCTGCCAGTAAAAACGTTGGAACCGAGCTTAAACCAATGATCAAGAACCAGTCCTTTAACACGATTGGTACTGTATGGAAGATCGGCTGTAAGGATGGGATGTAAATCACGAGAAGCATCAATACGAGTGAAGATAATACGGCCCACACAAGATACATATTTCCGAAGGGATTTCTTGAAAATACAGAAACTTCACTTCGACAGTCAAACACATGAATGAGCTGTGCCATCACCAATGTAGCAAAGGCAACGGTTTGGGCATATGCCAAGTGATCGGGGTGAGTCTTATACGACAACATGAAGGCTAGTAGAGTGACACCCCCGATTAAGAAGCCCCTTGAAACTACCTTCCAGCCTAATCCTCTGGCAAATACGCCTTCTTTTGGATGCCTTGGTTTCCTCTTCATTACATCATCTTCCGGCTTATCCAGACCAAGTGCCATGGCAGGAAGTCCATCTGTCACAAGGTTCACCCAAAGAATCTGTATCGGCACCAATGGAAGTGGGAGGGCCAGGATCATGGCAAATAGCATGACGAGAATTTCCCCTACATTCGATGCCAGCAGGTACCGAATAAACTTCCTGATATTTTCGTAGATGTTTCTGCCTTCCTGGATGGCTGATTTAATCGTTGCAAAGTTATCATCCAAAAGAACAAGTGAGGAAGATTCCTTGGATACATCTGTCCCGGTAATTCCCATGGCTACACCAATATCCGAAGATTTTATTGCCGGAGCATCATTTACACCATCCCCGGTCATCGCCACCACATGCCCCCTGTTTTGAAGGGCTTTGACGATTTTTAATTTATGCTCAGGAGAAACACGTGCAAAAACAGAAACCTCTTCCACGATTTCTTCCAGTTCATGAACTTCCATTTGATTCAATGCTTTTCCATCCAGAACGCGATCTTTGTTTTTTAAGATTCCTAGCTGCCTGGCAATCGCTTTAGCCGTTAGAATATGATCCCCTGTAATCATCACCGTCTTAATGCCGGCTGCCCGACACTCTTTGACTGCCTGCTTCACTTCAGGTCTTGGAGGATCAATCATACCTTGTAAACCAATGAAGGTCACCCCTTCTTCAATGTCACTTTCCTTGATCCCTTCGATGGATCTTTCATTGAGGGGTTTATAAGCAATCGCAATGTTTCGAAGAGCATTGGACGACATTTCACTGATTGCCTCTTCTACTTTTTGGAATATTTCAGCTGATTTATATTGAAGTCTTCCTTCCCACAAGATGGTTTCGCTCTTGCCGACTAAAACGTCGGGAGCACCTTTCGTTACAGAGAAATGTTTCCCGTTTTGGTCGACAACGATGATACTCATCATCTTTCTTGTAGAATCAAAGGGGAATTCTTTTACAATCGTAAACTTCTTCTGCAAAGATTCCCGGCTCAAACCAGCTTTCAACCCCGCCACAAGAAGAGCCCCTTCTGTAGGATCTCCATCAACTACAAAGTTTTCTTCTCGTGTTACGAGTTCCGCATGATTGCATAGCATACCAAAGGTTAATAATTGTTGAAGGGCATTTTCACTGTGAGGTGTTACCCTTTGGTCTCCGCTGTAAAATTGGCCATCCGGTTCATACCCGGTCCCTGTTACCGTCCACGTTCTGCCTCCACTCCAAAGATGTGTCACCGTCATTTTGTTTTGAGTCAGAGTTCCTGTTTTATCTGAGCAAATAACTGATGCACAACCTAATGTTTCAACAGCCGGCAGCTTTCGTACAATCGCTTTCTTCTTGATCATTCGCTGGACGCCGAGGGAAAGAGCAACGGTTACAATGGCAGGTAGACCTTCTGGAATGGCGGCAACTGCCAAAGAAACCCCCGCTAAGAACATTGTGTACATATCGTGCCCCTGGATAACACCGATTCCCACGACCAATGCTGTCAACACAAGGGCAACGGAAATCAGTATTTTCCCTAACTCTTCAAGTTTTCTTTGAAGTGGGGTTATCATCGTTTCAGCCTTTTGAATCATATCAGCGATTTGTCCCATGGCTGTCTTCATTCCGATCGAAGTCACAACACCAATACCATTACCCCTAGTTACCATCGTCCCCATAAAAGCCATATTCTCTAAGTCTCCGAGACTCATGTTTTCACCATTGACGGGGTTCGTCGATTTTGTTACAGGTAGAGATTCCCCTGTTAAAGCAGATTCTTCTATTTCCAGATTGTTCGTTTCAATGAGGCGTACATCTGCCCCGATCCGATCCCCGCTTCCAAAGCGGATGATATCACCGATAATGACCTCTTTAGAAACAACTTTCACCCACTTGCCATCTCTCAACACCGATACCTGAGGTGCTGAAAGTTCCTTTAAAGCCTGCAGGGACCTCTCTGCTTTACGCTCTTGAAAAAAACCTAAAAAACCGTTTATTAACACAATGGCTATGATGGCAATCGCATCGATGTATTCTCCCAGTAATCCTGAAATAAGTGTGGCTGCCAATAACACAAGAACCATAAAGTCCTTAAATTGACTGAAAAATAGTAACAAAGCTGACTGCTTCTCAGCTTCCTCCAATTGATTGTACCCAAATTGTTTCCGTCTCTTTGCTACATCATCAGTTGAAAGACCCTCTTGATAATTGGTATTTAATGACTGCTCTATGTCCTCTTGTCTCATCTCATGAAATTTCATGCAACCATGTCACTCTCCTCCTACGATACGAAAAGTTGTCCTTCTCATAGCATTCTTATTCAGACTCGTCCTAAAAAATGATATGATTTACGTATGTTTTGCATTTTACCTGTGAGAGGGGTAAAATCGGTTACATTTGATACAGAGATACCAAGATCAAGCCTGGCAGATTTAAAATACACCGAAATCGTATAAAGCAAAGGATGTTATAAATGTCATTTGATGGATTATTTACTAGAAGCATGACGAAAGAATTGAATGAGAACTTATTGCACGGACGCATCAATAAAATACATCAACCTTACAAAAATGAAATCATCATGATCATCCGGGCGAATGGAAAAAATCACAAACTTCTATTATCCGCCCATCCCAGTTATTCAAGGGTACAAATAACAAAAGAAAACTATGAAAATCCTTCTGTCCCACCCATGTTCTGTATGCTCCTACGAAAGCATCTGGAAGGGTATATTGTAGAGGGGATCAAACAGGTTGAACTGGATCGGATGATCATAATTGAAGTGAAGGGCAGAAATGAAATCGGCGATATTTCGTACAAACAATTAATCATCGAAGTCATGGGACGCCATAGTAACATCATTCTAGTTGATAAAGAACGAAATATGATTCTGGATAGTATCAAACATATTTCACCAAGTATGAATACACACCGTACTGTTTTGCCTGGTCATACGTATGTTTTACCACCACAACAAGATAAAAAAAATCCACTTAATGCTACCAGTGAAGATGTTCTTAGAGCACTGGACTTTAACTCCGGAAAACTGGATAAGCAGATTGTCCAAGCTTTTGCAGGCATTTCTCCTCTTTATGCAAAAGAGGTTGTTCACCGTGCAGGAATTGGTAACCAGTCTACGATTTCTGAATCATTCTTAAAATTGATTCAGTATGCTAAATCGAATGACACTACACCAACCCTCATTGGCGGCGAGAAAGAAACGTTTTACTGGATGGATATTGAACATCTGCAAGGAGAGAAACAAACCTTTCCTTCGTTAAGTGAATTATTGGACCGTTTCTTCTATCAGAAGGCTGCACGGGACCGGGTGAAGCAACAAGGAAACGACTTGGAACGTTTCATCCGAAACGAACGGGATAAAAATGTAAATAAAATTGAAAAATTAAAAAAGACGCTGGATGATGCCCAGCAGGCAGATCGGTATCAATTGCTTGGTGAACTCCTTACGTCTAATTTATATGCGGTTGAACGAGGAATGACTGTGGTTAGCGTGGTAAATTATTATGATGAAAACGGGGAAAGTGTCATGATCCCCCTCAACCCGCAAAAGTCTCCATCAGAAAATGCCCAAAACTATTTTTCACGCTATCAAAAAGCAAAGAATGCAGTAAAAATCGTTCATGAGCAAATTGAAAAAGCCGACGAAGAGATTGTCTACTTAGAACAATTACTTCAACAATTAGAATCGGCATCAACAAAAGACGTTGAAGAAATAAGAGAAGAACTGGAAGAAGAAGGCTACCTGAGGGTCCGTAAACAAACGAAAAAGAAAAAGGCCCATGTGAAACCTGTTCTGGAAAACTACACTTCCAGCGACGGCACACAAATCTTGGTCGGAAAAAACAATAAACAAAATGATTATTTAACCAATAAAGTCGCGGGTAAAGAGGATATATGGCTTCATACGAAAGATATTCCAGGTTCACACGTTGTAATCAAGAGTCCGGATCCTTCCGAGGAGACGATTAAGGAAGCAGCTAAAATTGCTGCCTACTTTAGTAAAGCAAGGGAATCAAGCTCGGTGCCTGTTGATTTCACTGAAGTCAAACAGGTAAAGAAACCAAAAGGAGCCAAGCCCGGCTTTGTCATTTACGAAGGACAGCAAACGGTGTATGTGACACCTGATTTGGATTTGGTCCGTTCGCTGAAGAATTGATATTTATTAAAGAAGCACTTCCAATCTGAAAAAGGGTGGGAGTGCTTTTGTTTTTCCCTCATAAAAAAACTAAAAGCAACTCACAAAAGAGTTGCTTTCCACCTTAACTGCCCCATTTCTCCGGATTTTCACTCCAAAGCTTCAATTGTTCCAGTTCTTCTTCCCGAATGATCGAGTTTTGAAGTGCTACATCCAATAAGCTTGAGTAATCGGATAGAGCATATGCCTTAATGTCGTGATCTTCAAGCATGCTTTTCCCTTTTTCTAACTCGTAAGTAAAAATGGCAGCCACCCCTAATACGTCGCAGCCCGCTTCTCTTAAGGCGTTCACAGCTGTGATACAGCTTCCGCCTGTCGAGATGAGGTCTTCAACTACGACCACTTTTTGACCAGGGGCAGCTTTCCCTTCAATTTGCTTTCCTTTTCCGTGAGCTTTCGCTTTCGAGCGAACATAACACATTGGCAGGTTTAGTTTTTCACTTACCCATGCAGCATGCGGAATTCCAGCTGTTGCAGTCCCTGCAATGACTTCCACATCGGGGAACTGCTTTTTAATAATCTCGACAAGACCCGTAGATATTTCATCCCGCACAGCAGGATAAGATAAGGTCAGTCGATTATCACAATAGATCGGGGACTTGATTCCTGATGACCATGTAAAAGGCTCCGACGGGTTTAAGAATACGGCTTCGATGTCTAATAATTTTTTGGCGATTTCTTGTTTCATTTAGAGGCCCTCCCATTCATGTACAATTCGTTCATATGCTTCGACCGGGTTACTTGCTCCAGTAATACTTCTTCCTACAACAATGAAAGAAGATCCCATTTCTTTTGCCATACGTGGTGTGGTGACTCTTTTTTGGTCTCCTTTTTGATCTTCTGGTAACCTGATCCCAGGAGTGACCCGAATAAAATCTTCACCACAATGTTCTTTTATAAGAGAAGATTCGTGAGGAGAACATACCACTCCATCAAGACCCGCCATTTTTGCCAGGTTGGCATAATGTAAAACAGATTCGTTGATCGTTTTAGGTATTAGTTGCTCTTCCTGCATTTGTTCTTCCGTTGTTGAGGTTAACTGGGTGACGGCAATCAGTTTTGTGCGTGAATGATTGGCTGGAGTGCCGGCGTGTAAACCTTCCAATGCCTTTTCCATCATTAAACTTCCGCCTGCAGCATGCACATTGATCATATCAAGGTCGAACCCGGCAAGTCCCTTCATGGCGCCGTATACTGTATTGGGAATGTCATGTAGCTTCAAGTCCAGGAAAATACGATGATTTTTATTTAAGATCTTTTCGATGATAACCGGTCCATTTTGAAGGTACAGCTCCATGCCGACTTTTACATTTAAACTCTCTGAAAATTGATCTAAAAAGATTGATGTCTTCTCCCACGTTGGGAAATCAAGAGCTATAAACGGCTTTTGATTCATGCTTCCCCCAGCTCCTTCCGGTCAGTTGGGATATATGCTCCACTCCCAGTTCATCAAGTAATGGCGGTAAATCTTTAATGATCCGTTGACACACGAATGGATCCACGAAGTTTGCTGTTCCGACGGCGATGGCACTTGCCCCTGCGTAAAAATATTCAATGACATCCTCAGCAGTTTGTATGCCCCCCATTCCGATAATCGGAAGATCCACCTGTTGACTTACTTCATAAATCATACGGATCGCAACCGGTTTAATGGCTGGGCCGGATAATCCCCCTGTTTTATTTGCCAGGATCGGTTTTCCAGTCTTTATATCCAGTCTCATCCCGAGGAGTGTATTGATCATCGTCAGACCATCTGCTCCCCCTGCTTCGACAGCCTTGGCCATTTCGACAATATTGGAGACATTAGGTGATAGCTTTACATAAAGAGGGACCTGGGTGACCTCTTTTACTCTCTCGGTCAATTCTTTTGCCACTTCGGGGATGGTACCAAAGGCTATTCCCCCCGTTTTTACATTTGGGCAGGAGATATTCAATTCAAGGGCCTTAACGTTTTCTGCGGTTGAGATGACTCTTGCCACCTCCACGTAATCCTCCATTTGGGAACCAGCCACATTTGCAATGATCGGTACATCGTACTTGGAAAGCCATGGAAGTTCGTTTTCCATCACCCCTGTGAGTCCGGGATTTTGTAATCCTATCGCGTTCAGCATTCCAGCATTCGTCTCTGCAACGCGTGGAGTCGGATTTCCAAAACGAGCTTCTTCTGTCGTCGCTTTAATCATGATAGCCCCGAGCTCGCTTAAATCATAGAATTGACTGTATTCACGACCAAAGCCAAAGCAGCCTGATGCCGGCATGACCGGGTTTTTTAATGATAATCCCGGTAATTCTATGTTTAATGATTTCATAAAAGCACCACCCCTACTGGAAATACAGGTCCGTCACTGCAAACCTTAACGTAGCTTGACCCTTGTGGATCATCCTGTTTGTGACAAACACAAGCGAAGCAAGCGCCAATTCCGCATCCCATTCGCTCTTCTAAAGAAATGAATCCGCGTCTGTCACCCAATTGGGATTGAAGTGCTTTCAGCATAGGTGTCGGACCACATGAGTAGAACACATCAAAATTCGGAGATTCATTATGAATGACATCTGTTACATACCCGGAAGTTCCGAGCGTTCCATCCACTGTAGCGACAAAGGTTTCCCCCAATTCTCTGAACTTGTTCACATAAAAGCTCACGGATTCAGTTTGAAAACCAAGGATGTGCTTCACAATCCAACCATTTTCAACCAGCTTTTTAGAAAGACCATAGAGGGGAGGAACTCCAATTCCCCCACCTACTAATAGAGCGGTCCTGCTGTCACTATCCACTGAGAACCCATTTCCAAGAGGTCCTAAAACATCTATTATTTCACCATTTTTCGCTTGTGAAAGAATTGTCGTCCCTTTTCCTTCAGCTCGGTAGATCAATGACATGGTGAGTTCTTCATGGTTATGGGAGGCGATGGAAATCGGCCTCCTCAGTAAAGGGTCTATTCCCGTACCCACTTTAATATGGACAAATTGTCCGGGAGCTTTGATCTCTCTCACCAATTCTCCTTGTAGAACTAATTCAAAGATGTTTTCAGCTATTCTTTCATGAGAAAGCACCACCATCTTTTCATTTACGATCATTGAAAAACCGCCTCTCTCGTTTTCGGTTGTGATGGAAGAGCCTCAGCAGAGAATGTCATGGATTCAATCACTCGCAGGATGGCTTCTGCTGTATCGAGTGATGTAAGACATGGGATGCCGTTTTCTACTGATTCCCTACGGATTCTAAATCCGTCCCGGGCAGGTTGTTTTCCTTTTGTCAAGGTATTGATGACCAGCTGTGTTTCTCCACTTTGGATGATATCCAACAGGGTTGGTCCGCTGGATCCGATTTTATCCACTTCACGTACGGCAATATTTGCTTTTGTCAGGTGCTCGGCCGTACCTTTTGTTGCAAGGATTTGATACCCGATATCGATAAATCGTTTCGCCAGGAGAACCGCTTCGTCTTTGTCTTTATCTGCTACGGTCATAAGTACAGATCCATATTCTTTCATTTGCATTCCTGCTGCAACCATTCCTTTGTAGAGGGCTTTTTCCAGTGTAAGGTCTTTCCCCATTACCTCACCTGTTGATTTCATTTCAGGCCCTAAAGTGATGTCGACCCGTCTTAGCTTGGCAAAGGAGAATACAGGAACCTTCACATAGACACCATGTTTTTCAGGTATTAGTCCTGATTTATATCCTTGATTCTTCAGGGAGATTCCAAGGATGGACTTGGTTGCAATATTCGCCATTGGTACATTGGTGATTTTACTGATGAATGGCACAGTACGGCTGGAGCGTGGATTCACTTCCAGAACAAATACTTCACCTTTGGAGATCACATATTGGATATTCAGTAACCCAACAATATTTAACCCTTTTGCGAGTCGTGTCGTGTAATCGACAATGGTTTGTTTTTGTTCCTCTGTCAACTGCTGTGGAGGATACACCGCGATTGAATCTCCGGAGTGAACCCCAGCCCGTTCGATATGCTCCATGATTCCAGGTACGACTACGTCCACTCCGTCAGAAATGGCATCCACTTCAATTTCTTTTCCGATCAGGTAACGGTCGATTAAAACCGGATGCTGCGGGTTGACCTTTACTGCATTCTTCATGTATTGAAGCAGCTCTTCTTCTCGGTAAACAATTTCCATAGCTCTTCCACCAAGGACGTAAGACGGTCTGACCAGCACCGGGTATCCGATGTGTTCAGCAATGGAAATGGCTCCTTCAACTGATACCGCTGTCTTTCCTTCAGGTTGAGGAATGCCAAGTTCGTTCAGAGTGTGTTCGAATTTATCCCTGTTTTCTGCACGATCTAAATCTTCAAGAGATGTACCGAGAATCGTGACTCCTCTTCTCACCAGCTCATCTGCCAGATTGATCGCGGTTTGCCCACCAAATTGCACGACAACTCCCTTAGGCTTTTCAAGATCAATGATGTGCATGACATCCTCTACCGTGAGAGGTTCAAAGTATAATTTATCCGAGATGCTGAAGTCGGTCGAAACCGTTTCTGGATTGTTATTTACAATGATCGCTTCATACCCCGCTTCTTTAATGGCCCAGACAGAGTGAACGGTTGCGTAATCAAATTCTACTCCCTGACCGATCCTGATCGGTCCTGACCCAAGAACGATGACACTTTCCCTTGATGTGACCCTGGATTCATTCTCATCCTCATAGGTTCCATAGAAGTAAGGAGTTTCTGATTCAAACTCAGCCGCACACGTATCTACCATTTTGTAGACAGGTGTTAAATCATTTTCTTTTCTCCAGCTATACAATTCAGCTTCTGTACTATTCCATAGCTTGGCAATGGTAATGTCTGAAAAGCCCATTCGCTTTGCTTTTTGACCCAGCTCAAGATTGAAGGGATGTAAGGTTAATTCCTTCTCGAATTCTACGATTCTATTCATTTTATACAGGAAGAAAAGATCGATTTTGCTCCAATCATGAATGGTTTCAATCGTCACTCCTCTTCTAAGTGCTTCCCCGATATAGAAGAGTCGTTCATCTCCTGCTTTGCGGATTCTCTTCTCGATCCACTCGTCTGTAAATTGCTCAGAATCACTTAACTCCATATGATACGTATTGCTCTCCAAGGAACGAATCGCTTTAAGAAGTGACTCTTCGAACGTTCGGCCAATCGCCATTACTTCACCGGTTGCTTTCATTTGTGTACCCAGATTACGCTTGGCAGCTTCAAATTTATCAAACGGCCATCTTGGGATTTTCGTCACTACATAGTCCAGTGCAGGTTCGAATGATGCATATGTTTTGCCTGTTACAGGATTCATCATTTCATCCAGGGTAAGTCCTACTGCAATTTTTGCTGCAAGCTTGGCAATTGGATACCCCGTTGCTTTTGATGCAAGTGCAGAGGAACGGCTCACCCTTGGATTCACTTCGATGATGTAATACTGGAAGCTGTCCGGGTCAAGGGCAAGCTGGACGTTACAGCCCCCTTCGATCCCTAATGCGCGGATGATCTTTAAGCTTGTATTACGAAGCATCTGATACTCCCGGTCACTTAGTGTTTGACTTGGAGCTACGACGATGGAATCTCCCGTATGGATTCCCACCGGGTCGATGTTCTCCATATTACACACCACGATGGCATTATCCGCTGCATCCCTCATAACCTCGTATTCAATCTCTTTAAATCCTGCGATACTTTTTTCCAGTAGACATTGAGTTACCGGGCTGTACTTCAGGCCTGATGTTACAATTTCAATTAGTTCTTCTTCATTGTGACAGATCCCTCCGCCGGTCCCACCCAG
The DNA here is from genome assembly GCF_032337515.1 of Rossellomorea yichunensis. NCBI lineage: Bacteria > Bacillati > Bacillota > Bacilli > Caryophanales > Bacillaceae > Rossellomorea > Rossellomorea yichunensis. Next base: position 532,231 of record NZ_JAVYAD010000001.1, on the reverse strand, counting down.
TGTATAGGCTGGTCTTACGATTACTGGGAAACCGACGCTTTCTACGAAATGAAACGCTTCATCCACCGTTCGGATGATTTCGCTCTCTGGAACCGGTTCTCCGAGTTCATTCATTAAATTTCTAAATAGGTCACGATCTTCTGCCTTCTCGATTGCCGAGAGCTTCGTTCCGAGAATTTCCACTCCACATTCTTCTAACACTCCTGATTTAGCGAGTTCAACAGCCAGGTTTAATCCTGTTTGACCACCTAATGTAGGAAGAACCGCATCCGGACGTTCTTTACGAATGATTCTACTGACAAACTCCAGTGTCAGTGGTTCGATATACACTTTATCTGCCATTTCAGCGTCGGTCATAATCGTAGCAGGGTTTGAATTGACGAGGATGACACGGTACCCTTCCTCTTTTAAGGCGATGCACGCTTGAGTCCCCGCGTAATCGAATTCTGCCGCCTGTCCTATGATGATTGGTCCGCTCCCGATAACTAAGATGCTTTTAATGTCTGTACGTTTAGGCATGTTGAAGCTCCTTTCTTTTCTCTTCCTTCATAAGTTGTAAAAAATCATCGAATAAGTAATTTGAATCCTCAGGTCCAGGAGATGCTTCCGGGTGGTACTGAACCGTGAAGGCAGGGAAATCTAAATGCTTTAAACCTTCTACTGTTCCATCATTGATGGCCATGTGAGTAACTTGAAGCCTAGTTCCTGCCAACGACTTTTCATCTACAGCATAACCGTGGTTCTGGGAAGTCAGTGCTACTTTTCCAGTTTTCAAGTCTTTGACTGGATGGTTGCCTCCTCTGTGACCAAATTTCATTTTGAAGGAATCGCCTCCACATGCGAGAGCAAATAATTGATGCCCTAAACAAATTCCGAAGAGAGGAATTTCCCCCAGGAGCTCTTTAACCGTTTCTATCGCTTCCGGTACATCTTTCGGATCCCCCGGTCCATTTGAGAGCATGATCCCGTCAGGCTGCAAGCGACGAATCTCTTCCGCTGATGTATGATAAGGAACCACAATCACGTCACAATCACGCTTGTTTAATTCTCTCAGGATTCCGTGCTTCATCCCAAAATCCATTAACACGACACGATATCCTCTTCCCGGACTGGCATATGCTGTTTTCGTTGAAACCTGCATGACTTGGTCGGTTCTAAGTGCAGTATCATGCAATTTCTCAAGCATTTCTTTCGGATCCAACTCTGCCGAACAAATGATGCCTTTCATTGCCCCATGCTGTCTGATGATCCTTGTTAACTTTCTTGTATCGATATCAGAAATTCCTGGAATTCCTTTTACTTTTAATAATTCATCCAATGTTGATTCATTTCTCCAGTTAGAAGGAAAATCTGCAACTTCTCTTACAATGAATGCTTTGATAGCTGGAGTGATGGACTCAAAATCGTCGCGATTGATTCCATAGTTCCCTACGAGGGGATAGGTTAAAGTGACAAGCTGTCCACAGTATGATGGGTCTGATAGAATTTCCTGATACCCTGTCATACTTGTGTTGAATACCACTTCTCCAATCGTTTCTTTGTTCGCTCCAAAGCCTTCTCCTACGAATACTGTTCCATCATCTAAAATGAGTTGTCTTTTCATTGTTTGTTTCCTCCTTCATTCCATACAAGAGATCCCTGATAAAAAGTGGCTTTCGGAAAGCCTTTACACTCCCACCCTTTAAATGGAGTGTTTTTTCCTTTTGATAAAAACCCAGCTGGATCAATCACTTTTTGTTCATGTATATCTATAAGCGTGAAATCAGCTTCTCCTCCTACTTCTAGTAGTCCAAACGGAAGGTTAAAGGCTTTGCTTGGTTTAATCGTCATCCAATCAATTAGCTGCTTTAACGTAAAGATTCCCTTCTCTACAAAGTGTGTGTAGAGTAACGGAAAGGCTGTTTCCAATCCAACTATTCCGAAAGGAGCGAGCTGCATCCCTTCTGATTTCTCTGCTTCAGTATGAGGTGCATGATCCGTCGCGATAAAGTCGATGGTTCCATCGAGCAACCCTTCTATTAACGCTCGCTGATCTTCTTTGCTTCTAAGAGGCGGGTTCATCTTGAAATTCGGATCAAGTCCCGGAATATCTTCTTCGCATAAGAGAAGATGGTGTGGTGTTACCTCAGCTGTCACATTGATCCCGGCCTTTTTAGCATCGCGGACCACTCTTACTGACTCTTTCGTTGAGATATGACATACGTGATAATGCACGCCTGCTGCTTCTGCCAGCAGCACATCCCGGGATATATGTACTGCCTCACAGATAGAAGGTATCCCATTCAGGTCATGCTCTTTGGAGAATGTTCCATCATGGACCGCTCCTCCATAAATCAGTGTATTCTCTTCACAGTGGGCCACTATGGATGCATTGATGCCGGCTGCCTTCTTCATGGCCTCAAACATCATGCCAGCCGATTGCACCCCTACCCCGTCATCTGTGAAGGCAAATGCCCCATTTTCCTTTAAGGAAGGTAAATCATTAAGGGTTTTCCCAATTTGTCTCTCTGTGATGGCTGCATAAGGTAACACCCGAACACTGGATGTTTCAGAGATTTTTTTGTTAAGGGCTTGCAGATTTTCTACTGAATCAGGTACGGGTCTTGTATTAGGCATTGCAGCGATGGTCGTGAATCCACCCTTGGCAGCAGCTTTTGTTCCCGTTTCGATTGTTTCTTTGTGTTCTCCCCCCGGTTCTCTTAAATGGACATGAAGATCAACAAATCCTGGGGAAATCAATAACCCATCTGCTTGAAATTCCTGGTGATCGGTACGTTTGAGATCTGTTCCCATCTCGATGATTTTCTGATTCTCCACCTTTACATCCACTATCTCAAGATCACCATTCTTAGATAGAATACGTGCATTTCGAATTAACCAATTCATTTCAAATTCCCCCTAATTAGTTGATTTCAAGTGCTCTCTTTAAAACAGCCATTCTGACGAATACTCCATTTTCCATCTGCTTAAAGATTCTTGATTGATCACATTCCACCAATGAATCTGCAATTTCAACTCCACGGTTGACCGGTGCCGGATGAAGAATGATACCGGTTGGTTTCATTCGTGCTTTTCGACTTTCCGTCAAACCAAAGCTTTCATGGTATTCTTCTTTCGTTAGGCATGAGGTACTATCGTGGCGCTCATGTTGGATTCTAAGTAACATGACCACATCAGAGTCTGCTATACAGTTATCTATCGGCATATATTGATGTCGATCCTGTGATGGGAACCATTCCCTTGGTCCAGAGAACATCACTTCTGATCCCAGCTTTGTTAACGCTTCTGCATTGGATCTTGCCACTCGGCTATGGGCAATGTCTCCAATGATGGATACCTTCAGTCCTTCAAACCCTCCAAATTCCTGGCGAATGGTCAGCAGGTCCAAAAGGCATTGAGTAGGATGATTACCACAGCCATCGCCTCCGTTGATGACGCTTAAGTTAAGTGGTTCAAGTTCATCGAAGTATCGTTCAATGGAGTGTCGGATGACTACGGTTTCAACACCGATGCTTTCTAATGTTTTCACCGTGTCATACAAGCTTTCTCCCTTTTGTACACTTGAAGTCTGTGCTTCAAATGGGATGACCTCGAGTCCAAGCTTCCTTTCCGCCATTTCAAAACTGCATTTCGTCCGGGTACTTGCCTCGAAGAAAAGATTGGCTACATATCTATTGGAGCCTTCCCTCCATGTTTCTCCTTCTTTAAAGCGTTCAGCCGCATCTAATATTTCAATGATTTCCTCTTTTGATAAATCATTCATTGTCAACAAGTTCTTCATCATGGGACAACCCTTTCTTCTCTTCTTTCAAAAAAACACCCTGTCAATTTTCTGACAGGGTGTTTTTGAACATGCCAACAGGGACAGTGCGAAAAATCCCACGTGCCTGACTTGTTCAAATTCACCCTTCCTAGACTCTCTGGACCATGTTAAAAGGTGCTTCTATGCAACATCTTGTTTAGCATTTTCTTCTTCGAATAAGTTGTTTTCCCCTTCGCTTTCTTCTCTGCCTGGTAAGACAAGGTTAAGGAAAACTCCGACAATTGCCGCAAGCGCCATTCCTGATAAGGATACCTGCTCGTTGACCTTCACGAATGCCCCACCTACCCCGATCACCAGGATCACTGAGGAAATTACCAGGTTTCGCTTGTTTCCCAGGTCTACTTTGTTATCAATCAGCATGCGCAGTCCGCTAGAGGCGATGATTCCGAACAGAAGGATGGAAACTCCGCCCATGACGGCTGATGGAATCGATCCAATCAAGGCTGTTATCTTCCCGATAAACCCGAACATGATGGCAAGAACCGCGGCTCCTCCTATGACGAATACGCTGAATACACGTGTTATGGCTAATACTCCAATGTTTTCACCATACGTTGTATTAGGTGGTCCACCGAGAAAGGATGCAATCACCGTTGCTACCCCATCCCCAAGAATGGAGCGGTGAAGACCTGGTTTTTCAATGAAGTTCCGTCCAACTACTTTACTTAGAACCATCTGGTCTCCAGTATGCTCTGCCAAGGTTACGAGGGCAACAGGCACCATGATGGACACGATTTCCCAAGAGAAGCTTGGTGTGTAGTCAATGAATGGGATAAAGAAATCCGGCATTTGTAAGAGCGGAGCATCCAACACCTGTTGGAAGTTCACTAATCCCGCAAAAACCGCTATGATATACCCTCCAACGATTCCGGCTAAAATCGGCACCATACCGAGAAAGCCTTTAAAGTATATCGAGCAAATCACCGTAATGGCCAGAGTGGCAAGAGCTACCATGAAGTGTGTGTTGCTGTAAACCAATTCATCTGCTCCAGGATTTTCGTACATGGCCATATTAACAGCCGTTCCTGCCAGTCCTAATCCAATAACCATAATCACAGGTCCTACAACTATCGGCGGAAGAATCCGTACAAGCCATTTCAGCCCCAGTTTCGAGATGAGCAATGCTACGATTCCGTACACTATTCCGGCGAGAAAGCTTCCCATCATGGCAGCCTCAGGACCTCCAAAACTTTTTGCAGCAAGAATAGGTGCGATGAATGCGAAGGATGATCCTAAATAAGCAGGGATTCTTCCTCTTGTGATCAAGAGGTAAGCAAGTGTTCCTAATCCACTTGAGATAAGGGCAACCCCAGGGCTTAGCCCTACCAGGAATGGAACCAATACCGTAGCCCCAAACATGGCGAATAGATGCTGTATACTCAATGTGATCCATTTTCCTAACTTCGGCACTTCTTCTACGTCTAACACAACTTGATGATTTTGATTCATTTATGTTTCCTCCTCCAATACCCAAATTTCCCCATAAAAAAACCCTCTTTGTCCTAAAGAGGGCACAAAGAGGGTACAAGAAGGCCTGTTTCTACCTTCATTCCCATCCTTTGTCAGCCTCACGGGACCACTCTTAAAAGGACTTACGTTATTCTTTTTCGTGAATTGCAACGATATCTTCCTGATCGACCTCGGTTAAGGCAACCATGATTTTTTCGGAGCTTGATGTAGGAATATTCTTTCCGACAAAGTCAGCCCTTATCGGTAATTCTCTATGTCCCCGGTCAACCAGCACTGCAAGTTGAATTTGACTTGGTCGTCCGAGATCCATTAATGCGTCCAAACCAGCCCGGACCGTTCTTCCTGTGAATAATACATCGTCTACCAGGATTACTTTCTTGTTCGTAATATCAACAGGCAGGTCAGAACCTTTGACCTCTGGTTCATGATCCTCTGTTTTCTTTGATAAGTCATCCCGGTATAGAGTGATGTCTATTTCCCCTACGGGAATTTGCTCACCTTCAATATCATGAATTCGCTCGGCTAATCGATTAGCGATGTAAATGCCTCTTGTTTTAATACCAACCAGAATACAATCTTCAATTCCTTTGTTACGCTCGATGATTTCATGGGCGATTCTTGTCAGCGCCCTTCGAATGGCGGGTTGATCCAGAACCGTAGCTTTTTTAGTCATTTACGCCACCTCGTTTCAATAAAATAAAAAATCCCTCTCACCGGATGGATGAGAGGGCACACTTATCGTTGTAATCTGATTGCACGCCAAAATGATTTGGTCGTACATGCTCCTTCTCAGCCTCACGGGACCGTATTAAAGGTTACTTATTCAATTAACTAAATCATATAGGTACAGTCGAAATTTGTCAACGATTATTTTCAAGATGCTTCACAAGTTTAGTGAACTCGTGAGGTAACTCCGTGTGGAATTCCATATACTCTTCTGTTCTAGGATGGACAAAACCTAACACACCCGCGTGAAGGGCCTGTCCTTCAATGCTCAATGTCTTTCGTGGTCCATACTTTGGATCCCCCGCAAGCGGGAAGCCGATATACTTCATGTGCACACGGATTTGATGCGTTCGACCCGTCTCCAATTCACATTCGACTAATGTGAAATCTTTATATCGATCCAACACTCTGAAGTGTGTCACCGCTTGTTTGCCGTTATCCACTACAGCCATACTTTGGCGATCTTTAGGGTCCCTTCCGATCGGAGCATCAATGGTGCCGTATTCATGGGGAATCAGGCCATGTACAATGGCCGTATATTTTCTTGTTACGGACTTTGCTACAAGCTGATTAACCAAATGCTCGTGAGCCATATCATTTTTCGCCACCATCAGTAAGCCTGAAGTGTCCTTATCTATACGATGGACGATCCCTGGTCTTAGAACTCCATTAATGCCGGATAAATCCTTACAGTGAAACATCAATCCATTCACCATTGTCCCTGAATAATGCCCAGGTGCAGGGTGAACCACCATTCCCTTTGGCTTGTTTACAACAATGACATCCCCATCTTCATAGGCAATGTCAAGATTGAGGTCTTCCGGCTCTACATCCAACTCTTCGGGTTCCGGGATCGAAACCTCGATTACTGCATCCGCTGGACATTTGAAATTAGGTTTGACTGCCTCACCATTAACTTTAATATGACCTTCTTTTATCCATTGTTGAACCTGTGAACGGGACCATTCCTTGTTCAACTGACTTACGACTTTATCAATTCGTTCTCCCTGGTCTTCCTGCTGTATGTTGTGCTGAATTACTTCCATTTTTGTTCTCCTTCTTTGCTTTTCGTTCGTCTAAATACATGTAAATTAGTAACAATGCTACTCCAATGGTTAATGCTGCATCGGCAATATTAAAGATCGGAAAATCATAGGAAAAGATGTATGTATTTAAGAAATCAACCACTTCTTTCCGAAAGACACGGTCAATAAAGTTTCCAATAGCTCCACCAAGCATAAAGGCTAAACTTAAACTAAATAAAGAATGCCCTTTTGCATGGACTTGCATATAATACACGATACCTACAATCACTACTACTGTAATAATGTAAAAAAACCACATTTGCCCTTGAAGTATTCCCCATGCTGCACCTTGATTTCGATGAGAAGTAAGATATAAAAAATTGTCTATAATCTTTATACTTTCTCCTTCTGTCATTCGTTTCACAACCAACCATTTTGTTAATTGATCTAGTCCAATCACAACCAAAGCCAATAAATAATAAAACACAAAGGCAACCTCCGAACATCGTAAAATGATTACCTTTGCATTTTAGCATAAAAGGGGAAATAAAGACACTTAAACTAAATGAGAACGATGAAACCCGCGCTTAGCACTCAGGAATAAGATGAGATCTTTCCAAATCGTCTCCACTCTAATGCATCATGAAGCGTTGAGCAGGTCGGGTTCATCTTTATGAAATCAAAGGGGATTTCTTCTCCACTCATTTCACAATACCCGTATTGATTATCTCTAACACGATTTAGGGCTTGTTTTACTTCGGTAATTTCATCATCAATATACTGCTGAATTAAAGGATGTTGAGATCTACTTGCCTCCAGCTCTTGCAACGATGTTGTCAGCTCTTGAACAATGGATGTGTATCGGTCATATGTCATCTTTGATCCCTCCATTTATAGTATGGGGGAAACACACCTGAAAATTGTGTTGCAAGATATAGCAATTTTGGAATTAGAAAAAGACAAATAAAAAAGGCTGACCCACATAAAATGCGGGTCAGCCTTTCGGTATTATGCCAGGTGAGAATAGCTTTCTTTCACTACTGATGCACAGCGTGTGCAAAGCGTCGGATGATCCTTATCCTCACCCACTGTGGTTGTGACAACCCAACAGCGGTCACATGTTTCACCCTCGGCTTTTTCGACGACAATATTGTTTTCACCAAGACTTAATGCATGTTCAGGTGCTTCGCTCAATGATCCACCGATTTCAAAGGCGGACACGATGAACAATTGTTTTAAGTCTTCCTTAATGGAACCGAGTAAAGCTTTCGTTTCATCATTCACGTATAGAGTCACTTTAGCCGTTAATGATTTCCCAATCATCTTCTGATTGCGAGCTTCTTCAAGACCCTTTAATACATCATCTCTTAACTCAAGGAAAGCATTCCATTTCTTCTTCAACTCATCAGAGTTTCTTAACTCTTGCACTTCAGGCATATCAGTAAGTTGAACACTTTCTCCCTCTACTCCAGGGATATAAGCCCACACTTCATCAGCTGTATGAGAAAGGATTGGAGACATCAGTTTCGTAAGAGCAACCAGGGATTCATATAACACAGTTTGAATGGCACGACGCTCTTCATGATTTTCTGACTCAATATATAAAACATCCTTCGCAAAGTCTAAATAGAATGAACTTAAATCAAGCGTACAGAAATTATTTACAGCGTGATAGATGCTTGCAAACTCATATTTGTCGTATGAATTTCTCACATTTTTCACAAGATCATTCAGCTTTACAAGCATGAATTGATCCACTTCTCTTAATTGATCGAAGGATACCGCATTGGTACTTGGATCAAAGTCAGAAAGATTTCCTAATAAGAAACGGTACGTATTACGGATTTTACGATACACTTCAGCCACTTGCTTCAAGATTGGATCTGATACACGTACATCCGCTTGATAATCAACCGATGCAACCCAAAGGCGAAGGATATCGGCTCCAAGCTGCTTCATCACTTTTTCAGGAACGACTACGTTCCCTAATGATTTACTCATTTTTCTTCCGTCCCCATCAAGAGCAAATCCATGACTTAACACGCCTTTATATGGAGCTTTACCCGTCACTGCTACACTTGTAGTCAAAGAAGAGTTAAACCATCCGCGATATTGGTCAGATCCCTCTAAATAAAGGTCTGCAGGACGCTCGAGGTCATTTCTTTCTTCAAGTACCGCTTGATGTGAGGAACCTGAATCAAACCAGACGTCCATGATATCCTGTTCTTTTGTGAACTTCCCATTCGGACTTCCTTCATGGGTAAATCCTTCAGGTAGAAGATCCTTCGCTTCTTTTTCAAACCAGATGTTTGATCCATGTTCACGGAAGAGCTTCGATACATGGTCGATTGTTTCATCTGTAATGATTTCCTGGCCATTTTCAGCATAAAATACCGGGATCGGCACTCCCCATGCACGTTGTCTTGAAATACACCAGTCTCCACGGTCTCTGACCATATTGTAAAGGCGTGTTTCCCCCCAAGCTGGGACCCATTTCGTTTCATTGACAGCTTCCAGCAATTCTTTACGGAATTTATCGATTGACGCAAACCATTGTGCCGTCGCTCTATAGATAACAGGCTTTTTCGTACGCCAATCATGTGGATAGGAGTGAGTGATAAAGTTAAGCTTTAATAATGCTCCTGTTTCCTGTAACTTTTCGGTAATCGGCTTATTGGCTTTATCATAGAACAAGCCTTCAAATCCAGGTGCTTCTGAGGTCATTACTCCTTTATCGTCTACCGGACATAACACATCCAAACCATATTTCTTTCCTACCAGGAAGTCATCTTCTCCGTGTCCTGGTGCAGTATGAACACACCCTGTACCAGATTCAGTTGTAACATGTTCGCCTAGGACAACAAGTGAATCCCGATCATATAATGGATGTTTTGCCACGATATGCTCAAGCTCCGCACCTTTAACCTTATTGAATACTGAGTAATCTTCCCATTCCAGATTCTTCGCAACTTCTTCCAATAAATCTTCTGCTACTACATAGCTGCTTTCTTTCACATTGACAACGACATAGCTTAAATCTTCATGCACGGCAATTCCCAGGTTGGCAGGAATCGTCCAAGGAGTTGTCGTCCAGATGACTAATTGAGTCCCTTCTTCAAGAACACCCTTACCTTCTGTAACGGCGAAACCAACGTAGATGGAAGGAGAACGCTTATCCTGATACTCGATCTCTGCTTCTGCTAAGGCTGATTCACTTGAAGGAGACCAGTACACTGGCTTTTTACCTTTATAGATATAGCCTTTCTTCGCCATATCACCAAACACTTTAATCTGTTGAGCTTCGTACTCAGGCTTTAAGGTGATATATGGATTATCCCAATCACCACGGACCCCTAATTGTTTGAACTGAGTGCGTTGGTTATCAACCTGCTCATAAGCATATTCTTCACACAATTTACGGAACTCAGCGATAGTCATTTCTTTACGCTTCACGCCTTTGTTCGTTAACGCCTGCTCAATCGGTAAACCATGAGTGTCCCAGCCTGGAACATATGGTGCATGGAATCCACTCATGGATTTATAGCGGACGATAAAGTCCTTAAGAATTTTATTTAATGCGTGACCCATATGAATATTTCCATTGGCATATGGAGGTCCATCGTGAAGAACAAATAATGGACGATCATTCGTTCTCTCCTGCACTTTTTGATAAATATCCATTTCTTCCCATTTATTCTGTGTATCCGGTTCTCGTTTTGGTAAATTTCCTCTCATCGGAAATTCCGTCTTCGGCATCAATAATGTATCTTTATACTCCATGAAATCTTCCTCCTAAACGTTTCTCTTAATTGCCATCTTTTCTAAAACCTGCAATTCTTAATCAGGCTATCCCTTTTGTAAACAAAAAAAAAGCTTCCTCATCCCTGTAAAGGGACGAGAAAGCTTTTCCCGCGGTACCACCCTCATAAAGATCGAAACCGATCTTCACTCGTTTTGATTCGTAACGTGAACAAGACGCTATTCATTACTCTCCAGAAGTGAATTTCATGAATGGAGCTCGAGGGTGATTTTCCGTACCTTTGTTCCTTGTCGGGCTTACACCGTCCCCCACTCGCTATAAAGGAAATATCATAAGAAACGTACTGTCCCTGTCTTAGCCTTCATTATGGCAATTTAGATTGTTGTTCAATTATATGAAAGTATTGCGCTTTTCGTCAAGACAATGTCTCTTCTTCTTTTAAAGTTTTTAAATCTGTTGCGTCCAGATCAAATTCCATTAATTGATCCCAATCATTTGTATCAAGTAAATCAAGCTGAGCTTCGATTAACATTTTGAAACGAGTCCGGAACACCTTTGACTGCTTCTTGAGCTCTTCAATCTCGATGGCAATCTTACGGGCTTTAGATAATGATTCATTAACGATGCGATCAGCATTCTTTTCGGCTTCCTTAATGATCAGCTTCGATTCTTTCATTGCATTACGCTTAACTTCTTCCCCTGCTTCTTGAGCGATGACGATTGACTTGTTTAACGTTTCCTCGATGTTTGTAAAATGGCCTAAACGTTCATTCAAGGAGTTTAAACGTTCTTCCGTTTCCTTCTTCTCTCGGATAAGAATTTCATAATCCTTAATAATTTGATCTAAAAATTCATTAACCTCGTCCTCATCATAACCACGAAAGCCACGACTAAATTCTTTATTATGTATGTCTAATGGCGTTAAAGGCATGGGAGCCACCTCCAGTACTTGGTGAATTACATATTTATTATAACTAAAATTTCGACAGTATGTGGGAGAATTCCTTTAATTTTCTTAAATTATTTCAGTATTCCAACAGAAATTCGCCATTTATCCCTTTTTGTTCTTCCTTCAATGGACAATAACTTACTTCTACCATATCCTCTTGCTGAAATTACATCCCCAGCTTCTACTTCAAAGGAGGCATTCTCGACCGTTTTCCAATTGACTTTTACATGATTGCTTTTAATCAATGTTTGAGCTTTTTGACGGGAATCATTATAGATTGCTGCGAGAACGACATCTAACCGCAGGGAGCTTACAGTAGTCACTTTTTCCATCCATTCTTCCTTGCTCTCGATTCGATCCTTCATTGGAATATCCTTCATGGAAATCTTCGCTTTGCCTATTTGTGTGAGTTCCATCCTGACGTATTCAGAAATCTCATCTGCGAGCATGAGTTGAATGGTATCGTCCTCAGATAGAATGTCACCGAATTTTTCCCGTCTCAACCCTAATGACATGAGAGTCCCTAATACCTGTCTATGCTCTATTGTAACAAACTTGGACGGGTACTGTATTTCAAATAACTTAATACCAAAATCTTCTTCCTCAGGTTGAAAATAAGAAGGATATAATAATGCTCTCTTCCTCTCCGTATTCTCAGGGTAAAAGGAGAAAAGAATTTCGTCGTTGTTTCCGATAATCGACTCGACAATATACTGTTGTCTTGGATCCAAAAAGTCCGTTCGTTTGGCTGAATATTGATTTTCCACCGCCAGTTTCCACTCCAGTACAGCATCAACAAACTCTTTCTCATCCTGCCTGAAATGTTGATAAATTGAAGACACATGCTCACCCCCTATGTGATTTACCCAAAATAAAAGAACTGAAACTGTTCAATCCGGTTTCAGTTCTTTAAAGGAAATTTGATATCCTGATTCTCAATTATATAAGCCATCTAAATAATTGGTATAACCCAGATTGCGCCAAGTTCAACACAATGAATGCCACGATTGGTGAAATATCAATCATCCCGATTGAAGGAACGAAACGTCTGAACGGCTCTAAATACGGTTCGCATATTCTTGATAAGAACTGACCAATTGCCGATTCCCTTGCATTTGGAAACCAGGACATTAATATATAAATGATTAAAGCCCAGGAGTAAATTTGAATAAGGTTCGATAAAATCTCATAAAGCAACACCATAATTTACATTACCACCTCGAATCTGATAGATCTTCTTCTTTCAAGAACTCTGAGATATTTCCGCTCACTTCCACATTATCAGGCGTACAAAGAAAAATATTATCTCCTACACGCTGAATGTCGCCTCCAATTGCGTACACAGTTCCACTTAAAAAGTCGACAATGCGTTTCGCTTGATCATGTTGAATCCGCTGTAAGTTTACCAGTACAGAGCGTCTATTCTTTAAATGATCAGCAATCTCTTGAGCTTCGGCATATACTCTTGGCTCAGCCAGAATCATCTTAGAAGATTTTTGAACACTTTGAAGACTTACAACATTTTGTTTCGAATTTGAAAGCTGCGACTTCATGGGCTTTTTCTCCTCATATTCTTCTTCAAACTTTTCTTCTTCATAATCATATTCATCTTCATCCAGCAAAAAGAACGTTTTAAACTTTGACTTGATACCCATTTGTATTCATCCCCTCTCAGTCATTTCCAACTAATGCAGTTCCAATACGAATAAACGTAGCTCCCTCTTCGATTGCAATCATGTAATCATTGCTCATCCCCATTGATAATTCTGAACAAGGGGCATATGGGAGGTTTAAAGAGATGACTTCTTCCTGGATTGTTTTCAAGTGTCTAAAACAAGTCCTTAAGAATGGTTCATCGTCCGTATGTGGAGCCATCGTCATTAATCCTACGACTTTAATATTTGTGAAGTCTTTTAGACTCACAATAAATTCTTTTACCTCTTGAGGTGATAACCCATGTTTAGAATCTTCTCCCGAAACATTCACTTGAACAAAACAGGACACAGGCTTGTCCGCTCTTTTATGAATTTCTTTGGCTAATGACAGACGATCCAGAGAATGTATGTATGATACTTTATCAATGATGTTTTTTACTTTTCTAGTTTGCAGAGAACCAATAAAATGCCACTGGGGTTTGTCCTGTAGAACATCCCACTTTGAGAGCATTCCTTCGTCACGGTTCTCACCTAAGTGCATGAGGCCGGCTTCAACAGCTTCTTCGGCTCTCTCAATTGAAACGTATTTAGTGACCGCTACAACATGTACGGCTTCAGGATTTCTTCCACTGCTTTCACATGCGTTTTCAATATTTTTCTGGATGATTTTAAGTTTTTCAGATACCTTCATTTTTTTTTCTCCTTCCAGCCAATGAAGCTCATGATTCTTCCTGTTTTACCACCATCTCTTCTGTAGGAGAAAAACTCATTGTGACAGGATGAACAATAACTAGAAGTGTGGATTTGTTCAGCATTTAAACCAGCTTGCACTAAAAGCTGTTCATTCAATTTCTTTAAATCGAGGTAATATTGTCCCTCTTCCTTTAAATTATAGGGTAAGATGTTTTCATCTTCTAGTGTTTTTTTCACTTTATTGATCACATAGTCATCAACTACATAGCAATTCTTACATATGGATGGCCCGATCACAACCTCCAGGGAAGACATGGAGGCACCTTTCTCCATAAAAGCATCGACCATTTTGGGCCCTATTTGTAAAACAGTACCTTTCCATCCGGCATGGGCCAATCCGATTGTACCCGAATCTTTATCCAGGAAATAGAGAGGTACACAATCCGCATAACACATCGTCAATAGAATATTCTCATTCCGAGCAATAAAGCCATCAGTATCTTGAATGCTGGTATGATAGTGCTCTGCACCTTTTCCCATGTCTACTTTTCCTACTGTATGAATGTTGTTTCCATGGGTTTGCTCAGCAGCCGCCCATGATTCAACTGGCATCATCAAACTGGAAGCAAGTAATTGACGATTTTGAATCACTGAAGATTCATCGTCTCCCACGTGCAATCCCATATTGAAAGAGTGAAATGGTCCGGTACTGACACCACCCCATCTTGTTGTGATCCCTGCAACTAGCCGAGGATTACTTTTCGTCCATGTATTTATAGAATAATAAGATTCTGTTTCTCTATTGAAAGGCTCCTTTGACACGTTGAATCTCCTTCGTTTTTATTAAGTGTACCATATTCCCTGAAGATTCGTCATGTATCGGGGGCTTGTTTCGGTTCCTGCAGTTGACCTTGAATATAATGACTTTCTTTATATCTGACCAGAATAACATCTTCCCCTATTTTTACAATGCTGCTCCAAGGAATCACAATATCTTCATCTTTTCCGAAGAAACCCAATATCTTCCCTCCACCACCGATGACAATGGCCTCAATTCTTCCAGTATCCAGGTTAATTTCTATATCCCCTATATTCCCTAATTTCCGTCCGTCAGATATACTCACAACATCTTTCACCTGAAATTCAGATATACGTACCATCTGTTTTCACCCTCTCTTCTTGTTGTTTTTCATTGTGTACCATATATTCAAAGACTGTTCATTCACCCAATTCAAGTAGTTAATAATAGTGTATGCAACAAAAAAAAAGGCAGACCTACCCGAAGGAGATCAGCTTTTCTTTTCTTTTGTCCAGCTACAGGGCTTAGAGGCTCGAGGTCATAAGTCAAACCATCCAAAAAGGCAAAGGGCGCCTTTCCGGATGATTCACCTTATGCTTGTCGCCTCTGGGCAAAGCCCTTCCGCTTTTCTTTTGTCCAGCTACAGGGCTTAGAGGCTCGAGGTCATAAGTCAAACCATCCAAAAAGGCAAAGAACGCCTTTCCGGATGATTCGCCTTATGCTTGTCGCCTCTGGGCAAAGCCCTTCCGCTTTTCGATTGTCCAGCTCCGGCGGCTTAGAGGCTCGAGGTCATAAGTCAAACCATCCAAAAAGGCAAAGGGCGCCTTTCCGGATGGTTTGACTTATGCTTGTCGCCTCTGGGCAAAGCCCTTCCGCTTTTCGATTGTCCAGCTCCGGCGGCTAGCCCCTCGAGGTCACAATAGGAAACCCCCATAAGGCAAAAAGCGCCTTTTGGGGGTTTCCTATTGTGCTTTTCGGGGCTGATCAAACCGCCTCCGCTTTTCTTTACTTATTGAATATTTTTGTTCATTTGTTTGATTGCTGCTTTTTCCAGTCTTGATACTTGTGCTTGTGAGATGCCGATCTCGTCAGCCACTTCCATTTGAGTTTTCCCTTGAAAGAAGCGTTTGCTGATAATGAGTTTTTCACGATCATTCAATCGTCTCATCCCTTCTTGAAGGGCAATTTCTTCAATCCAATGGAAATCACGGTTCTTTTCGTCGCTTAGTTGATCCATCACAAATATTGGGTCTCCCCCATCATTGTATATAGGTTCAAACAGAGATACGGGATCTTGGATGGCATCCAATG
Source organism: Rossellomorea yichunensis (assembly GCF_032337515.1). Taxonomy (NCBI): domain Bacteria; kingdom Bacillati; phylum Bacillota; class Bacilli; order Caryophanales; family Bacillaceae; genus Rossellomorea; species Rossellomorea yichunensis. The sequence continues at coordinate 516,020 of NZ_JAVYAD010000001.1, read as the reverse complement.
CAAATACGATTTCTTCGTGGGATACATCAAGAACTTTCGCAATTTCTTCTGCTGTCGGTTCCCTGGATGTTTCCCCCATCAATTTTTCCCTTACTTGCAGAGCTTTGTACGCAATATCTCGTAGTGAGCGAGATACCCTGATTGGGTTATTGTCTCTTAAATACCTTCGGATTTCCCCAATGATCATCGGAACCGCGTATGTAGAGAATCGAACGTTTTGACCTAAATCAAAATTATCGATGGATTTCATTAATCCGATACACCCTACTTGAAATAAATCATCAACATACTCACCACGGTTATTAAAGCGTTGAATTACACTTAAGACGAGGCGCAAATTCCCATTTACAAGTTTTTCTCTTGCGGTAATGTCGCCCGCTTGCATTTGCTTGAATAGTACTCTCATTTCATCATTTTTGAGAACTGGTAATTTGGAAGTATCTACACCACAAATCTCGACTTTATTACGTGTCATTCTTTCCCCTCCTTGTAGGAGCTGCTGTACAAAATTCAGTATTTCCTTGGAGAGGAAAAATATGCATTCCATTCTGGCAAGTAATGTTTCATATTCTTCAAACCCCTTAAGATATCTGGACAAATTCATATAAAAAAATTTAAAATGGTTTTAAACAAAAAAAACTGACCTTTTCTATAGAAAAGGTCAGTTTTTATCAGGTTATACCATTTTATTAAATTCCTTTTTTAGACGCTTAATAATCCTCTTTTCTAAACGGGAGATATAAGACTGGGAAATTCCAAGCATATCCGCTACATCCTTTTGGGTTTTTTCTTCTTCTCCCATTAGTCCAAAACGGAGCTCCATGATTTGCTTTTCACGATCAGAAAGCTGGTGAAGAGCGTTAAAGAGCAGTTTTTTGTCTACGGTCGCTTCAAGGTCTTTTGTTATAATATCTTCATCTGTTCCAAGGACGTCCGATAATAGTAATTCATTTCCGTCCCAATCAATATTGAGTGGTTCATCAAACGAAACTTCAGAACGAATTTTATTGTTTCTTCTTAAGTACATAAGAATTTCATTTTCTATACACCTGGAAGCATACGTAGCTAACTTGATTTTTTTCTCTGGATTGAATGTGTTTACTGCTTTTATCAAGCCAATCGTACCGATGCTGATCAGGTCTTCAATATTAATTCCTGTATTTTCAAACTTCCTGGCGATATATACGACTAACCTCAAGTTTCGTTCAATCAACAAAGAACGGGCAGCTTTATCACCTTTAGGCAATTTATTGAGTAATACTTCTTCCTCCTCTTTCGTCAATGGAGGGGGAAGTGCTTCACTACCACCTATGTAGTAAATTTCATCTGTTTTCAGTCCAAGTTTGATTAACAGTTTGTACCAATAGTATAAAAATTTAAATTTGAATTTTTTCATTGTTGCTCCCCCTTCTATTTCTTTAAATTGTGAGTATAGTAGTAATAATTGATTTAAGAAACGTTAAGTACCGGCTTTCGCGAAGCCATTTTTGGATGAACGATCGCTTGAAAATTCCCATCTGCTGAGAGGGAATCCTCTCTGAAGGCGATCAGTCCATTCGGGATCGCCCATTCTGATTCATGATCTTTTAGAATGAGAGAATCAGGTTTTATAGCGGCTAGAAGTTGACTTTTTCTACCCACCGATTGGGCGGGTACAATTCTCATCCGGTCAGACCAGCGAGTGTCGATATTTTTTTCTCCGGAGAAGATTTCATCAATATCGTGGCATAGTGCCCTCACTTCTTCTGGAATTACCCCCTCTATCTCAGCGATGGATAGTATCATGACCGGACTTTTGGATATGGGGTCTTGAAGTTGGTTACCACTGTCAACAAGACCATTTACGGTACATTGAAAATCTTCAATTTTTATGCTTACTGTCAGAAGCTGATCATACTGAATCTTCACTTGCTCAATGCTATCCACTCTGCCCTTAGAAAAATACCAGGCAAGAGGCAGGGCGAGCATAACAAATACCCAGCTTATCGGATCTCCAAAACCACGGATGCTTGCAAGCAACATGGAGGATTCTGTACCAGGGTCGAAACTTATAAAATAATGAGTCCCAATTAATATCCCACCTGTAAAAAAGGTAACAAAATAGAACATAAGAAGATTGGATAAGTAATAGCGCAATCTTCTATACCCAAAAGCTGAGTACACCATGATTATTGAAAATAATAATTTCATAAGAGGGTTTCCTATAAGAGTTGCATAAGGTGAAAAGGCAAGGAGAATAATGATCGATCCTATCAAACTGCCAAGTCCAATTCTCCATAGGGCATATTGTCTTTTTAAGATGATCCCTGTTAACCATAATAAGAAAAAGTCTACCAACAGATTTAACAACCAGATGACATCCAGATATAAGGTCAATCTCTACCCTCCTTTTGAAACTTCACCCAGTTACAGCTATTTAAATTTCGAGATAGGAATGACTTATCAGAAGTATATCGTACATACCCTTTAAAAGGTTGTCATTTTTTGTATGCTTCAGAGGAAAACTTTTCAGAGATTATAACGAAATATGTCACTAAATTTATTCCCGATTCGAGGTATAAAAATAGCTTTGTGAAGCGGATTGGTGATTGGATGATTAGAGAAAAAAACAGCCCCAAAGGCATAAATGCCTTTGGGGCTGTTTTACTTTTCTTACGGACAAGCTATTATCGGCGGCGGTTACGGTTGCGAAGGAAGGTTGGGATATCCAGTGTTTCTTCCGCTCCCTGATTTTGATTGGAAGAGGTTCTCACCGGCTCTTGGTGTTGAGGCTCTTCGCGTTTAGGTTGTTCGCGCTTGATAGATTGGCTTGGATTTGGACTTTGATTTGGTTTCATTCCACCAAATGTTGGTCGAGTTTGTTTTGGAGGTTGAATCACCTCTTCATTAAACCCTGTTGCAATAACGGTTACGACGATATCATCTTTTAAATCTTCATTAATTACGGAACCGAAAATCATGTTTACTTCTTGATCTGAAGCAGATGCTACAATGTCTGCAGCTTCTTGTACTTCATATAGACTTAAAGATGTACCACCTGTAATGTTCATCAGTACACCTTGAGCTCCATCAATGGATGTCTCAAGTAATGGACTTGAAACGGCTTTTTTTGCGGCTTCCGTCGCACGATTCTCACCAGAAGCAGCACCTATGCCCATGAGTGCTGAACCTTTGTTAGACATGATTGTCTTTACGTCGGCAAAGTCAAGGTTAATAAGACCAGGAGTTGCGATCAGATCTGAGATACCTTGAACACCTTGTCTTAATACGTTATCTGCTTCTCGGAATGCTTCAAGCATTGGTGTGCTCTTATCTACGATCTCAAGCAGACGGTCGTTTGGAATTACGATAAGGGTATCTACTCCTTCTTTCATTGCAGCGATACCACCGCTTGCTTGATTTGAACGCTTTCTTCCTTCAAAGGTGAAAGGCCGTGTAACTACACCAACCGTTAATGCTCCGATTTCTCGGGCAATTTGAGCGATTACCGGAGCTGCACCAGTTCCAGTTCCTCCGCCCATTCCAGCTGTAACGAAGACCATATCTGCTCCTCTTAAAGCTTCTTCGATCTGTTCTTTACTTTCTTCGGCAGCTTTTTTCCCCACTTCCGGATTGGCACCTGCTCCTAATCCTCTGGTTAATTTACCACCGATTTGCATTTTTATTTCAGCTTTTGATAGATTCAAAGCTTGCGCATCTGTATTTACAGCGATAAATTCAACACCCTGTACACCATGCTCGATCATGCGGTTTACAGCGTTGTTACCACCACCACCGACACCGATAACTTTTATTGTCGCTAAAGAATCTAAATTTGTATCAAACTCCAACATGACAAATCCTCCTAACTCGTCGAATCTATGGATTCCTTTATTTATTCAAAGAAGTATCCAAAGAACTTTTTCACTTTTGACATGGCCTTTTCATCTTCATGTTCTTCTTCTTTTACCTTCGCAGGCTTTGGCTTTTTATTGGCTGGTTTCGATTGTCGCTTCTCAGCAGCCTCAACAGGCACTGGTTCTGCACTAACTGATCTTCCTTGTAATCTAGCATTCTTTTGAGCGTATTTAATCAAACCTACTGCAGTCGTATACTGAGGTTCCCTAACTCCAATATAATCAGGAATTGCCACCCGTACACGATTTTGGAAAACGATTTGTGCTAATTCTAACACACCTGGAAGATTTGCTACACCACCAGTTAATACATATCCACCTGGCAGGTCCCTGATTCCCATTCGTTTCAGCTCATGGCTAATGAGGTCTAATATCTCTTCCAGCCTTGCTTCTATGATATCAGAAATTTCTAATTGATTAAATTGCTGGTGTTGATCACTACCAATAATTGGCACGCTGAACACTTCATCTTCTGATGCATGGTCATAATAAGCATGTCCATATTTTGTTTTGATTTTCTCTGCATCGTCCGTTGAGGTTCTTAAACCAATCGATAAATCTTTAGTAATATGTTCTCCCCCTACAGGCAGGACAGTTGTAGCTTTAAGGTGACCTTGCTCAAAAACCGCTATTGTTGTAGAGCCGCCGCCAATATCGATCAACGCAGCACCCAGGTTCTTCTCATCCTTTGACAAAGCAACTGAACCAGCTGCAAGAGGTTGAAGAACGATATCGACAATTTCAAGGCCTGCCTTTTCTACACAACGGAGAGTATTATGTAAAATCGTCTTAGATCCCGTAATGATGGTGCCTTCCATTTCCAATCGAACACCAATCATACCTCGGGGATCTGTAATCTCGTCCAATCCATCAACAATGAATTGTCTTGGGATTACATTGATGATTTCTCTTTCTGGAGGAATAGAAACAACCTGGGCTGCATCCATCACTCTTAGAACATCTTCATCGCCGATTTCCCGATTATCACTTGATACTGCCACTACACCATGACAAGATTGAAGCGACACATGGTTGCCGGTAATACCCACGATGACCTGGCTTATAGATAAACCAACCATCCTTTCCGCTTGTTCAACTGCTTTCTTAATTGTATGAACAGTTTCGTCTATATCTACGATGGAACCTTTTCTGATTCCTTCTGAGTTCACATTTCCTACACCGATAATGTTTAAGGAATCATTTGTCATTTCACCAATGATTACTTTTACTGTGGATGTACCGATGTCTAGGCTAACGTAAATTTCATTGCTGTTCACTCTATGGCACCTCCTTAAAGAATGTTTATTTGGAACAACAACCCTAGAAAAACACTATTCTAAGTATATCTTAATTAAGATATTCGTCGTAACAAAAACGATTCCCTTTTAATATTCTAATTTTTTTCTCTTTTTTCTTGATTATTTGACCAATTGCTAATAAGTATTCGTCTAATCACTGCAATGTTCTGGAATAATCTCACTCCAAAAGCAAATACAGCCGCCAGATATAAGTCTACACCAAGATGTACGCCTAGAAAAGCTAAACTTGCTGCTAGTAAAATATTAAAAAAGAATCCAGAAACAAAGACCTTATCATCATAAATATTTTGGAGGTGGGCACGTATGCCGCCAAATAATGTATCCAATGCTGCCAGGACGGCGATCGATAAATAATTCGAGTACTCATCTGGAATTCTAATATCTGTAAGAAGCCCCAATACGACCCCTACCAGCAACCCTAAAAGGGGAAGCCACATATTACCCGTTCCCTCCTCTTTCCTTCACCGGTTCCATTAAACGGACCCGGATGGTATCTTCATATGGTGGAACCACCACTTTTTCTAAAGGCTTTGAAATTGAGACTCGAAGATTATCGATAAAGAAGTCCTCAACAGACTGTGATACCTGCATTCGGTTATACAACCCTTTTGCAGAGTCCAGGTCTTTGGTTAATACTCTCACTTCAAATGGTATTTTTTCAATTGAATATCCATCCACCTTGGTTTCTCCATTAATATCACGAATGACCGAGGTATTGATTAAGCGATGACCATCAATGGAGATATCCATTGCATCATATCGATTCAGCTCATTTACCAGTCTTTCCAACAGTTCCGGTGATATATTTTGAACTTTTTCACCAAGGAGGATTTCTTCCATGGCAGGTTCAATCGTTAAAATAACACCAGGTCCTGTTTTCTCAGTCAGACCTGCTTCTGTTTTCAATTCCTCTAACGTTTGTTTCAACGCGCGTTCTGGACTCGACTGTTGTTCTGTCTTATATTGTTCCAACTTTGCTTCAACTGCACGCATTTCTGCATAAAGATTGGAATTGACTTCTTTTTCTTTTAATAACGCATTTCGTAGTTCCCAAATATCTCGTGTATCCCGGACAACAGGTTCTTTGACTGTTTGGAACTGTATAGCAATCATAAACCCAATAATAATCGTAATAATGGTAAAACTAATTTTTAATTTGTTGTCCATTCATTGCACCTTACTTTCACATCTAACCCTTACTTGGTAACAGCCCGAATAATCCAGTGGACAATCCAATCTTATGATTCACTAATGCTTGGTTCTAAAATTACCGCATTCTTTTTTTCCAATTTAAAAATGATATTATCATTTACAAGCTGGTCTTTAACACCACCCGTGATATTCATGGCTGATGAGAGTACTTCCGGATCTCCGATAGCGGTAATTTCAAACGGAGCGGGATATTCGATTCCATCAATTTGAATAACGGGACCGTTACACAGTATGTATGAATCATGCTTCAGCCTTTGTCCATTTATCGCTACGACAGAAGCACCCGCAATGTATAATTCATTGATCACCTTAAAGACATGGTGTTCATGAACGATATAATTATTGGCGTTTTCCTCATTGGAATCGTAGTCAGCGTCTGATAACGTCACGCTTATCCCAGGCCCTTTCACTTTCGTTTTGCCCAGGTACATTCGATACTTCTCCGCATCTTCTGCCAGGTTAAAATATATTTGTTTCTCTTTAGAGAATTCCTTCTCCATGTTGACGACCTTTTCCTGTTTCTCATAGAGTTCTTCTTGCAGATTGTTATTATTCTGCTGATACTCAAGGATTTGATCTCTTAATGCTTCTTCCTGTTTCCACTGACCATTCGTTCGATTCCCAAGTTCCGCTTGTTCTGTGTTAGCTAGACTATACGAAAAAGCAAGGATGAAACCTAAAACCAGACATACAAGAGAGAGGATTACATGCTTACCTCTCACCCTCATCCTCTTCATCGCTTTGTTCACCTTCCGTTTCATATGCTCTGAAATAAGAACCTACCTCTAAGTCAATGACACCTTTTACTGAAGGATCCAATTGACTGACAATAGAGGGGTAATGCACCATTTTCTCTGAAAAGGTCCGGATGGTGGCACTGACTTCAAATCCATCATTCATGAATAGGGTCAAGTGGTATTGATCTGTTTTCTTTGGAACCAGGTTAATCTCAGATATGAGGTGCTGAACTTCTTTCGGAAGCTCCCCTAATTCTTCTACCATTTTCACTAAGACCTTATCTTCCTCGAAACCTCTTAGTAAAGGAGCATCAACGGGTATTGATTCAGTACCTTTATCCAGAACGTTCCCATTCTCTAATATGACAAAGAATTTATTATCTTTCGATAGATATGCCTTTTTATCGTATTCTTTGATGCGTATTTCATAGGAATTCGGAAAGGACATTTTTACCGTTGCATCTTTTACTTCAGGAAGCTCCTTTAATTGTTCCACGGTTTTATCTTTGTTTACACTCCACAAATTCATGCCGTTGTCAATTCCACTTTTCTGAAGAACCGCCTCATTTGAAACAAGCTCATTCCCATGAACCACCACTTCTTTCACATGACTTAAAGGTGATTGAAAGTAAACCACCGATAGAATCATGAGTAAGAACAAAGAAAGTAAAAACAGCAGTCTGCGATTCGCTTTCTTTTTTCGGTGTTGTTTTAATTTAGGAATACGATCTTCAAGGGAAACAACATTTTCTTTTTTCATTTCGTTCTCCTCAATTTCACTTTGTATTCATTAAGTCATGAATAAGAAAATTCTCACCACGTCTTATAATGAAAGTACTCTTTACATTGGGATACCTTACATTCTATAGGAAGGCAGCAAATGTTAAAAGAGGAACAGAACGTTATTTTCTGCCATATGACATAATGTTGAACGAGAAACCATTTTGGTAGAGTAGAAGGATGGATATTCGGGAATCTGTTATCAGGTCCCTGATCAAAATAATCCAGCATTTCCTAAGATATATTGTCCATACAACTTTTCGTATATGTACATCCATCCTTTTTCAGAAAGAAGCCATCCTATTTATTACACCCTTGCACTCTATTTTAAACACCAATTTCCACATAATGAAGGTATGTCATTGAATTGTAAAAGATTTGGTTAACAAAAGTAATAAACTCTCCTATATTTTGAAAAGGTCTGATCATAATGCATTACGTATATGTAATTAATTGTAACATCTCACCAATGAATATCCTATTGTTATTTCAATAAAAACAAGGAATTTCAGCGTTTTTTTCTTTAACTCAAAAAGAGACTGACCATAAAAACAGAGGAGGACATGAATGATGAGTTCCTGACTATCAGGCTTTTATCATTCACTTCTTCCGAGCTGTTTCACAGTCAATCTCTTTGTTAAGTCATTACCGTCTCGTATAGCGGCTAATATTCAACAGCACTCCTACAGCCATTAGCATGAGGGTCAATGATGATCCCCCGTAGCTGAGAAAGGGGAGTGTGATGCCCGTGACCGGCATGAGGCCGGTTACGACCCCAACGTTGATCATCACTTGGATCGCAATCATTGAAACGATCCCTAATGCCAGAAAGCTTCCGAATAGGTCAGGAGCCCCCAGAGCAATTCTGATTCCTCTCCATAATATCAAAGAAAACAGAAGCAGGACTAGAGTTCCCCCGATAAAACCGAGCTCTTCTGCTAAAATCGCAAAAATAAAATCATTTTGAGGTTCGGGCAAATAGAAGAATTTCTGCCTGCTTTGTCCCAGTCCCAATCCAAACAAGCCTCCCGGACCGATTGCATATAGGGACTGAATGATTTGGAAGCCACTATTCAATGGATCCTGCCATGGGTCTAAAAAGGACGTTATCCGTGCAATGCGATAAGGTGCAGATATAACAAGTCCAATGAATCCAACTAATCCAATCATCCCAAGACCGACAAAATGCATGACCCTCGCCCCTGCAATAAAGATCATCACTACTGAAGTACCGACCATCACAGTACCGGTACCCAGATCCGGTTGTAGCATTATCATCCCAAAAGCAGAGAACACTAAGAGAAGCGCCGGCAGGACTCCTTTTCTAAAGGAAGTAATATACTTTTGGTTTTCCGATAAATACTTTGAGAGAAACGCAATCATGGCAAGTTTCATAAATTCTGAAGGCTGAATGGAAAAAGCCCCTACTCCTATCCAGCTCCTGGAACCATTTCTTAGGACACCGATACCCGGGATTAACACCAGTACAAGAAGGACGAAGCAAATGATGATGATGATTTTCGCCCAATTTTTCCAGGTCCAATACTCAACATTCATGATGAAAAACATAGCGAATAACCCTACGCCCGCAAAGAGCACTTGCCTTTTGGCAAAGAAAAAGGAGTCATCGAATTTGTAGTCAGCCCATACAGCGCTTGCGCTGTATACCATAATCAGTCCAATCGCAAGTAAAGTGAGTGTAACCATAATGAGGATAAAATCGGGAGTCGATTTTTTTAAAGGCAATCTTAAACACCTCGAATAGACAAATTTTGAGCCGTTCGAGCAAAAAAACTACTTATCTTGGATTGGTATACTGGTTGTAAAAGTACGGATGCTCTTCATGGACAAGCCCTTATTAAAGCTTATGCACCGCTTCAATAAAAATGTCACCACGTTCTTCAAAAGTTCGATATTGATCCCAACTTGCACATGCCGGGGATAGTAAAACAACATCTCCTTCTTCGGCATGTTCAAAAGCAACAGGAACTGCCTTTTCAACATTATCGACAGGAATGATGGATTGTATCCCTGCCTTTTCCCCTGTTTTCATAAACTTCTCAGACGTTTCCCCAAAGGTGATCAACGTTTTTACATTCTTCAAGTATGGAATCAGGTCGTCGAAATCATTTCCACGGTCCAAGCCTCCAGCAAGCAGGATCGTAGGACCCTCAAACGCATGAAGAGCACTTTTCGTTGCCAGGCTATTCGTTGCTTTCGAATCATTATAAAACTTTACACCCTTCACTTCGCGGACAAATTGCGTTCTATGCTTTACTCCTGTAAAGGTGCCAAGGACTTTCTTAATACTTTCATTTGGCACCCCATAGAGTTTACACGCTGCAATCGCACAAAGGATATTTTCCAGGTTATGTGCACCCGGTAATACAATTGAATCAACTTCGACGATCAACTCATCTTTGAAATAGACCGCCCCGTTTTTAATATAGGCCCCTTCCGCTACTTCTTTCTTCGTTGAAAATGGAATCAATTGCGCTTTTGTAAAGGAGACTGAATCTATAACATGCTCTTGATCAGCATTTAAGATGAGATAATCATGTTTTGTTTGATTTTTAGTAATATTGGATTTCGCCTTCCAATATTCATCCAGGTTTCCATGGTAATCCAGATGTGCATCATATAAATTCGTAATGATGGCAATATGAGGAGCGAATTCTTCAATACCCATCAGCTGGAAAGAGGAGAGCTCAACTACCATTTTTTCATTTTCTTTCGCTTCCTGGGCTACTTCAGAAGCGACCGTTCCGATATTTCCTGCAATAAGAGGCTTTTGGCCGGCCTCTTCAAGCATTTCAAACAGAAGTGTCGTCGTCGTGGTTTTTCCATTTGTTCCTGTAATCCCAATCAATTCTGCCTCAGAAATTAAATATGCAAGCTCAACTTCTGTCAAAACGGGTATGTTCTTTTCAATTGCTTTCTTAATTAATGGGTTGTGATAGGGTATTCCAGGATTCTTTATCACATACTGAAAACCTTCATCAAGTAGTTCGATGGGATGACTTCCGCATATCACTTTTATACCTTCCTGAAGAAGCCCCTGAGCTTCCGGGTTTTCAGCCAATGGCTTTTGATCGTTCACTGTTACAAATGCTTCTAACTTATGTAGAAGAGAGGCAGCACTTACCCCACTTTTTGCTAAACCTAATACTAGAACTTTTTTATGTTTGAACTTCGTTATCTTCTTCAATTATAACCACACCTCAATATAGATTCCTAAAACGGCAAATAGCAAACCGACGGTCCAAAAGGTTACAACAACACGCCACTCAGACCAACCGACTAACTCATAATGGTGGTGCAATGGGCTCATTTTAAATATTCGCTTCCCTGTCGTCTTAAATGATGCGACCTGCAGAATGACGGATAGTGTCTCGATGACAAATACCCCACCAATAAGAATTAAGATGATTTCCAATTTGGTTAAAATGGCAATCGTCGCGATCGCTCCACCTAATGCTAATGACCCTGTATCTCCCATAAATACTTTAGCCGGATGGGCATTGAATACTAAGAATCCGAGTACCGCCCCGACTACTGCCACTCCGAAGATCGCGACATCATACTGGGATTGATTCCAGGCTAATACAGCTAGTGCACCAAAAGCAATGGCGCTCGTTCCTGATACCAATCCATCCAAACCATCCGTTAAATTGACAGCATTTGAAAATCCTACAAGCCAAAAAATAATGAATAAACAATAAAACCAACCTAATTCAAATGAAAAATCCGTTAACGGGATCGATACTGTAGTCGGAAAGTCATTTTGCTTAAAGATGAGATAAAAAATGACTGAAATGACAATCTGACCTAATAGCTTTTGCTTGGATGTGAGTCCCAAGTTCCTCTTCATTACGACTTTGATAAAGTCATCAAGGAAGCCTAGCAACCCAAAACCGACCGTCACAAGGATCATTAAATAGGTTTCAGGACCAGGCTCTGAATATTTACCAGTCATTACAAATGTAGTAATCACGATGGAGAGTAGGAACACAATCCCACCCATTGTAGGTGTGCCTGTCTTTTTTTGGTGAGACTGAGGGCCTTCATCACGAATACTCTGCCCAAACTTCAATCTTCTCAGGAAAGGGATAAAAACAGGGGCAAGCAATACTGTTATGAGAAATGCCATAATGATTGTAAAAAAGATCACCTGTTCCATCATCATTATTCCCCTCCCTTTCCGTTATTGGGATCGTTCAATGTTACGTCTGTTGTTTGATTTCGTTCAGATTCGCTGTTAAAAATAAACTTCGTCATAATTTCCCACTTTTCTTGATTGTAATTTTGTGTGTAATCCTCTAGTAAGTCAATGTAAGCTTTATAAACATCTTCAACCATAAATAATGGAAAGTGGTTTGGAACAAATGAAGGTACTTCTTTATTCTTAGGCCAAAGTGATGCAATCGCCCCTAAATCAATACTTTCTAAAAGGTTTATTTCACCACCAAAAGGGACATATAGTCCCTTCTCCATTCCCATACTAGTTGAATTTGAAACTACTAGAAACGCCAAGCCTGGTAGATGTATTCCAGATGTTTCAGGAAATAATTTCTTTACATCATCATAAAAGAGCATTCTTACATCCCCTTTATGATTTGTCTGGCCACTTGGCGGTCATCGAAATCGTATACGTTGTTTCCTATAATTTGATAGGTTTCATGACCTTTCCCCGCGATCAGGACAAAATCGTCAGGTTTGGCAAGGCTCAAAGCCTTTTTAATTGCTTCTTTCCTATCAACTATCAGATGATATTGTTTGCCGACCACCCCAGATTCCATATCCTTGAGAATACTATCAGGATCCTCCGTTCTTGGGTTATCAGAGGTGAAGATAGCAAAGTCCCCATATTCACAGGCAATCTCTGCCATTATTGGCCGTTTAATCTTATCACGGTCTCCTCCACACCCGACCACCACAATAACTTTCCCCTTGGTAATCGACTGTATGGTTTCTAATACATTTTTCAGACCATCTGGAGTGTGTGCATAATCAACGATGACCGAGAAGGGCTGGCCTTCAGAGATTGTTTCAAACCGTCCCCTTACTCCATGTGCCCTCTCCAGGCTTCTTGCACTGTCCTCGATGGGTATACCTGCTGCACTAGCTGTTGCAATCGCAGCCAAAGCGTTATATACATTAAATTGCCCAGCAAATTTTAATACCACCTCTCGTTCTCCAAATGGTGAAACGAGAGTAAAAGCGGACTCTGTTGCTTTCAGGACAATATCTCTGGCATAGAAGTCAGCAGAAGGAGACAGACCATATGTAAATACATGTGCGGCCGTTGCTCTGATAAAAAAATCAGCTGCTTCATCGTCTTTATTAATGATGGCGTATTTAGGAGATTTCTTAAAATAAGTATTCCCTAATTGGGAAAACAATAAGCCTTTTGCATTTCGGTAATTGTCCATGGACTTATGATAATCCAGATGATCCTGAGTCAGGTTTGTGAACACGGCAATATCATAGTCACAGCCGTGAACCCGGCCCTGATGTAACGCATGTGAAGAGACTTCCATGATCGCACTTCGTACCCCTTTATCACAAAACTGTTTAAACGTTTGTTGGAGCGTTAAGCTGTCAGGAGTCGTATTATGACTTACTTGTAACTCATCCCCCACTTTTATGTGCATTGTACCGATTAAACCGGTTTTCATTCCACATTGTGTAAGCACCTGGTCAATCAGATGGGTGGTCGTGGTTTTCCCATTAGTGCCTGTCACACCTATCAACAAAAGCTGATGGGATGGCTGCTTATAAAAGTAATCGGCAAGAATGGCCATTGCTTTCTTCGTATCCGGAACGATAATAACCGGCACGTTTGCTTCTATGCTCCTCTCAGCGAGGATCGCAGCTGCACCGTTCTTCTCTGCCAGTGGGGCGAGTGAATGGCTATCAACCTCTAATCCGTTAATACAGATGAATAGATCACCATTTTTAACTTTCTTATGGTGATTAGCGATGTTTGAAATAGCTGGATTCCCTTCACCCTCTACTGAGAAAAACGGCAGTACTTCCAGCAAAGTGTGCAATCTCATCTTTTCAACTCCTCACAGGTAGAAAGCAACCTTTTTATATTTTACAAAAAAATGCGTATGAAAGCTATAAACCTTTTAACTTAGTTCGTTATGATTATGAAAAAATGGCAGACTGCCACACTATTTAAAGAAAAACGGGGCTTCTCCTTACGGATATAAAGCCCCCGGCATAAATAAAAAGTATATCACAAATACACAATCATGTTGACTTCTTCCCTTAAATCATTCCGAAAGATAGACCCTCACCTTTGAACCTTGCTTGATCTTCACGCCCGGATCGGGAGATTGACTAACCACTTTGTCTCCACTTCCGCTTACATCCAGATCAAGATTTACTAACTGTTCTTGTAACTCTTTTTTCGATAATCCAACCAAGTCAGGGGTTTCAATCAATGGGATATCGGTCCACGTCATCTCTTTCTCAATTTGACCTTTACGTTTTGGCACTCCCATTGCTTCTAAACTATCGCCTATGATACTACCTCCAATAGGGGCTGCTACGACTCCACCGAATTGAATGGTGCCTTTCGGGTTATCAACAGCCACGTACACGACAATTTCAGGGTCATCCGCAGGTGCAATTCCCATAAAGGATACGATGTGATTGTTTTCTAAGTATTTACCATCCTTTGCTTTTTGAGCGGTTCCCGTTTTCCCGCCTACCCGATAACCATCTACAAAAGCTTTCTTACCGCTCCCTTTCGCTACAACACTTTCCAATGCTTCACGAATCTGTTTTGATGTTTCTTCTGAAATGACCCTCTTCTTCATTTGAGGTGTCTTTCTCATCACTACTTCTCCAGTTGAAGGGTCAATCAACTCCTTAGCTATATACGGTTGATACAGTATTCCTCCATTTACCGCTGCTGATACAGCCGCTACCTGTTGAATCGGCGTGACCGCAACTCCCTGGCCAAAGGCTGTCGTAGCTTGTTCTACAGGACCGACCCGGTCAATATTAAAGAGAATCCCCTTCCCCTCTCCTTGAAGATCAATACCGGTCTTTTGTCCAAAACCAAAATCATTAATATAGCTGAATAGTTTTTCTTTCCCTAATCTCTCACCTAACTCGACAAACCCCGGATTACATGAATTTTGGACCACTTCCAAAAATGTTTGGGTTCCATGTCCTCCCCTCTTCCAACAATGAAGGGTGGATCCGGCAACTTCAACATGACCGGGATCATGGAATTTTTCTTTATAAAGATCCACCTTATTTTCCTCCAACGCTGCAGCAAGAGTAATGATCTTAAACGTGGAACCGGGTTCATAGGTGCTCCAAATCGGTAAATTCCGGTTATAGATTTCCTGTGGTACATTCCGGAAATTCGCCGGGTCAAAAGTCGGCCTGCTTGACATCGCCAATATCTCCCCATTCTTAGGATTCATGGCAATGGCGATGATTCCATCAGGGTTGTATGTCGCTTGAGCAATATCCAATTCACGCTCCACGATGGTCTGGACTTTCGTATCAATCGTAAGCTTTAAATCAAGGCCGTTTTCCGGTTTTTCAAAATCATCTGCCATATCAGGCATTCGCTTCCCTTTTGCGTCGGAGAAAAATTTCACATATCCTTTATCCCCACTAAGCTCCTCATCATATGAAAGTTCAAGTCCCATAAGGCCCTGATTATCAATTCCCGCGAAGCCAAGAACATGGGATAAATAACTGCCGTATGGATAATAACGTTTAGAATCTTCGCCTAAGTAAACCCCTTTTAGATTCAGGTCCCTGACCTCTTTCGCTTTTTCATACGAAAGCTTTCTCGCTTCTTTAATCAACACCATACTGTCTCTCTGTGTAACATATTTATATGCAGATTCTACTGAAATATTAAGAACAGCTGCCAGTTTATCCGCCGTCCCTTTAGGATCAGTGATTTGTCTCGGAACAACAAATATCGTCGGGGCACTTTGATTTCCAGCTAGTTCCACCCCATTACGGTCTACTATTTTCCCTCTCTCCGGTTGAAATGGGATATTTCGACTCCAGGAGTCCTTTGCTAAACCTGTAAGCCAGTCCCCTTTAAAAAACTGAACATACCCCAGCCTTATATCAATAATGGAGAAAATCAGGACTCCTACTACAAGCGCTACTGCTAACCTTTTCCTTACCGTTACATTGGATACTCTTTTCACTAATGGAACCTCCCCTTCTATGGCTCGTTCCATTATATGCTTGGACTTATTTGGGTATGTTCGAAATCCATGAAAGGATGAGGAAGGTGTTATCATTTACGTCAATTTAATCGGTTGGTTCCATAAGAAAAGGGCGACTTCGATGTGAATGGCACTCATACCTAAATCGGTTCAAAGAAATCGATCCAGGTGCTCTCGAGTGAGTCACATACATAAGTCAGCCCTGTTTATTTAATTCAATGGTGGTTCTTCCGTATTCTCATCTTCACCTTGCTGTACTTGTTCTTCCGGAGTACTAAAGTTAACCACTAGAGGCTCTCCTTTTACCACAGGAACCCCCGGTTGAATATTTTGACTGACAGCATAGCCATTTCCAACCATATTGATCTTCAGACCTGCAAGATTTGCAACCTTAAAGACATCCCTTACAGACCATCCCTTCATATCCGGAATCGTGATGTCTCCATCGGTTTTGATTACAACTCTTTCCCCTTCAAGAATCCTACTTCCAGCTTGGGGCAGTTGCTTGATAACGCTCGAGCCATTTCCAACAACAACGGGTGAAGCCCCTGCTTTTTCGAGCTCTTTTTTAGCTTCTTCCACACTCATTTCTTTCGTATCAGGAAGAGAATGTTTTTTCAAACTCACTTTTTCCTGAGGTTTAATATTTAAGTATTTCAAGCTATTTTGCATGACAGGATTGAAAACAGCTGCTACAGGATCCGAACCTATTTCAGTCGGTTCTAATTCGGGTTGTTGAATACCCACATAGACGATTAACTGAGGGTCATCAGCCGGAGCCATACCCATGAAGGAAAATAGATAATTTTCTTTACCGTACATATACCTTCCTGTTTCAGGATCAGGGATTTGCGCAGTGCCTGATTTACCTGCAACGCTATAACCCTCAATGGCAAAACGGGTCCCTGTGCCTTCCTCGGAAGTTACAGTTGATTCTAAGTATTCCCGTACCTTTTCGGCCGACTCTTTCGTAATCGGATTTCCAGCAACTTTTGGTTTTGTTTCCTCAACCACTTTCTTTGTAATTGGATCTACAATCTTTGAGATAACATAGGGCTGCATCATTTTTCCGTCGTTCGCAATTGCCGACTCGGCTTGAATCATTTGAAGCGGGGTAACGGTTGTACCTTGCCCAAAAATCGTGGTGTATTTTTCAATTGGGTAATGATAAAGAATAGATCCAGAAGCTTCATGTGGTAATCCCACACCTGTTGGTTCACCAAATCCAAAACTATTTAAATATCCTTCGAACTTTTTAAAACCTATTTTGTCCAATAAATTCGCAAATGCCACATTGGAAGATCTTTGGACGCCTTCTAAATAAGAAATCGTTCCCCAGCCTTCTCCACCATTATGGTCCCTGATAGGATTAGGAACATTATCAACATAATATTTACCAGATTCATAGGCTTCATTCGGGTTAAACTTCCCTTCATTTACAGCGGCAGCCAATGAAAAAGCTTTCATAGTCGAACCAGGCTCAATCGTTTCCTCCACTATGAAGTTTGTCCAATTGTCAAGTAAACCTTCTCTCGTATCAGGGTGAAAAGTTGGTCTTTGTGACATCGCTAGTATCTTTCCAGTTTTCGGGTCTGATACGATCGCAAACATTTTCTTTGGTTTATATTTCTTTTGCACTTCATTCATGGCTTCTTCTAAGAATGTTTGAACTTTCTTGTCGATTGTTAGGTAAATATCATTTCCATCTTGTGGTGATGTTACATGCTCATCTGCATTTGGCAATAAATATCCCCAAACATCACTCTTATATTCCACCGAGCCGTCCTTGCCGCTTAACACATCATCAAAGCTTGCTTCCACACCCATTTTCCCTACTGTTTTGGAATCACCATTATCCCCAGTGGTTTTTTGTGCAAAACCAATAAGGTGAGGTGCGAATGAGCCATTAGGATAAAATCGCTTTGCTTCCTTCCTGAATGTGATTCCAGGTATGTTCTCTTCTTTAATCTCGAGCATCATTTGATGAGACAGGTCTCTACCAGCAGATCCAAATTCCACCTGATACGCCCCATCCTGATTGAGACGGTCATATATTTCGCTTTCTTTCAACTCAAGATATGGAGCCAGGGCCTTTGCCGTTTTCTCAGGATCTGTCACATGCTTGGGCTTCTTCGGATCACTCGTGATGCTCGGATCTAAAATGGCCACGAGTGTATAAGCCGAAGTATCCTCGGCAATGACTTCACCTTTCCCGTCAAAAATTGTACCCCTGTGAGCTTCTAAAATGTGACTTTTTATATATTTTTTTGCCGCTTGTGATGACAGGACCTTACCTTCAGCTTCCCCAGTGACCTGAATCGTGACAAAGCGAACCATTAATACAAAAAAGAGCAAGCCGAAAATCCCGAAAAGGATGGCTGCCCCTATGTTCATGCTTGGTCTTTTTTTCATTATTGTTCAACAACCTTAACGTTCTTTTCTTTCAAGTTAAGTCCAAGCTCTTTTGCTTTTTCAAGAATACGCTCATACGTACTAAGCTCACTAACTTGAAGTTTAAGATCATTATTTGACTTTTCCTGTTTTTCAATGGTTGATTCAACGTGCTGGACTTCTTTATTCACATCATAGATGGCAGCTTGTGTTGTCACAATCTGAACCGCCAAGAAGCAAAATACAGCTGCGAAAATGGCAACAAGGATTTTTTCCCCCGGTGTGATGACGGATCTTCTCTCATCACTAAGGCGCTTGGGCTTGGCATGAACGGATTGATTGGTTTTCTCAACTTTTTGCTGCTCGTACTTTCTGGCTAAGTTACTCAATATTCTCCCTCCTGTTTCCTTCTATTTATATATTTTTTTCTGCGATTCTTAATTTAGCTGACCTAGCGCGATTATTTTCTTCTAATTCGTCATCACTAGGCAGGATCGGTTTTCTTGTTACAAGCTTCAGTTCTGCTTCATACCCTTCAGGAATAATCGGTAATCCTGGAGGCAGGTCAGGTCCTGATGCCTTCTCCTTGAACATCGTTTTGCAAATGCGGTCTTCCAGGGAATGGAAAGTAATCACGCTCACCCTTCCCCCCTTATGAAGAAGCCCTATCGCTTGTTCAAGTGAATCTTCAAAGGCTCCCAATTCATCATTCACGGCAATCCGTATGGCTTGGAAGACTCTCTTAGCAGGATGACCGCCTTTTCGTCTTGCAGGTGCAGGGATACCATCCTTGATGAGCTCGACAAGTTCACCCGTTGTTTCAATCGCCTTCAATTCACGTGCCGCTTCAATTTTTCTCGCTATTTGCTTAGAGAACTTTTCTTCTCCATATCGATAAAAAATCCGAACTAAATCTTCAAACGACCAATGATTAACCACATCATGAGCAGTAACTTCACCTTGCAAGTCCATTCTCATGTCGAGTGGGGCATCATGGTGATAACTGAACCCTCTTTCCGGAGTATCCAGTTGAGGCGATGACACACCCAGGTCGTATAAAATCCCATCCACACTATGTACTCCAAGTTGTTCAAGTTCTTCCTTTAGATTTCGGAAATTAGATTGAACGAATGTAACTCTATCCTGATAGGATGAAAGCTTTTCTTTTGCGTGGTTGATGGCTGTTTCATCCTGGTCGAAGCAATACAGATGACCCTCCGGTGATAACTTTCTCACAAGATACTCGCTGTGCCCTGCTCCACCGAGAGTACAATCTACATAGACTCCATCTTCTTTAATATTCAGGCCATCCACCGTTTCTTTTAATAATACGGTTGTATGTTTAAACATGTTGAATTCACCTTTCCAATCGAACGTATTGTGGAGGGTTAAATATCAAACCCTACCATATTCTCTGCAAGCTCAGCAAATGAATCTTCAGACTGTGTGAAATAGTCTTCCCATAATGATTTACTCCAAATCTCAATTCGATTGGAAACTCCTAAAATAATGCATTCTTTATCTAATTGTGCATAATTCACAAGTGTAGCAGGAATATTCACCCTGCCTGTCTTATCTAATTCGCTCTCAGTTGCTCCAGAGAAGAAGAATCGAGTGAAGGCACGGGCATCTTTCTTTGTCAGTGGTAGGGCTTTGAGCTTGTCTTCAAGAGCTCGCCACTCATCCATGGGATAACCAAATAAACATTGATCCAACCCTCGGGTAATGACAAATGAATCTCCGAGGTGATCACGGAACTTGGCAGGTACGATTAAACGGCCTTTATTATCAATGTTATGTTGATATTCGCCCATGAACATATGCACTGCCCCCACTTTCTAACACAAATGTACCACATCCCCCCACTTTTCTCCACTCTTTTCTAAATTCTTTACTTGCAAAATATTTCCTCTATTTTTCATTAGTGTTTTTCTCTCTTTTCCAGACAATTTTTCACAGGTGAAATTTGTCTTTATACAACGTAAAAAGGACCTAATTCGCAATATAAAGCGAATTAAGTCCTTTTATTTTTTTACTTGTCGAGACCATTAATGCTATACGAGCCTTCAATTAGATATATATCACTTTGTGAGTCCCATCGAATGTGAATTCAAGAAGTGTCAGGTCTTTTACAAAATCAGGTCCGTATTTGTTTAAGAAATAAAGGACATTCCACGTTCTTTCCTGCGGCCCTTCATTTGGTCTGATGCTGTTTTCCACCTTCATGAATTGATTAAAGGTTAATGAATTCTTATCCTTCAAGGCTTTGTCCACTTTGTTGCGCAGATAATCGAATTGACTCAGATGGAATTCAAGATTCTTATCAATGATCGGATGTAATCCTTGATCAATACTGACTGCCTTTTCGCGAATCTTTTCATATTTACGCTGCAGTTCTTCCTGGATTTCCTTCATTTCAAACTCTAAATCCGGGCGCTCGAGGGATTTCCAAAATGCATTACGAGACGTAGAAACTCCTTCTGTAATCACTCCATGCAGAGTCAATTGAAGATCTTGGATTCTCTTCTCTATTTCTCGTTCCACTATTGTTATATTTAACCTCGGGACAACCGGAGGCATCTTCAAGTCCACATATTCAAAGGCTTTTTTCAATTCACCCCAATAGGCAATTTCGCCAGGGCCGGCCACAAATGCGAGTGTTGGAAATAACCATTCTTGCATCATGGGTCTGGTGACAACATTATTACTGAATGATTCCGGACTTTCATCCAGTATGGATAGCAATTCAAGACTGGAATATGCTTTACCGCTATTCTTCTCAAAGAACTTATTCCCTTCTCTTTCTAACAAAGCACGTTCATCCTGAAGTTGGATAAAGAGATTGGCGGCTATAGGGGAAATATCCAATTGAGTTCCATACCCATTGTTCCGGATTTCTTCTTGTTGCTCAAGCACCTTATCTGTGATGGACTGACTGTTTTCTATCAAATGGTGAAAATGTCTTGATTCTAGTTTCCTCAATAGTGGATATGCAGAATCGATGACCAATAATCCGAAATCTTTGAATAAGCTCATTACAATATGGGCAAAGAAGCGAACAATATCCTCTTCTTCTTCAATCATTTTAGTAAGATCAGATGACAACTGATTTGTATGTTCTGTTTCTCCCAGCATCACTAATATGTCATGGAGCCATTTCTTCATTACTGTTTTATTATACGTAATATGAGAGGTCATTTTCTTTTCTACTACTCTCTCCGGATATCCGACCTTTTCAAGCTTTGATCCTTTTTCTACGTATATATGATTCACTTCTTGATAATCGTGATCTTCACCCGCAATCCAAAAAACAGGTACAACAGGATGCTTTAGTTCGGCTTCCTGTTGCCTGGCTAGTTGAATGACCGAAATGATTTTATGTATCGTGTAGAGTGGACCAGTCATTAGACCGGCCTGTTGCCCAGCGATGACAGTTACGGCATCGTTTCTCAATTTCCCCAACGATTCTTCTACCTTTTCAGATGACGGCAGTGACTCCATATATGAAGATATACATTCTGCAAGATCCTCTCTCTCAAACTGACGAGAAGCTAAATCTTTCATCCGATCAGAATAGACGGAAGAACTGTTTACGTTATAGTGAAAAAAAGAAGTGACTGGCTCTTCTTGTTTTAAATATTGAGAGGCGAACTTATTTATTGCTGGAATGTTTAAGCTTTCCACTTCCATTTGAATGACTCCTTTTCTAGCTCTTTATATCCTAACGATGAGTATATCATTCTACATTAAGAAAAGGAAAAAACTTGCCTGTTGTTTTTACTAATACAAATCAAGAATGCGGAGGATCAGTCCAGTGATCATTAATGTTATGTAAGCCGTAAAGAATAAGAGAAAGTTCAGTCGCCAGAAACCTCTCAGCACCTTAGGGTAGTGAATTTCCCCCTTTGCTTTCCAATACATGATGGCAAATAGGACTCCAATGGAGCAAATGATAAGGAAGATCAGCCATAGGTAAGAGGTTTGCCAAATGGCGATGACAATGAAGTGAACCGAGACGATTAATAGAAAGGTTGTTACATCTATGGCCAGATGGACGGCTTTCCTATGGTTCTTCATGATCTCTTTCGCTAGAATGAAACTGATGAAATACCCCAAAAATGGGATTAATACAAATATGGCAATGATGGTCGAAAAAATCGAAGCCATTTTATCCCCCCAGACCTTCTCTTTCAATTCCTTTAACTAATCTGTATACTACATTCATGGTGGGTACAAAATGGTGTTCTTTTTGTGCTTTTTCCAGAAGAACGCCTAATATAGACTCTATTTCTGTTTTCCTTACAGCTTCTATGTCTTTTAGCATGGAAGACCTATTTTGGTATGTATTTTTGCAAACTTCCTCCACCCCTTCAAAGGAAACAATCCTTTCCATATGAGGAAATAGGAGAAGCAGTTCTTGGAATAAGTCCCTCTGTAATTGATGCAGATGCGGGTTTTCAACCAGCTTTCCGTTCCTTACCCGTGCCAAAGCCGTCAGGGGGTTAATGAGTACATTGACGAATAACTTAGTTAGGAGCATTTCCTCAAATTCTTGTTTTAATAAAAATGGAAAAGAAGGAATACTCTGTGATACTAATTCTTCTACAACTCCCCATTCTCCTTTAATTAATGCAAGATTTGTCTTTGCTTCTCCCAAATGATGGAGTTCGTGGTCGTTTTCTTTCAGAGCGCCATGCTCTACGGAACCCGCCAGTATATTGTGGTGGGGCAAGGATTTCACCCAATCCAAATGCCCAATCCCATTCTGAAGAAATAATAGGGGTTGGTTCATATCCATCAGTACCAACACATTTTCAAGAGGTTTCAAATCATATTCCTTCACTGCCACAATGACGAAGTCAAACTTGATGGGAACTTCTGTAAGAAGATCTGAGTGGACTCGCGTTGTGAATGAAGAACCTCCTTTATGTACAGTTATTCCGTTCATTAACAGGCTCTGAACCTGCGCCTCTCTCCTTACAATAAGTGTGACATCAAACTTTTGGCCCAAATAACCCGCAAATAATAGCCCAACTGCTCCTCCTCCAACGATTCCTATTTTCATATTGACTCCTTACCCGTACATGTTTTTAAGAATAGTTTACCAAATTTTCGGCAACTAGAAAACCATAGGCTAAAAGAAGCATCCTTTACTCGAAAGAAAAGACCCGTCCCAAAGGAACGAGCCATACCTAACATTTATTTAAACAGGGTATACGGGATGTTTTCTTTCACTAAATTGAACTTCTTTGGTTTCATAAAGTTTATAACGTTGAATTAATACAGAACGCAACTCATTTGGTGCTGTAATTTCATCTACAATTAATTCCGATGCCAATTTATAAATATCGATATGTTCTTTATATTCCTTCTGTTTTTCTTGAACATATTGAATTCTCTCTTTTGGATCTTCGATAGCTTGTATCTTATTTGAATAAACCGCATTTACGGCTGCTTCAGGTCCCATTACAGCAATTTGGGCTGTAGGAAGGGCAATACAAACATCCGGATCAAAAGCTGGACCTGCCATTGCATATAGACCGGCACCGTATGCTTTTCTTACAATGACAGATATCTTCGTAACCGTTGCAGAACTCATGGCAGCTATCAACTTTGCTCCATGTCGAATGATCCCGGCTCTCTCCACTTTTGTCCCTATCATAAACCCGGGCACATCAGCCAGGAATAACAACGGAATATGGAAGGCATCACATAACTGTATGAATTTCGCTCCCTTGTCCGCAGAATCATGGAAAAGGACTCCTCCCTTTACCTTAGGCTGATTGGCAATGATCCCGACCACTTTACCATCCATGCGCCCGAAGCCAGTGATTAATTCAGGAGCGAAAAGTTTTTTCAATTCAAAGAAACTTCCTTCATCAATTAATGTATCGATGCAATCGTACATATTAAAAGGTGCATTTTGATGTTCCGGGATAATGTCTTCTAACAGCTTCTCATGCTTAGGAGCGAGACCTTCCTTAACGGCAGGCTTGTGCTGATAATTCGCCGGGAAATAGCTTAAATATCTCTTCGCTTCTTCAATCGCTTCCTCTTCAGATGCCGCAAGAAGATCTCCACATCCACTGACAGTGCAGTGCATTCTTGCACCACCCATTTCTTCAAGCGTTACTTTTTCACCGATCACTTTCTCTGCCATTCGAGGAGAACCAAGATACATAGATGCATTTCCATCAACCATGATCACTATGTCACAGAAAGCAGGGATATACGCTCCACCAGCTGCTGAAGGACCAAAAAGAACACAAATTTGCGGAACCATTCCTGACATTTTCACTTGATTGTGAAAGATCTTACCTGCCCCACGTCGATTAGGGAACATATCCAACTGATCGGTAATACGAGCTCCGGCTGAATCTACTAAATAATAGATTGGCACTTTTAAATTCAGCGCGGTTTCTTGTATCCGAATGATTTTCTCTACCGTTCTCGCTCCCCATGATCCTGCTTTAACTGTGGAATCATTGGCCATAACACAAACAGTCTGGCCTCCAACCTTTCCAATTGCCGTTACGACTCCGTCCGCAGGCAGATCTTCAGCCTTATTGTTTGCAAACATACCATCTTCTTGATAATCCCCATTATCAAATAATTGTTGAAGTCGATCACGAACAAACATCTTTTTCTGTTCTTTCAATTTCTCATGATATTTAGGCTGTCCACCCGAAGTAATCCTTTCTCTCGTTTGTTCGAGAGTGTTGATGATCGTTTTAGATGTCGACATAATATCCCCTCCGTCGTTTTATGTAAATGCGTAAACAAGTCAGAGATGAACACACCATCTCTGACTTAATGTCTGCATACTCGAGTTAACCTTCAATAACGAGTAATACATCCCCTTCATTGACAAAATCTCCTACATTCACTTTAATTTCAGAAACCTTACCTCCCGTTTCAGCTTCAACAGGAATTTCCATTTTCATCGATTCAAGCATTAAGACAGTATCTCCAACAGACACTTCCCCACCTTGTTCTACCAGTACATTTAAAACCGTTCCTGCCATTGATGATGTAATTTCCTTCATGATTGATTCCTCCAGTTTGTTCTCTTTTAGTTGAATTCTATATAGATACTAGCATGATGTCCTGCATTTATTGTTCTTACGTTTGGTTGGCCTTTAAAAAGTCCTGAAGCCATTTCGTTGTATAAGTTCCTTCAATAAAGCCTCTAACTTCAATGATATCCTTGAAGAGAGTGACATTTGTTTTAACTCCTTCAATGGTTACCCCTTCAAAGAAGACCTTGGCTTTATGTATCGCGTCCTCACGGTCATCTCCTTTGATGATGCATTTAGAAATCATCGGATCATAGAAAGGAGTGACTTTATTCCCTTCTTCATAACCGCTATCTATTCGAACATCATCCCCTTTACCCCATCGTAAGGTCGTTAGCTGACCTGGAGAAGGATAAAAAGTCTTTGGATCCTCAGCATATACCCTGAACTCAATTGCGTGACCGCTTACATGGATTTCCTCCTGTTTGCATAGAGGAAGAGGCTCACCAGAAGCTACCAAAAGCTGCCACTTCACTAAATCCAATCCTGTGATGGTTTCAGTGACCGGATGTTCCACTTGAAGTCTTGTATTCATTTCCAGAAAATAAAAATTCTCCTCATCATCAACGATGAACTCCACCGTTCCAGCATTCGTATAGTTAACTGCTTTACCAGCTTGGATGGCAGATGCGAACATTTTCTCTTTCGTTTCTTGAGAAAGGCCTGGGGAAGGTGATTCTTCTATCACTTTTTGGTTTCTTCTTTGCACTGAGCAATTACGTTCAAAAAGATGCACCAAATTTCCATGATGATCTCCAAAGATTTGTACTTCAACGTGTCTCGCATTTTCAATACATTTCTCGAGAAAGACTTCCTCTTTCCCAAAATAGGCTTTAGCCCGGTTTTTAGTAGAATCGAAGCTTTGAACGAGCGCTTGCTCATTTTCACAGCGAATCATACCGATCCCTCCGCCGCCACCGCTGGCTTTCAACATAACAGGATAACCGATTTCATTTGCTACACTCTTGGCAGCATCAAGGGATTCCACTCCTCCATCACTTCCAGGCACGACTGGTACGGACGCATCTTGCATAACCCTTCTAGCCTCTACCTTGTCACCCATCTTTTCGATGATATCATGAGCAGGTCCAATAAAGGTGATACCTTCTTCTGCAACTCTTCTGGCAAAGTCCGCATTTTCTGATAGGAGACCGTATCCGGGATGGATCCCATCCACTTTTTCCTTTTTCGCAACTTCGAGTATATTGTCCACTACCAGGTATGAGCGGTTCACTTGTGATTCACCTATGCGGTGAGCAATATCCGCTTCTTTAACAAAGGGCATATCCTGATCTGCATCGGAATAAACCGCGACTGTTTGAATGTTTAATTGTTTACAGGTTTTAATTATTCTTGAAGCAATTTCTCCCCTATTTGCAATTAGAATCTTCTGCACAATCTCTCCCCTTTCTTTATAGAACACATCTGTTCATATTACGAATTCTACAAAAATCGTCGAATTCCTTCTTCTTTATTGTAAACGTTTTCTTAATTAAGTGCAGAATTTTTTGTTTATTTGTTATATAATGATAATAAATACTTGCTTGATCACACGATCAACTGCAAACGGATACATGATTATCATGTTTTCCAGATTTATTTTTCAGCATTTTAGGAGGTCATACGATGGCAGTGAAAGTGGAGAAATTAAAAGTAAACTATAAAACTCTCGAAGAGTTTAAGAAATTTAAAGAATATGGTGTACAGGAATTATCCATGCTAGAAGACTTACAAGCAAACATCATTGAAAACGATAGTGAATCACCATTTTATGGAATTTACTTTGGCGATACGCTGGTTGCCAGAATGAGTTTGTACCAGCGCAATGCCCGATTTGATCAGTACTTCGATCCTCCCCAAAATTACTTGGAGCTATGGAAGCTTGAAGTATTACCAAAATATCAATACAAAAGCTATGGAAAAATGCTGGTAGAATTCGCAAAAAGCTTTGGTTTACCTATTAAAACAAATTCCCGTATCAAATCACAGGGATTCTGGGAGAAAATGGGCTTCGAAGCCGTAACATACGAAGTGGAAAGAGATTTAGGCGAAAATCCATACGTATGGTTCCCTGAAGGGGTTAAAGAACAGAAAATTAGTTAATGACTAAAGCGGAGGCGGCTCGACCAGAGGCGACAAGCATAAGACGAACCAGCCGGAAAGGCGTTCTTTGCCTTTTTGGCTGGTTTGACTTATGACCTCGAGCCTCTAGCCGCCGTAGCTGGATGAAAACTAAAGCGGAGGCGGCTCGACCAGAGGCGACAAGCATAAGGCGAACCAGCCGGAAAGGCGTTCTTTGCCTTTTTGGATGGTTCGACTTATGACCTCGAGCCTCTAGCCGCCGGAGCTGGATGAAAACTAAAGCGGAGGCGGCTCGTCCAGAGGCGACAAGCATACTAACCACCCTAATCACAAGTAATTAAAATAGGCTGGCTAAAGATATTCTTTAGTCAGCCCTTTTTCTCTTCATTTATTTAACCGCTGAAGGTTTCCGTTTTTATCCATTTGAAACTTAACCTTGTCTTCATTTCCTTGCAATAGAGCCATTTTCCTTGCTTTTTCAAAAATAGCTAATAATGATTTATGATCTTCTTCGAGGAGATTAAATTTTGCTTCGTATTCTTTCAACTCCTCTTCAACCTCTTGAAGCTTCTCTTTCAATAGAGAGATTTGTCCATGCAGCTGAGTATTTTCATTCCTTACTTTTTCTCCATTCCGAACAGCTTCCTCTGCTTTTTGAAGATAATTTATCATGCTTCCCATTGAAAACGCTTCCGGGGATTCAAGCTCCGAGGAACTCTCAACCTGCAGTTTCGGCACTTCCTGCTTTTCCTCGTTTACCTTAACGATAGGAGAATATTTCTTAGACTGCTTTCTTTGTTTTTTAGCCAGTTCGATTCCAGATTTATATTGTTTACGAACAAATGAGTTCCAGCGAAAGCCACAAGCTGCTGATGTTCTTGATAGTTTTCTTCCTACCTCTTCAAATGCCTGAAGCTGGGTACCGCCCTCTCGTATATGACGTAATACCACTTCCGCTAACAACACATCTTCATCTTGACTCCATGCATCCTGTCTATTCGAAGACATTTCCATCCCCCCTGTAAGATCCAGTTTATCCATACATATGCTCTTACTAGAGAAGATAGAATCTGCACCACTGTTTTTTTAAGCACACAAAAAGAAACAGGGAGTTCCCTGTTCCTTTTTGTTATGTTCCGCCTATTTCTTTAGAAATTCGTCCACAGCTTCGTGGTGTTCATCACTCGCCCAGAGCTTAGCACATTGTCTTATTTCCTTCATGATATTCTCTTCTACTCTTTTTTTATCCCATCTCTCAAGCAGCTGCTGCTTATATGCCTTCAATACCCCTTCTGATTTTAATGAGATCATTTTAATGAGGGGTATTTCATGGGTCGGCATAATGTCATCAACTAACTCATCTACGAACCCTATATCATGAAGGAATTCTGCTTCTTCTACCCTGGCTGTCATCAGGAGTGAAAGCGCATTTGACACTGAAATCCTCTCAAGAAGCAAGGTTCCCCCTCCCCAGCCAGTGGTGATGGCAAGATTCCCTTGAACGAACCCCATTTTCGCAGTTCTTTTAGCAATTCTAAAGTCACATGCCGTTGCGATTTCACATCCGCCGCCAATTGCCGTCCCATTGATGAAGGCGATCGTGGGCTTTGGGAGAAAGGCAAGCCTCGTGAGGAGTCCCCCCATTTTACTGAGCATTTCATAACTTTCACTCTCTGTCTTAAGATTATGAAATTGAGTTAAATCCCCTCCGGCACAAAATGCACGATCACCACTTCCCGTTATTAGGAGCGCTTTCACGTGATCATTATACATACACTCGTTCAAAGCTTTTTCAAGCCCCTCCATAATTTCATAACTAACTGCATTCCGTTTCTCGGGGCGGTTGATGATAAATTGCAGTATTCCTTCTTTGTTCATATGTATGATGTAGTCTCCCACTTTCAGACCCCTCCTGTCTTACTTATAGTGTATGGTTTTATGTATGGGATGAACAGATATTTTTTAAAAATGACAATAAAAAAAGCGTGAAGAGCCATGGCCTCTTTCACGCTTTTTTCGGGTGTAAACAATATTATTTGTTTACAACTTCTTTACCTTTATACGTTCCGCACTCTTTACAAACACGGTGTGCTAGTTTCATTTCACCACAGTTTGGGCATGCTACCATACCAGGTACACGTAGTTTGAAGTGTGTACGACGTTGTCTTTTTGCTGTTTTAGATGTTCTTCTAAAAGGTACTGCCATTCTTCCCACCTCCTTAAAAGAGATTAATACTCATTATGAAGCCAGTCGAACTGGTACTTCGCTTTTAAGATTTCTTGTTTTGATCAAGAAGTTTTGCTAAGTCAGCGAGACGAGGATCAACTTTCTTCTCTTCCTCTTGCTCGACTTGATAAGCTTGTTCTTCCGTTAGTACTTCCCAGTTCTTACCTGAAGGCATCTCATCTTGTTCTCTCGCTTCATCACTGATTACTTGCATCGGAATCTCAAGTAATAGTAATTCTCTAATAGCAGGTTTTAAATCAATAACATCACCTTGAATACGATGTACTTCCTCTTCCTCATACTGATCATAATCAGCTTCATTTAGAAGATACGTTTCAATCGTTTGAATGTCAACTGGTAAATCAACATCCACAAGGGTTCTTGAGCAAGGTAAAACTAACTTCCCTTCTATATGGAGATGGAAAGTGACGCGGTTTGAACCGATATCTGCCTTTCCGGACACTCGAATAGGTGAGACTTCTATAATTTGGGGATCGATTTCTTTCAATTCATCCAAATTAATCGTTTCGTCAATGGAAAGTCCCTTGTCTCTAAATTTTTGTAATTGTATTATTGACCATTTCAATGTAATCACCTCAAGGCAACAAAGGTAATTATAGCTTTCATAATACCGTTTGTCAATATTTTTTCTTTACACTCTTAACAACCATAGTGTTGTAATTATAACGTTTAAATATAAGGACTTTCAAATATTTTATAATATTAGTTATGATTATGTTATAAAAGGAGAGAATCTAAATCATTTCCTTATATAATGATCTATATAGGAGATAATTCTGACTTAGAAAGGATGTGGTGAATTTCATGAAAGCAACAGGAGTAGTAGTAGAGTACAATCCCTTTCATAATGGTCATTTACATCATTTAAGGGAAACGAGAATAGCATCTGGTGCTGATGTAGTGGTTGCGGTTATGAGTGGGCATTTTCTGCAGCGTGGAGAGCCTGCACTGGTATCTAAATGGGCCCGAACCAGAATGGCTCTAGAAGCAGGGGTTGACGTCGTGATTGAACTTCCCTATTGTTTTGCCACTCAGCATGCTGAAATTTTTTCGAGGGGAGCCATTTCACTCCTTGATTCCATAGGCTGTGAGAGTTTTTGTTTTGGCAGTGAGGATGGGGATATTGATACTTTCGAGAAAACGGTTCTGTTCATTGAAGCAAACCGGGAGCGATACAATACATATATAAGCAGGTTTATCCAGGATGGCATGAGTTATCCTTCCGCTCTTGCTAAAGCATTCCAAACATTAGGGAACGGAGACTCCGTTATCGATTTAAGTAAGCCGAATAATATACTGGGGTTTCATTATATGGAAGCGAGAAACCAGATTCACTCGACACTAAAAGCGTACACCATTACAAGGGAAGCTGCCGGGTACCATGATCAACACTTCTCTTCTCCTTCAATTGCAAGTGCGACAAGCATAAGGAAAAGTATATTCAGCAGCGAAGGTGATCATAAGATTGATTCTTATCTCCCGTCGACATCCGTTTCTCAGTTAACTCAGTATCAACTAGAGTATGGGGGATTCCATCGTTGGGAAAATTATTGGACGATTCTACAGTATAAGCTTCTTTCATCGTCCAGAGAGGAACTGAAGGATATATATGAAATAGAAGAAGGGATAGAAAATCGGATGATGGAGTGTGTTAAAACCTCGACTTCATTTGAAGAATTCATGACGAAGCTTAAAACAAAGCGCTATACATGGACACGCCTTCAACGAATGCTCCTTCACATTCTAACGAATACCCGCAAGGAAGAAATGCGTTCCAGACACATCTCTCCCAGCTATATCCGCCTGCTTGGAATGAATAAAACGGGAAGGGAATTTATCCATTCTAAGAAAAAAGAAATGCCCTTGCCTTTAATCAGTAAACTTTCAAGTGCTAATCAAAGCGAGATAGAATTAGATGTCAGAGCAGCTGAAATATTTTCATTAGGATTAAAAAATGCCGCAGCCCGAAAAAAATTGCTTCATCAGGAGTGGTCCCAACCGCCTGTGATCATATAAAATAGAACGCTCTTTTCTCACTGCAAGGCTCTGTCAATTAGCGTGTGCTAGATGGTGAGGGAACTGCTCCGCTTGCAGCTAGCGTTCGGCCGAGCCTCCTCAGCTTAGCCGAACGGGGTCTCGGCACGCCCAAAATCCGCCGGAGTCTGCGCAGTTCCCCTCACCATCTTTAACAGTATTTTCATGACAGAGCTTCAAAGTGTGTAAGAAAACAGTGTAACTAGAAAAAAATAATTCTTCTTCCTTAAAAGGAAATTCAATCTCTACTTACCTTAAATGAAATTGTTTGCTAAAATTCTTGTTTTAATTGTTTTCCATTAAGGATTCATGCTCAGAAAGTTGATCCTCGCTGCAGGATGCTCGACTCCTGCGGGAATAGCTGGACAGGTGAGACCCCGGAGGCGCAGCCGAGGAGGCTCACCGCCAGCCCAGCGGAAAGCGAGCATCCTGGAGCGGAAATCAACTATTACTTTCTCCTCTACAATAGCAACAAACTTTACGAAAAGAGCCAAATAGAAAGAGGCTGACCTAAGACAGCCTCTTTGACTATTTGGCTAATGTTTGTAAAAATGCTAATGCTTCATCAAAGCTTTTCACTGGTATTACTTTCATATCAGTACCAATGTCTTCAGCTGTTCTTTTGGCAGCAGTATAGTTCGATTCAAGTTCAGGATACTTTTCTTTCATTTCTTTTGTAACGTTTTCATCTGGAGCAAGGAAATATTCTGCACCTGTTTTGTCAGCAGCAATGACCTTCTGCTCTATACCGCCAATGCGTCCAACTTCCCCGCTTTCGGAAATCGTCCCGGTCCCCGCAATAGAATGACCCTTCGTAATGTCATCCTTCGTTAGTTGATTATAAATCTCCAAGCTAAACATCAATCCTGCGGAAGGGCCACCAATCTCTTCAGTATCCAGTTTCACCGGCGGGTCGGTTTTGATTTCTTTATCGTCACTTAGCGTAATTCCAAGACCTACTTTATCGGGCATATCAGGGAAAGCCTCCAAGGAAATCGTTTCCACCATTTCTTCCTTATCCCGAACGTAGGTAATCTTCACACTATCCCCACTTTTTTTCTTGCTCACATATTCAATGAATTCCTCTGATGATTGAATTGTATTCCCATCAACGGCTGTAATGCGATCACCAGGCATTAACACTTCTTCTGCCGGCATAGATGGGTAAATATTTAATACATATATACCTTTATAGGTGTATTTATAGAATTTACCCGCTTTTTTAAAGGCCACTTCAATGGCATGGTTTTGAGAGTCAGCCATTAGGTGCAGTTGACGAAGATTATACTCCTCGTCACTTTCATGTGGGCTTCTAATTTCCTCAACCGGAAAGATATATTCGTATTTTTTTAAGCTTGCCATAAGATAGGCATAGATATTTGCCCTTCCCATCCTGACGGTTGTAAGCATTAATTCACCTTCGTCCTCATAGCCATTCTTCACTTCTACGATCGGATCCAGTTCATGGGCTCCTCCCGGCTTCGTTACATAGAAGGGAAGATAATAAAAGGATGTAGCAACCATGATAATGGTCATGATGACTAAGGTTCTGATTAATGTTTTCGTTTTCATGCTCATTACTCCTTCCAATCATCTAAAGCTTTCTGTATAGAAGGAATAACCTTCTTCGCCTCTTCCTCCCCCATATCGATAATTTCATCAATATTCTTAAAGGCTCTGGTGCTATACATTTGTACATGGGGTCTGATCATAAAGTCAGATGCAAATTCACGATGTGCGACGATTTCTAATTGAAGGATATCGATGCTTTGCATAATCACATCATAAATCGTTGTGATTTCAGCATTCCTTTTCACATGAGATACATCGACTCCAATGACAATGTCAGCACCCATCTCTTTTACAACCGAAACAGGTACCCGGTCAATGACTCCTCCGTCCACGAGTAAGCGGCCGTTTATTCTTTCAGGCACAAATATACCCGGGATCGCAATACTTGCCCGGACCGCACTTGAGATAGGGCCGGTCGTAAACACCACTTTTTCACCATTTGTAATATCTGTGGCAACGACACTTATGGGAATTTTTAAATCTTCAATATTTTTATTATGTGTAAAAAGCTGAATGAATTCTTTTATCCTTTTACCCGAAATAAAGCCCATCTTCGGAACGGTAAAGTCTAAATAGTATTTTCTTCTGAAGGTTGTGGAAAGCTTGTAGAGGTCTTCCATCTTATGCCCTACCCCATAAAAACAGCCCACAAGAGCACCCATACTGCTGCCTGCAATCATATCTATAGGTATCTTTGCATCATCAAATGCCTTTAACACCCCTAAATGCGCAAATCCTCTTGCCCCACCCGAGCCGAGGGCTAATCCAATCTTGGGTCTGTCCATGCCCTTCCCCCTTTTGCCGAGTTATCGGTACATTTCATCATATGGTCTATTTCAATTATGTATGAGTATATTGAATAATATGAGGACAAGTTGAATTAATCCCATTTTATCATTCTTTTCCCAATTCACAAGGAATTGATATAGAAGGAACTAATTTCATAAGAGGGGGAAGTCCGGTTGTTCAAATCGAAAATCAAAACCTTGGCTTTATCGATGAGCGTGACTATATTTGCGGCATCTCTCATCATAATGCCGGGAGAATCTCTTGAGGCCTCCATTCGGGGATTAGATATGTGGTGGGAGATCGTTTTCCCCTCGTTATTGCCATTTTTCATCGTGTCTGAAATGTTGATTGGTTTTGGTGTAGTCAGATTTATCGGGGTCATGCTGGAACCCTTGATGCGGCCATTATTCCGGGTCCCTGGAGTCGGAGGATTTGTGTGGGCAATGGGAATGGCATCAGGATTTCCATCTGGAGCCAAACTGACGGCCCGTCTGAGGCAGGAAGAACAAATCACGAAATTGGAAGCGGAACGTCTTGTTTCCTTCACGAACTCTTCCAATCCTTTATTCATATTTGGAGCTGTGTCGGTTGGGTTCTTTCAGAATGCTACCCTCGGAATTGTTTTAGCTGCCGCTCATTATATTGGAAACATCTGTGTAGGTGTCGTCATGAGATTCTATGGTGGAAAAGATAAGGAAGAATTGAGAAATCAGTCATCCGGAAAAAAAGGCTTTATCATTCGTGAAGCCTTTTCTGCTCTTCATCACACAAGACTGCAAGATAAGCGCCCTATAGGGAAACTCTTAGGAGATGCTGTCACCTCTTCCATTCAAACCTTACTGATGATCGGTGGTTTCATTATCCTATTTTCGGTCATTAATAAAATGCTTTATCATCTGCATATTACGACCTTTGTTGCAGAAGGGTTGTCAACTCTATTTATTCTGCTCCAATTACCAGAGCAATTAAGCATTCCATTTATTTCAGGCTTGTTTGAAATCACGTTAGGCGGCAAGCTGACAAGTGGAGTAAATGAAGCTACTCTGCTTCAGCAAGCCATTATTACAAGTTTTATATTGGGGTTCAGCGGGTTCAGTGTCCAAGCACAAGTTGCGAGCATATTGGCAGAAACCGACATTCGGTTCAAGCCCTTCTTCTATGCCCGATTTATTCACGGAATAGCCGCTTCCGTCACGACCATCATCATTTGGAAACCGATATACGAGAGATTTTCCGATGAGCAGCTCTCCAATGCCATACCTGTATTCGCAATGAAAAATAATGCATTCTGGACGGAAATACTGTATTGGTTTAAGACAGCAGGTCCAGTGATCACGATATTCAGTTTGATTCTCTATATCGTATTATATGTAAGAAGACAAGCATAAAAATAAAGAATGGGTTGATCCCATTGCCTACGACAATATACTTCTCACAAAATGAGAAATGTAAAGTCTGCACACTTGGATCAACCCTGTATTCATTATTGGGGCTTATTTAATTCATTATATTTTTCCTTTAACGATTCTTCCACTCGTTTCGGCACTAATTCAGATATGTTGCCTCCATACTTAGCCACTTCTTTTACTATACTCGAGCTCAAGAAAGAATATTGATTATTCGTCATAATGAAGAACGTCTCGATATCATCTTCTAAAACCCTGTTCATTGACGTAATCTGCATTTCATATTCAAAGTCTGATACCGCACGCAACCCTCTAATGATTGCTTTCGCATTCACTTTTTTTGCGTAATCAACTAAGAGTCCTTGAAAAGAATCGACAACCACATTAGGAATGTCCCCGGTAACTTCACGAATCAATTCAATTCTTTCCTCTACAGAGAATAGTGGTTTTTTAGAAGAGTTATTTA
This sequence comes from Rossellomorea yichunensis, assembly GCF_032337515.1. Taxonomy (NCBI): domain Bacteria; kingdom Bacillati; phylum Bacillota; class Bacilli; order Caryophanales; family Bacillaceae; genus Rossellomorea; species Rossellomorea yichunensis. The sequence goes on along the minus strand of NZ_JAVYAD010000001.1, from coordinate 479,793 downwards.
AGACCACCACATAAATTTGATCAAAAACTTTCGCACCCCGTGTAATAATATCTAAATGTCCATATGTAATGGGATCAAAACTACCCGGACAAACTGCAATGCTCGTCATTATAATACCCCCTGGCTATTTATCGTTTCTACCTTCAGTCACCTTGAAAAAATGGAAATCCTTATGATTCCATACGTTTCTTCCCTTACTTTCTCCATGCCCCCGACTCTATCTCCCAATGTAATTTCCGAACCATGTTCACACATGACGTAACCGCTTTCATTTAGAAGGTTGTGCTCGTCGATGAATTCCAGGAGTTGTTGAAGCTTCTGCTGTTTATAAGGAGGGTCCAGGAAGATATAATCAAAGGTTATCTCTCTTTTTAAAATTGCCTTTAACGCCCTCGTTGCTTCGTTCCTGTACACTTCGCTTTTCTCCGCCAGGTCACAATCCTGGAGGTTTGCCTTAATGGTTTGAAATGCTTTTGCATCACGGTCCACGAAAATCACAGAATGGAGTCCACGACTCAGGGCTTCTATTCCGAGTCCGCCGCTTCCTGCAAATAAATCCAATCCTGTACCCCCTTCAAAATAGGGGCCTAACATATTAAATATAGACTCTTTCACCTTATCTGTTGTCGGCCGTGTCCCACTGCCTGGAACAGCTTTCAACGGTCTACCTTTTAACGTACCTGATATTACTCTCATAATCATCCACCATATATGTATTTTTTCTTCACTATCCTATCATATCTCGACAGATATCGCTACATACTGAAATTGTTCCAAAACATGTATAAAATCATTTTGATAGGTGATAATGGAAGTAACAGCATCCTAACTGATGTTGTTGCCAACCGCGGAGAAGACTTACGATTCCCCATAAGTTCTTCCTCCGGTTTCTCCTCTCCCTTTGCCTTCTTTCCAGAAATGGATATAGAAGGACCCTGCAGAAAGTTCTGCAGGGCTTTTTACGTTCTTTCATCATCTCTAGTGGAAACTTCCTTATTCATCACTTCTACCCTGAACAATTTCTCGAACCAGTGAACATCCATATAAATGGAACCCCCAACCGTTTGGATTGGATTCGTTAATAAGCCGTAATTTTCTTCATTATAAATAAAATAATCTTCATTCACATAAAACCTGAATGTATTTCCATTTAACGATGTAAAGAATACGTTTGGCTTTATCTCTTTAATGTCCAGTCCCAAAGCCTTTACTGCTTGTGGAAATTCAATAAGTTCTTTTTGTCTATAAGAAATATAAGAAAGGTTATGTGTTTTTTTGTTGATGAGTACAGGATCATCGCTATTAAGAATCATAGGGATATTCCTTTTTCCTTTTACACTTTCAGTAAAAAATGTAGAGTCAAAGCCTGTAACTTTTCCTAAAATCACATCTAATTTTGTTGCATCAACCGATTTGGTCTTGTCCTCTTCCATTTTCCGTTTAAAAGTATCCAATTGGGAAGAGGTCAGCCCTTCCATTACTTCTTTATAAGCCCATGCAGATTTTGATGTGTGCGGTTGTTTTTTTAATAGGATGCTAACGATGAATTCCTTAAGCCAAGCCTCTTCATCAGTGGAAAAATACTGTTGATACAGTAAGCTCCCTTTCAGTTCATTGAGCATTTCATTTTCAGCTGTGTTCCTTACAATCAAATATGGAGATACATAGGGCTCTATTTTGTCCGTGATGATGACGGTTACAAACCCTTCAAAGGAACCTGGTTGGACTGCCCTATCCTCTTTTATATCGGTCCTGTCGTACAACATCCTCACTGTAGATGAAGCTTTCTCCACTAACGGATCTTCAGTGAAATATAATGCGGAAGGCTCACCCCGACCGTTGAAAGAATAATAATCGATATAATTCTTTTTTTTATGGCTGGAAGATTTATATCCTGCTACCCATTTTCCAGTCCTCAAACTTTTTTCTGTTATGTGAATATCTGTATTTAATGTTTCGATAGAAGATAGAACAGGGTGCCAATCTTTCACTAACATACTTTCTTTTTTAGTCGGCTGCTCGAATGTATAGGTAATCGTGATCTCCTTAAGGTCTTTATAGAGATTACTTAATTGGAATTCTCCATTTTCTTTCGTTAAACACTCATCCCCTCTGTCATTTACACATGAAAAATCGCTGGCATCACTTGGCCATTGAATGGTTATTTGTTTAGGGATTGTTGATAAGAAATGAATGGTTTGTGTCACAAAAAATGAGTTTCCTTCATGTGTGATGGAATAAGATTGATCTACCTTTACAGCCCCAGGCTCTTCTGCACTTTCTGTTGTGAATCCCATCCATTGAAAGAAAAGAATGCTGGAACTAATCAAAATCATTACTAGACCAAATGTAAATAGGATGCGTTTCATACTTTACTCCTTAACTCCGTCTGTTACTTAAAGAATAGCAGATTCCGGCAGCTATTGGTGGAATATTTTTCGATTATTTCCAATCATTTAACCAAAATCCAGGTCTTTACTGTCGGCGGGAAAGGAAGCTTGGTTTAAATGATCTGCAAGCATTTCATCCCATTCACTTTTATCCAGCAATCCATTGCTTATAAGAGTTTCTTGTAAATCTTGAAGAGTAAAGTTTTGCCATTCAACCTCCTCTGCCAGAGATAGAATTCCGTGAACCGCCAGTGTAGACAATATTGCTGTCACGATAAAAGAATCACAATTCATTAATTCAATTTCTTTCGTATCGTGTCTCCCGCCAATAACATACAAACATGATAATCCCAGGACGATAAATAGAAATAACCATACCACCACGATCACCCCTATAAGTAATTTTGAATCTTTACTTATCACTATATGTTTGAAATAATAAGGAATTGATAAACTCGGTAAGAAAAGGAGATTGAATGAATGATTCAACGTTTTATTGAATTAGGAGAAGGATATTCAGATATTTATGAACTAATGGAGCTTGCTAAAGCAAATAAAGAACGATTACAGCATATGATGGCATTTCATACTATTGTTAATAACCGGGCTGTATCATCCATGGCTCTTGTGATGAAACCTACAGAACAAGGGAAATTCCAAGCCATTTATGTTTGCCGGGAAGGAATCCCAAATCCGAATATCACACCAAACCAGCGCTACTCCCTTTTTGAAGAGACAGCTAAGGAATTAGACAGGGTCATCATCCAAATGGATGTGAAACCCTCCACTCTGTATCCGGAGAAAGCATTGTACTATCAGCATCTGATCGCGATACTGCGATTAAATCATTATATACTGCCTTTGCAATAAAGGATGTTAATCGTGCAGCTTTTTGTAACGGAGGTGTATCACCCTTAAGAAAAAAGCTGCCAAAACAACACTCTTTGGCAGCAAACATTAAAATCCCATTTTGTAATCATATTCCTTTGCCTTATCCGGACGGGAATTTTCAAAAACAGACTTTATAAATGGCTTATGAGAAGGATCTACCTTTTTCACGTAGGAATAGGCAGCAATTCTTTCCATTACCGTGTCGATTTCATCCTGATTACAATAAAGTACAACATATTTCATTTTCTTCGAAACATAGTGAACATTCCCAAATCGCCTCAGGGACTTGGCATGCTTCAAACTATGTAACCAAACAACTAAACCTTGTCTCTCTGTTAACATATAGTTTCCCCTCTAGGAATCACTTTTTTATAAGTCTAGCATAATAATGTGGCGGTAAGCAATACGTAATGGTGCGAACTTTCATTAAACAGAGCGTACAGTGAATACTACATAATGAAGTAGAGAACGGAGGGTCACAATGGATTTGAATATGATTTGGGACTTTTTTATCGATCAACTTCGAAAAGAGGAAGGAATTGAAGATGCGCATGTGAAATGGAGTGCAGGCATACCATTTATTTATATAAGATCCGATAAAGAGAAAACTGACATTGAGTATTCCATTAAAAAATGGTCAGCTAGGGCGATGCGGGGCAAGAGACTGCATTCTGATACAATTTATTTCAGGGAAGAAAAACCATTGTATGTATATCGTCACAGGTTCTATGTCCCCCAGGAAAAAATGTTTTGCTGTGGAAACCTCTGTGTGGATTGTGTTCGGTTAAGACAGTAACGGATAAGGATGAACCTCCACAAAATGAAAAGAAGAGCAGACACATCGTCCGCTCTTCTTTTCATTTGATTAGGCTGAACAACCGCAGCTTCCGCCAGAACCGCAGCCTCCCCCGCATGATCCTCCGCTTGAGAAAAAAGGATTCCCTGAAGGAACCTTTACATTTTTAGACACGGAATGTCCGATTAGCAGGCTCACTTGATCAAGCAGATCTTGCAGCTCGTTTTCCACCCTTCTGAACTCCGCTACATTCTCATCAAGGTCCATTTCTCTTTTCACTTCACGGATTTCTTTCATGATGGTTTTGTAGTCCGGGTGGTAACGTCCGAAACGTTGAACTTCTTCGTAACTTTCTTTCATTCGCGAAAAGGTTTGTACTTTTCGTTGAGTTTCAGAATTGTTACGAAGTTTATATAAAGACTTACGATAATTTTCTGCCACATCAGATTCTAAAATCCACTGAGATAATTCGTCAGCTGAATCCAATATTTCCATTCTTTCTATAGTAGCAAGCATAACGCTCACCTCCGTAACGATATTTTAACACGTTTCACGTAAGGAAGCGAATATGCAAAATGAATTTTTTGGAGTTGCCCCACTTTTTCGAATGCTGTAGCCAAGGAAAATACCGCCGAAAAAAATATTTTTACGACGGACTTTAAAAATCAATGATTATTGAATCGTCACATAAAACTGCTTTTTCATCCCTAACGATTTGTTATTCGTCCCTACTATTTCAACGTTGAGAAGATGCACACCTTTTGGTAATCCTTTTACAACAAAGGCAGCTGTATGATACTCCTTATACAAATTGCCGGTATTTGAACGAACGACGATCTTTCCTTTTTTCGCTCCGTTTTTTTCTGATGTGAATGTTACATTTGGAACGATACATTCAATATACACTTGACTTCCTTGTACCATATGTTTGATGGAAAGAGGTTTTTCCTCAGACTTCGCAGCTTCAACTTTTTTAGTAAACGCAAAGCTTTCCGGTTCAGGCATTTTTTCCTTACAGCCGCTTAAAAACATAAGTAACGCAATGGATAGAAAAATGATTTTCTTCATCGTGTACACCACTCCTTACTAATAGCCTTGCCCAACCGTTTCACTTTTTACTCAAAATTATTATGGCTTTCACACAAAAAAATAGTGCCTTAACTATCGGCACTATTCATTGATTGGAACATACTGATCATCATGGAGGCCATTTGGACTCCGTTTGAGAATTTTTGTACTCGATGAGGAATCGTTTTTTGAAAATGGTTAATCGACGCAATTTCGAATTTCTCTAATTCATTGGGATTTCGAGAAAGTGTACGATACCACTGTGGCTGATCTCTTAAAAATAATTTCAAATCATCCTTGGCATAAATATACTCAATAATGTCTGCTCGCACCTTTAGTCAGCCTCCTAATCTTTCCGGAATGAAAATGGATGGGAGGGTTTGGGTGGTGTTTCAGTTTTGGTTGTTGTCCCTGATCCCCTATTATTATTTGACTGAAATTGACTAAGTACTCCTTGTACTGCTCCCAAGGCTTCACTTAAGCTGTTAATATGCTGTTGCAATTGATTAGCGTCCATTTTTTTCACCATATCTCCAACCTGATCCATCCACCCGCTTTTACTTCCTTGGTTAGTTGGGCTTGATTCTTTCGCAGCTTCGTCTTTATACTTATCCCACCTTGTATCATCTTCCCCCAGTAAGTACCAGTCTTCAAAGAGATCCTGCCAATTGGCATCCCCATTCCGGACATCTTTCACAATTTTCGGATGCTTTCTCACAAATCCTTTAAACTCTTTTACCTTAGGGTGTAGTGATTTACCCATTTTATGAACACCTCCATTACAGGCATCTACCTACTACACTTTATGAAGGATTCAAAAGAATGGTGATACATTCCTTTTTGTAGTAATATTTACATGTATATTAACGTTGATTTTACAGTTTCCAATGAATGTTTTGGCTGTGAATAAAGAAAAGGATGTATGAAGATGAAAGAGCATGTACAAGAGTTGTTAGATGAATGTCTTTCAGGAGCATCGGATGAGGATCTTCTAATCTTGAAACAGCTTCTCGAAGGAGTTAAACGTAAGAAAGACAATGAAAATGGATCAATCATAGGCGGAATATTTGCTATGGAGCGCGAAGTGAAAGACGGGAATTTCGAAATAAGCATTCCTATTACGCCCGTTACGCATAACTCACTGCAGATCGTTCATGGCGGAGTAACCGCTACATTAGTGGACTCCGCTATGGGCACATTAGCCAATATGGTGCTGCCTGAAGGATATGGAGCTGTAACGACAAATTTAAACGTACATTACTTGGCACCAGGTATAGGGGATCGTTTAACTGCTCATGCTACTGTCGTTCATCAGGGAAGCAAGACCATTGTAGTGGACGGGAAAGTTATCAGTTCAGACGGGAAGATTGTTGCTCATTCTACCGGCTCGTTTTTTATTTTCAAAAAGAAACGATAGACTTTTTTTCAAAAAGAAAAGGTTGATTCCCCATACGTCTCAGGGAATCAACCTTTTTATTCTTTTTCTTCAAATTTCTCTATAAAGTTTTGTGTGTAGTACCTTTTATAAACACCTACGCCAAGATGGGTGAATTGTTGTTCCAGTAGGATCTTTCGATGGCCTTCCGAATTCAGCCAGCCATGTACGGCTTCTGGAGCGTCCGTGTACTGGGAAGCGATGTTTTCCCCTGCAGTCTTGAACTTAACATTTTCACTTTCCAGACGCTCGGATAAGTTGCCGAAAGTTGGTGAATCATGTGAGAAATAATCTTCTTCATACATTTCTTGACTATGCCCTCTTGCTACCATTGCCGTTTCTTCATCCCATTTTAGTTTATCTGCTTCGAATTGATGTCTGATCACATTTGTAATATCAAAGATCTGCTGTTCGCTCGCACTATTCACTTTATCCCATTCGTCCTCGCTTGGCTCTTGTTCCTCAGCCAATTCCCCTCGATACATCATTTCATATGGATGCATCTCGATCAATGTTTGACTATCAAGAAAGCGGATGCTCGTAAGCCTTCCAGTGAATTTGTCCAGATAAAGCTGGGCATAAATATCTCCAAGGGTTACAAGAAGCCTGGTATTCAGGTCTTCTTCATTTAATTCAAACTGATAAGCACCTGATTCGTCATTTACAACGATTTCGGAATCCACAATTGTAAAACGGTAAATGTCTTCTAAACGTTGTCCCAATTTATAAGGGGCCACATCCACCTGATTCCCAATGGCAAACAACGTAACAACTTTATGATTAGTGACGCCCATTTGTATGTACTGTTTATCCGATATCGGGTAGATCCACCATTCATACCCGTAAGAGCTTGGTTCAACCCTCTCTGGTTCTCCAAAAGCTTCAGTTACCTTTTTTGTATCTTTGCCAATCCAAGTGGATAAACCTGATGCAGGTCGTTCCCCTGGAGCTTCGATTGATTGATTTAATTGGTTTTCGTTGTCTTCTTTAAGAGTTTGGGTTTCTGGTCCTTTAAGAGGCTCATTTTCTTGTTTTTGACCTTGATAAATACCAATAAATAAAATAATGACAAGAATGATCAAAATACGCAAAACGGTTCTCAGAAATTTCCCTCCTCTCTACTTTCTCTATCAGCATATGCCACAAATACTAGAATTATTATACCATTGTTTATGATTCTAAAACTTCAGTCTAGTATAAAGGATAGCATATTTTCATCCCTTCTAAAACAAATGAATCTCAGGTGGGTAAAGGTTTCTAAAACCAAATAGAATAGAGATGATCCTATATGGATCATCTCCCCAAGTTTAAAACGGTTTATTTCTAAAGTTTGATTCTGATATATTTTCTAACGCAACGTAGGCCTGTCTGCCCAGAGACTCCCTTATAGCAAAATCACCTAAAGATATCATACCGATCAATCGATCTCCCTCGACCACCGGGAGCCTTCGTACCTGATGCTCAGCCATGATATGGGCCGCTTCTTGTGCTTCGGTGTCAGGTCCTACCGTTATTAAGTGTTTACTCATGATATCTTCTACTTTTGAAGAAGCAGGATGTTTTTCAGCAATACAGCGGAGGACGATATCCCTGTCTGTCATCATTCCCACAATCTTATCACCATCCACGATGGGAATGGATCCTACATTGTGTTCTTTCATTTTTAAGGCAACCTCATACACATTGTCCAGTAACGAACAAGTTTCAATATCATTTGTCATCATATCCCTGATTTTCGTCATTTGGATCCTCCTCATACGTTCCGAATTACTTCCTATATTTTTCTCATTCTCCTCCAGGATATTCATTTTTTTAAAAATGACAAATTCAAATGATTGAAGACATTGCAAGATAAAGGTTTTTCCACTATTATTAAGAATGAGAAATACCGCATTTAGTATCATTGTACATACACCGATATAAATGCTTCTACCATACGAAAAGCATCAGGGCTCGAAAGTCCTCATGCCGGACAATATAGGAGGGAATTTTTATGCGTTTTGAAGGAACTGAATTTGAAAGCTTAAAAGTGGACTTGAACCGATTAGACGAGATCATGGAATCTCATGGACTTGTTCGTGCAGGTCAATGGGATTATGAAAGAGTGACGTACGATCGTAAATTTGAAATCAGAGAAGGTATTTTCTATTTACGAATCCAAGGTCTTGCTGTTGAGGGAGATATCGGAAAGCATGACGCCGTTATTCAACTAATGACTCCATTATTAGGAAAGCATTATTATCCACACGGTATAGAATACGGTGAAGGTGAAGAATTCCCTAAACATCTGGTCACTTCTTGTGAAAAACTTATTGCAGACGTCAAAAAAGAAGCAACGAACTTTGCCTGGTAATATCAGTTTTGAAAAGACTGTCTTTCTTTAGACAGTCTTTTCTGTATTATCCAATCAGGATCAATCCAAACTCCACTAAGGGCCCTTTTAGATGTAAAACCTTCTGAATTTCACTTTCTTCCTACTGTTCATTCTTCTCATTCTCTCATATAATGATAGTAATAGGTTTCTGTTAGAAAGGGGTACACCATTGTCCAAGTTTTTCACGAAAAAAGTTTTAATCATCACACTTATCATCTTAATACTTGCTATAGTTGCTTTTTTTATATTACCTGTTTCAGTCCCCTTGATTACTGCGATTATAACAGCACTTTTCCTGGAGCCTGCCGTTAGCTTTATACAAAATCGTTTCTCTGCAAAACGTCGGATGGCGGTACTTTCTGTTTTTATACTGTTCCTGCTTCTTATAAGCGTATCCTCGTTTTTCGTTACTACAAAAGTCGTTGGTGAAGGTATCAAGCTGATAGAAGATGCCCCGAAATATGTAAACCAATTAAGCGACATTTGGCTTGATTACGAGGATCGCCTGTTGAATGCGACTGAGGATCTTCCTGATGAACTAGTGAGAAGCTTCAGTGAAGACGTACAAAATTTCTTAAATAGTGGAAAGACGAAGATTCTTAACTCTGTCAATATTGAAAAGATTAGTGTGTTTTTATCTTATATTCCCAATTATTTAGTGAGTTTTCTCGTTTACTTAATTGCTCTCTTTCTTTTCATGTTGGACTTACCTCGAATTAAGAAATCCATTTATGGACACCTGACTGAAAGAACAGCAGAGAAAGTGGCGTTTATGACTTCCCGACTCACCTATGTTATTTTTGGATTCTTTAAAGCGCAATTCCTGGTGAGTATCATCATCTTTGTCGTTTCCTTAATTGGACTTCTATTCATTTCTCCAGAAGTTGCGATCGTGATGTCGATTATCATATGGGTGATTGATTTTATTCCTTTGATAGGATCAATCGTTGTTTTGGCACCCTGGTCTATTTTCCATCTGCTGACGGGAAATATCGCATTAGGAACTCAACTAGCAGTGTTGGCAGCCATTCTTCTTATCATAAGGAGAACGGTTGAGCCTAAAGTAATGGGAACCCATATTGGTTTATCCCCGCTCGCTACATTAATCGCCATGTATCTAGGGCTAAAACTCTTTGGTGTATTGGGCTTTATTATCGGGCCGCTCATCCTTATCGTGTTTAATTCGGCTAAAGAGGCTGGTATAATAAAAACGAATTTCAAGTTATGAAAATAGACCAATTCCCGAACGCCAGGGAATTGGTCTTTTATACTTTATTTTCTCTTAAAAGAAATCGTAAAAGAAGGGATGATTTCCCTGGGACAAGGCTTGAAGCTTATGAAAATCCTCCTCCCCAGCCTGAAGTTTTCCCATTTGGAGCAGTTCCTCAGGGGTATGCACTCCAAAGATTAATGCTGTGAAATCTTTGATGTCCAGCGAAATCGGTGCCTCAATCTTTTCACCAACAACCACTTCATTTTTATTAAGAATAAAAGTGCTGTTATTCCAAGCGACTGTCGAATCCGACAAGGAGAATTTAAGTTGATACTGAAAGTCGATCTCTTTTACATATCTCTTCAGGAAGTTTTCAACATCGACGATTCTTGCCATGAAATATGGGTGCTTCTCTACTTTAATTCTTGGGTTCTTCAGCATATAGGGTAACACTTCAAAGGGGTTCAATATAAGTTCAGCTTCATTAACCATTGAGTCATGCTGACAAATGAAGTTCCATAAACCAATTCTTGCATCACTTGTAAGAGGAACAAACTCTTCAACCTTCATTTTTTCCTTTTTCACTTCATAAGTAAGGTACCCGGTTGCTTCCCCTGTATCGTTATAATATATCGCTATCCACAGATCGGTGATGCTCCTATCCCTCCACCATTTTTTTGAACGTATCAACATCCCATTATGCTGCTCCGCATAGCGATCATAAATCGATTCCAATTCAATAGGATATGTATCCTTCTTAAATCTCCTGATTAGTCCATTGTAAGGCTTTAATGGTACAAGGTTTTTCTTCTCAAGCTGTACCTTGTGGAAAGATGCAAATACTTCCCATCCAAATTTCCGATAGAAATCAATAGAAAAAGGATGAAGCATGGATAGGACTGTGCCATCCTCCTTCATCTTCTGTAATGAATGATCCATTAATTGACGCACATACCCCCTTCTTCTGAACTCCGGATAGGTGGCGACTCCGGCAATACCTCCCATCGGATACACATGTTTACCCAGGTGTACTTGGAGCGGGATCAAATGAAGCTTTGCAGCTAAGTTCCCTTCTTCATATATTCCATACACAGTATGATCTTTAGTTTGTTGAAGGCGTCTCTCTCTGTCTTCACTTGGTACTTCATATTGAAAAGCATATTCTGATAACTGTAAGGATTCTTCAAACTGACCGTGGTTTAATTTTGTAATCATGCTCTATCTGCTCCCTTCTACTATTTCTACATTCGACGGTGCTTCTACCATTCCCTTTAGTTCTCTCAAAGATTGTTGTTTTTAACAATAGGACTGCTTAAGCTCTGTCTATTAATATGTGCTTGATGGTGAGGGGAACTGCTTCGCTTCCGGGGTCTCGGCACGACCGTACTTCCGCAGGAGTCTACGCAGTTCCCCTCACCATCTTTAAAAGTTTTTCGTGACAGAGCTAAAGGTATTAAAAAACAAACTAATTAGAAGAAAGAATTCTTCTTCAATAGGACATTAATTCTACTCACCCCCAAAAAAAATTGTTTGCTAAATGCTTTTGATTTTATTTATTTCTATTAAAAATACATGCTTAGAAAGTTGATGCTCGCTGCAGGATGATCGACTCCTGCGGGAATAGCTGGACAGGTGAGACCCCGGAGGCACAGCCGAGGAGGCTCACCGCCAGCCCCGCGGAAAGCGAGCATCCTGTAGCGGAAATCAATTACTACTTTCTTCTCTGAGATAGCCACGAGCCTTTAGAAAAGAGCCTAATCAAAAGAAAAAACCTATTATGTGATTCTTCACATAATAGGTTTTCTTTAATATCCGAGTATTGCCCGAATGACAGAAGTTGTTTCTCCGCCTTTATAGAATACATAAAGGAGCAGATACACAGCGACTCCTGTAATAGCTGTAAAGAACCAGATAAAACTCGTAATCGGTCCCAGCTTACGGTGCCTCGCTAAACGATCTTTATAGCCCGTCCACAAGCTCATAAGACCAAATACTGCCCCGGTTGTGGCCAAAGTTATATGGAATACTAGAAAAATCGTATAATAAATCTTGATGCTATCGGGACCTCCAAAGGACGTGTTCCCAACAAAGATCGTTCTGCTCATATAAATGATGAAAAAGATAAGCGCAAAAATACCTGCAAGAGTCATGGTTTTCTGATGTTGCTCAATCCTTCTCTGTTTAATCTGCCACCAGCCAATCGCAACTGTGACTGCACTTAATACGATAAAGGTGGTACTAATGGTAGGTAAAATAGGTAAACCCATCTCTGTTCCTCTCTTTTCTAAAGATAATATGCTATGTAATCAGAGGAATGACGTTCATCATCCCTTCAAACGTTACTGTTCTGTCAATTTAGGATCAACAGGATCATAGGATAGCTTTTCTTGTTTCTCCTGATCATTGCGATACCATTGAAAAAACAAGTTGAACAGCATAACTCCAAATACAATCTCCTGAACAATCTTCATGATCACTCCGCCAAGCTGTTGATCATTTTGTGTAGACATATCGGTAAATAACTCCGGCCCAGTCAGCGTCAATCCTTCCAGAGTGTTCACAGGTACACATAGTGCCAACGCTTTAAGGAATTCCTGTGGATCATAATAAGGGGCATATAAAGGATTCTCGGCAAAAATGATCAAACCGCATGCAGGAGTCAATAACACTGCACTCCCAAGAATATATCCAATACGCTTGAGCCCGCTTAAGTCAATATCGTCATCCACTGGATTTAGTAATGGCCACCACATAAATAAAGATAATAAGAATAGAATAACGGTTGCCAAACCGTGAAGAGTGGCATCAGTTCTGACATTATCAAACACTAAAGGGATATGATAAATCGAAAAGATGATATTGAAAGATAGTAAAGAGATCAATGGTTTTGTCATAAATTTAAATACTTGCTTAACCACCGGTAATTCAACTGCAGCTTTCCAGACCCATTTAGGAATTCCCAATATGAGCAGTGGAGTGACCACTAAATATAGTAACGCCATTTGTGCCATGTGAGCAGAAAATAATATTGTGCTCATGATTTCTACCGGCGAACCCTTAATTCCATATAGTAGAACCATTGCCAGAATAAAATAAGTGGCTTCTTTGATGGTCAATTTTTCATTTTCTTTAAAACTGTCTCTCCATTTGACAGTGATCAAGAAATATACGACCGTAATAAATACTAAAGCCAATAAAAAAAACGGGCTCCATAAAGCCATAAAACCAAAAATACCCAAAGGCATTTGCTCACCTCATTTCACATTTAACACCTATCCCCATTATACTGACAACCCTCCCCCACTTCAACGGAAGGTAATGACAAGTTCTTGACAATTAGAAAAGCGCAAGCGGCTTGAACAGGCCCGACAAGCATAAGACGAACATACCGGAAAGGCGCCCCTTTGCCTTTTTGGTATGTTTGACTTATGACCTCGAGGGCCTAGCCGCTGGAGCTGGACAATGAAAAGCGGAGGGGCTTTGCACAGAGGCGACAAGCATAAGACGAGCATCCCTGAAAGGCGCTCTTTGCCTTTTTGGTATGTTTGACTTATGACCTCGAGCCTCTAAGCCCCGTAGCTGGACAATGAAAAGCGGAAGCGGCTTGACCAGGCCCGACAAGCACATAAGAACTCCAGCCCAACAAAAAAAGCCAGCCATCCGGCTGACTTTTTTAATTTAGATCCATACAATCGTTACAAATGCTAACACTGTGATAAATGCAACAAGTGCACCAGAATACAGGAATAATGCAGGAGCTTCATGACCTTTATGACTCATATGCATGAAGTAATAAAGTTGAAAAATTAGTTGAACCACTGCAAGTAAGAGGATAAAAGGTACAATAAAGTACTTATCAAAATCTCCAGCCACTGCAATGAACGCCACTAATGTTAAGAAAATCATTAACATGAAGGAAGTAACCTGCATTCTCATGTCTTCTGCATTTTTCTTACGACGATATTCGTAATCTACACTTGGGTTACCTGAATTTGATTGTTGATTCGCCATCAGTTTATCCCACCATTCCCATTAAGTATACTACTGTAAAGATAAATACCCATACAACGTCGATAAAGTGCCAGTATAGAGAAGCTAAATAGAACTTTGGAGCATTGTAAAGGTTCAAACCACGTTTAGCGTTTCGAAGCATTAAACTTACAATCCATAAAAGACCGAAAGCTACGTGTCCTCCGTGGAATCCAACTAGTGTGTAGAAGGCTGAACCAAATGCACTACTAGTAAAAGTATGCCCGTATTCGTGTACGTAATGATTAAACTCATAAATCTCTAATCCAAGGAAAGCTGCACCTAGAAGAACCGTGACTAATAACCAAGCCTGCATGCGTTGGAAGTTATAGTTCTTCATATGGTACATTGCATAAACACTTGTAAGAGAACTTGTTAGAAGTAACATAGTTGCAATAAATGCAAGTGGTAAATCAAAGATGTCAGCAGCAAGTGCATGACTGTCACTAGGAACTTTGTCTTTAAGCGCTAAATATGTTGCGAAAAGAGATCCGAAAAGAACCGTTTCTCCACCAAGGAAAAACCAAAAGCCCATAAACTTGTTTTTCCCCTCAAGGGTTGCCTTTTCAGGGGAGGCCGGCCAGGTCTTTGGCGTGAATTTTTCTTCAGCATGCATTATGCCTTACCCCCTTTATCATCATCCATTAAATCTTCTTTATGAACATGATATCCATGATCATCAATTACAGAACGGAAGAACATTGCACCTAGTGTGATAAGCATTCCAATTACGAGAACTGGGATTGCCCAAGCTTTATCTCCATCCGGATGATACATAGCACCAAATGCTGCTATGAATAGCCCAAGTGAAATGATTACCGGTAGTATCGAGTTATTCGGCATATGGATATCTCCGATTGGTTCTGCCGGTGTTAGATCTTTTTTACCTTCCATTTTTTCTAACCAATAAGCATCTAAGCCACGGATAAGCGGAGTTTGCTTAAAGTTATAGAATGGTGGTGGTGATGGAATCGCCCATTCAATGGTACGTCCGTCTCCCCATGGGTCATTAGAAACCTTAACCCCTTTAACTTGAGTCATGATGACGTTAACAAGAAGTACGATAACTGCGACTCCCATGAAGCCTGCTCCAATAGAGGAGATTAAGTTTCCTGTTTCTAATCCTTGACCAGGCAAGAACTTCCAAATACGACGAGGCATACCCATTAAACCAAGGAAATGCTGAATAAAGAATGTTAAGTGGAATCCGATAAAGAATAACCAGAAAGCGATTTTCCCTAAGAAATCGTTTAACATTGTACCGAACATTTTTGGCCAGTAATAGTGAGTACCTGCCAACAGGGCAAATACTACCCCACCAACGATAACGTAGTGGAAATGGGCAACAACGAAATACGTATCATGGAACTGATAGTCAGCTGTTGCAGCTGCGTTCATAATTCCGGTTACTCCACCTGCTACGAAAGTAGGGATAAACGCTACTGCGTAGAGCATTGGAGTAGTGAAGCTGATGCTTCCTCCCCACATCGTAAGGAGCCAGTTAAAGATTTTGATACCCGTTGGAACGGCAATGGCCATTGTCGCAACGGCGAAGATTGCATTTGCGATTGGTCCAAGACCTACTGTAAACATATGGTGAGCCCAAACCATGAATCCTAAGAAACCGATAAGTACGGTCGCAAATACCATGGATGAGTAACCGAATAAACGTTTTCTAGAGAAGTGTGGAATGATCTCAGAGAAAATTCCGAAAGCAGGCAATACAAGGATGTATACCTCAGGGTGACCAAAAATCCAGAAGAAATGCTCCCAAATAATGGTGTTACCGCCATTCGCTACATCAAAGAAATTCGATCCGAACATACGATCAAATAACATTAAGAATAATCCTACCGTTAAAGCAGGGAACGCGAATAATATAAGTGCCGAGGTAACAAATACTGTCCATGTAAATAGAGGCATACGCATGTATGTCATACCTGGAGCACGCATATTAATGATGGTTACAAGGAAGTTGATCCCACCTATTAATGTACCTGCACCTGAAATCTGTAGCCCCAGTACATAGAAATCAATCCCATGTCCTTTAGATGCCATTGAGAGTGAAGCATATGAAGTCCACCCCGCATCCGGTGCTCCGCCTAAGAACCATGAAAGGTTAAGGAATACTCCACCTGCGAAGAATAACCAAAAACCTAATGAATTCAGAAAAGGAAATGCAACGTCACGAGCACCGATTTGTAAAGGTACAACCGCATTCATGAATGCGAATATTAACGGCATGGCCGCTAAGAAAATCATCGTTGTACCGTGCATTGTTAAAACTTCGTTGTATAAGCCAGCACTAACAAAGTCATTGTTAGGAACAGCAAGCTGTATACGAATGATAAGAGCTTCTAATCCACCGACTAAGAAGAAGAATCCTCCAGCCATAAGGTAAAGGATGGCGATCTTTTTATGGTCTACTGTTGTTAAATAGTCCCAAACAGTCGCGCCGAAGCCTTTTTTCTGTGCATAGCTACTCACGATTAAACCTCCCTTTAACTAATCCCCAATTAATCTTGAACTTTTAATCCCATCAGATATTCTGCAAGGGCATCGAGTTCGTCTTCCTGCAGGTTACCATATGTACCTGTCATTTTGTTACCTGGTTTGTACTGCTCAGGGTCAACCAGCCAATTTTTCAGTTCTTCTTCATTGTGATCCAGAATACCTGCGATTCGAGTACGCTCACCAAAGTTTGCTAAGTTCGGAGCAAGACGAGCTGATTCCGGACGTCCATCCTGAGGTGATACTGCGTGACAGCTTAAGCATTTTTGGTTGAAGATTTCTTGTCCTTGTTGAGCTAAATCAGAAGATGGTTTAGGTTCTCCTGCATTTTTCATATCTTCTACCCATGCCGTAAACTCGTCCTTAGGAAGCGCTTTTACTTTAAAGTCCATTAAAGCATGAGAAGGTCCACATAGCTCAGCACATTTTCCGTAGAATAATCCGCCTGCTTCTTTAGACTTTTCTCCATCAAATTCAAGGAAGAATGTGTTTACGTTGTCGACGTTTGTATCAATCTTTCCTCCAGCTGCTGGAATCCAGAAAGAGTGTTTAACATCAGAAGCCGTAACATTGAAGTAAACCCTTTGATCGGTTGGTACAACTAAATCCTGTGAAGTGATGATTTTTTCATCCTCATACTCAAATTCCCACCAGTAAAGATTAGCGCGAACATTTATAACTAAAGCTTCGCGATTACCATCTGCGTCCTTTTTGTCCATAGCCTTTGTATCAGCTAATTCGAAAGTAGACGTTACGGTTGGAACAGCCAGGATAAGAAGAAGGATTATTGGTATTACTGTCCACACGATTTCAAGTGTGTGACTACCTTCAACTTGTTTCGGGATAGTAGTATCTCCCTTTTTTCTACGGAAACGAATGATTGCCACCATATAGACGATGACTACTACAATGATTACCAATACCATTATTAATGTAGACAGTATCATTAAATCATATTGTGACTGTGCTACTTCACCAGCTGGCTGTAATGTGGAGAGAAATGGCTCTCCACAACCAGAAAGAACTAGCGCTAACATTGCTACAATTGAGAATAAGCGCCACTTAGATAGCCTTGCTTTCATAGCTTAATCAAACCCCTCTTTCATGTAATATACTTTTGAATAAAACAAGGACTCATAAAAAATATCTATTTGGATTTCTTATCAGAAAGAATTCCCACTAATCTTATAGTACAGTAACGATAACCATCGCCACGAACAAGATAGTTAAATAATTTAGTGAATAGACAAACATAAGTTTTGACCACTTAATATCATCTTTCATTTTGTAACCTGCGAGTCCCAGTGCCAGCCAGCCAATATTAAAGGCTGTTGCAAGGATAAAGAAAAACATTCCTAAATCCATCAAGAAGAATGGCAGAGGCAGTAATGCTGCAACCCAAGCAACGATATGGTGCTTTGTTGTAGCAAATCCCTTTACTACGGGAAGCATCGGTATATTCGCTGCTCTGTATTCTTCCACTCTCTTCATCGCTAAAGCGTAGAAATGAGGGGGTTGCCAGATAAACATCATTAGGAACAGAACCCATGCGATGATATCCAGATTTGCGTCTACAGCTGACCAACCGATTAACGGCGGGACTGCACCTGAGATACTCCCTACAATTGTGTTGCTTACGTATTTCCTCTTAGACCACATTGTATATAATACAACGTAACTAAATACCCCAATGATTCCTATCACACCTGCAGTGACGGTAGTCATAAATAACATTATGATTCCCACTGCAATCATAATTAATCCCAAAGACAAAGCTTTAGGTGCATTGATCTTACCTGTTACGGTAGGGCGTCCCTTCGTACGTTCCATCAGAGGATCGATGTCTCGATCATACACATTATTTATGGAGCAGGAACCCGCGATAATTAGGGAAGAACCTATCAACGTCAGGAACATCGTATCAAGAGAATTTAGAAAGTGTGTATTAGTAAAGTAAAAAGCTAACCACATACCTGTAAAGGTTGTAATTAAGTTTGAATTAACGATACCAATTTTGATTAGTGCTAAAAAGTCCTTCCAAGCAGTTGAGGTTGTCAAATCTGCTTCTTGAGCGTTAGTCATCATTCGACTAGACATTCTCTTCCTCCTCTCTATAAAAAGCCAGAGGCCAGTTGCCACCTCTATACTATATAGGAAATGATTCACTATTTCTATATCCGTCTGATAATTCATGCACAGATAAGAAATAGTATATATGCTATCAATATTATATTAAACCATATATTTTTTCCTTTTTGGGGGAGAATTAGACAATATTGTGAAGAAATTGTGAAGAAAGAAAAACGCAGACGTTTCTTCATATTTCTACAAACATTTTAAACCCATCATACCATAAAACAAAGCTAAGCGCTTACAGATTTTGTTTTTCTGCAAATTAGTCATTATCTACTAATAGTTATTCTCTTCATATAAATAATTATCATGCTCATAATTCTGTAACATTTTATCGGTTGAGTTTTACTGACCTTTTATGTATTATCGTAGGGGCATATATATTTTTCTACTATATTTATAAATTAGAAAGTGTGTAGAGTCTATTAATTAAGAAGGTGAATAGATTGCATAATAAAGGTGTCCACAAAGGATTAAAGTGGCTTGCCGTTCTCACCACCCTTGGTATGTTATTTGTTCTATTGGGAGGAGCCCTCGTTACAAAGACCGAATCTGGTATGGGCTGCGGACGATCTTGGCCATTATGTAACGGACAATTGATTCCAAGCGATATAACATTCGAGCTTGTCATAGAATTGGCACACCGGGTTGTCTCCGGTGGTGTAGGATTATTAGTATTGGCATTATCGATATGGTCATGGAGAGCGATTGGTTATAAGCGTGAAACAAAATTCCTTGCTGCACTCTCTTTCTTTTTCTTAGTGTTACAAGGTCTAATCGGAGCTGCCGCTGTACTCTGGGGTCAATCAGACTTCGTACTTGCACTGCATTTCGGGATTTCCCTTATATCATTTGCTTCAATTCTATTGTTAACACTTCTGATTTTTGAAGTCGATCAGAAATTTGATGCCAACTCATTGGTCATTAATAAACGAATGAGATTCCATACAATAGGAGTCACTTTATATAGCTATATTGTTGTTTATACCGGTGCTTTAGTCAGACACACGGATTCGAGCTTGGTGTGTAAAGATTGGCCTTTATGTGTTAACTCTTCTCCGGGTCTCCCATCCAATCTGTATGAGTGGATTCAAATGGGTCATCGGACAGCAGCAGGACTCATTTTCTTATGGATTGCTTATATCACATATATTGCGATCAAAGAGCATAAGCACCAAAAGGTTATTTATTGGGGATGGATCATCGCATTTACGCTGGTATCCCTTCAAGTCATGTCCGGAGCACTCGTTGTGTTCACAAGATTAAACTTAGGTATAGCTTTATTGCACGCTTTGATCATCTCTTGTCTATTTGGACTACTCTGTTACTTTATCCTGCTCATCTCAAGAAGTAAGCTGAAGGCATAACAAAAAAAGGATTCCGGTCATAACCGGAATCCTTTTTTGTTTATGCTTTTTGAACTTCTATTAATAGGTCACCAGGGCTAATGGCATCACCATTTTGCACATAGATATCTTTCACTACCCCTGCAAACGGAGCTTGAACGGTCGTTTCCATTTTCATGGCTTCGGTGATCATTAAGTGATCCCCTTTTTCTACCGCCTCTCCTTTTTCAGCAATTACCTTAATCACGGTTCCAGGCATGGAAGCACCAATATGAGTCTCATTTTTTGCGTCAGCCTTCATCTTGGCTGCCACTGTCGATTTAATGCTTTCATCTTTTATCACAATTTCACGCGGCTGACCATTCAGTTCAAAGTAGACGATCCGTGTACCATCTGCCTGAGCCTGGCCAATGGAAACCAGCTTGACAATAAGTGTTTTCCCGGTTTCAATTTCAACCTCAATCTCTTCACCAAGTCTCATTCCGAATAAGAAAGTAGGCGTATCGAGAGTGGAAATATCACCAAATTGATCCATTGTATGTGCGTATTCCATAAACACTTTAGGATATAGAGCATATCCAAGAGCATCGAAACTAGTGACAGGGCGTTGCAGTTCTTCGAAGAGTTTTTCTTTGAGTGCTGTGAAGTCCACATCATCAAGGAGCTCCCCAGGTCGAACGGTTAATGGAGTGCGCCCTTTCAGAATCACGCTTTGTAAGTCTTTCGGGAATCCTCCATGAGGCTGACCCAAATACCCTTCGAATAATTCCACCACTGAATCAGGGAAGTCAATCTTTTCCCCTTTTTCGATTACATCTTTCTCCGACAAATCATTCTGCACCATGAACAACGCCATATCCCCGACAACTTTTGATGAAGGAGTAACCTTTACGATATCCCCAAAGAGGTGGTTGACCCTTGCATACATTTCTTTGACTTCTTCCCATCGATGCCCGAGTCCTACAGCTTTTGCCTGCTGCTGAAGATTACTATATTGTCCCCCGGGCATTTCGTGCTTGTAAACCTCTGAATGAGGAGACATCATCCCACTTTCAAAGTCTGTATAATATTTTCGAACGTCTTCCCAATAGTGGGAAAGAGTCTCCAATGAGTTAATATCTACATTAGGTTCCCTTTCAGTTCCTTTCAATGCGTAGTAAAGTGTATTGGCACTTGGTTGAGATGTTAATCCAGACATCGTGCTAAGGGCTGTGTCGACAATATCCACACCTGCTTCAACGGCTCTTGCGTATGTGTAAATACCGTTTCCACTTGTATCATGGGTGTGTAGGTGGATAGGCAGACTTACCGTATCTTTCAGTTCTGAAATAAGTCGGTAGGCTGCCTGTGGTTTTAAGAGCCCCGCCATGTCTTTAATCGCTAATATATGCGCCCCGCTTGCTTCTAACTCTTTTGCCAGATTCTTATAGTAATCAATACTATATTTGGTCCGGGTAGAATCTTCAATGTCACCTGTATAACAAATGGCTGCCTCGGCGATTTTCCCGCTTTGTCTTACCGCATCAATGGCTACTTCCATACCCTTGACCCAGTTTAAACTGTCAAATATCCGGAAGACGTCAATACCTGCGAATGCTGATTTCTCAACAAATTCTTTTATGACATTATCAGGATAGTTCTTATATCCAACGGCATTTGATGCCCTCAGCAGCATTTGGAATAGAACATTGGGAATGTCCTCTCTCATAGTTAATAATCGATTCCAGGGATCTTCCTTTAGAAAACGATAGGCTACATCAAACGTTGCCCCTCCCCACATTTCATAGGAGAACATATCAGGAAGCAGGTGAGATGTCGGATGTGCAATTTGCTTCAGGTCGTTTGTTCTGACACGCGTAGCCAATAATGATTGGTGCGCATCCCGGAAAGTTGTATCAGTCAGGAGCACTGAATTTTGTTCCTTGACCCAATTAACCAAACCTTCAGCACCATGTTGATCTAAAATTTGCTTTGTCCCAGGCTTAAAGTCTTGTTTCAAGTCAATAGCAGGAATCCTAGGCTTAGAGAATACAGGCTTTTTCTTCTTCTCGATTCCAGGAAAACCATTCACGGTTACATTTCCGATATAAGAAAGCATCTTCGTACCACGGTCTTTTCGTTTCGGAAAAATAAACAGTTCAGGGGTTGTATCAATAAAGGATGTATCATACTTACCCGTTATAAAGTTTTCATGCTTAACGACATTTTCAAGGAAAGGAATATTCGTCTTGATTCCACGTATTCTAAATTCTTGAAGATTTCTGACCATTTTGGATGCAGCTTGTTCAAATGTCAAAGCCCAGGTGGACAGTTTTACAAGAAGGGAATCATAGTATGGTGTAATGACGGCCCCCTGGAACCCGTTACCTGCATCCAATCGAACCCCGAATCCCCCGCCTGAACGGTAAGCCATGATCTTCCCTGTGTCAGGCATAAAGTTGTTCAATGGATCTTCTGTTGTCACACGGGACTGAATGGCAAACCCATTTGTCCGGATTTCTTCTTGAACAGGTATGCCAAGCTTACTGCTATGTAGTGCATGACCTTCGGCAATCATTAATTGCGATTGGACAATATCCACTCCGGTAACCATTTCCGTAATCGTATGCTCTACCTGAACACGAGGATTTACCTCGATGAAATAGAACTGCTCATTTGCAACCAGGAACTCAACCGTACCTGCATTCACATACTTTACATTATCCATCAACCGGACGGCTGCATCACAAATATCCTCTCTCAACTGATCACTCAAGGATACGGATGGTGCTATTTCAACTACTTTCTGGTGACGTCTCTGGATGGAACAATCGCGTTCATATAAGTGAATAATGTTGCCGTCTTCGTCCCCAAGAATTTGAACTTCTATATGTTTAGGATTCTCAACAAATTTCTCAACATATATTTCATCATTACCAAATGCTGCCTTCGCTTCAGATTTAGCGCGCTCGTATGCTTCCTTTAAGCTTTCCAGGTTACGGACGATACGCATTCCACGTCCTCCGCCACCTAATGAAGCTTTGATGATGATCGGGAATCCATGGTCCTTCCCGAAGCTAATGACTTCTTCTAGCGTTTCTACAGGTCCATCTGTTCCCGGAATAACCGGAATATTGGCTAATTGTGCCTGATGACGCGCCTTTACTTTGTCACCGAACATATTTAAGTGCTCTGAATGAGGACCTATGAAGGTAATCCCCTCTTCTTCACAACGTCTGGCAAAATGAATATTTTCGGACAAAAAACCGTAACCGGGATGGATGGCATCGACATCGGCGTTCTTTGCGATCCGAATGATCCCCTCTATATCTAAATAAGCATCAATTGGTTTCTTTCCTTCTCCTGTCAGGTAGGCCTCATCTGCTTTATATCGATGATATGCTCCCGAATCTTCCTTACTGTAAATGGCGACGGTTCTAATATTAAGCTCCGTACATGCACGAAACACACGGATGGCAATTTCACCGCGATTTGCTACTAATACTTTTTTGATTTTCTTCAATACACTCTCTCCTTTAGGCTATTCATGATTGAAAATCTCTGTAAAGCAGTCTATGAAAAAAGGGCTGACCCGAAAGATAATCAAGAAGTATCTTAGGGGGCAGACCCTAGACTTAGAGTTTTAGATACTCTATCAAAGTGACCTACATTTTTACGCCATATATTTTTTTGCTATTATCCATATTCTCCGAAGGGTAGCCATTTTCCTTCTTTATTTTATATTTTTCTTCATATTTTACAAACATCGACACATTCACAAGGACACCCATCGACAAAGACAGCACTAATAGTGATGATCCTCCATAGCTGATAAATGGAAGTGGCACACCTGTAATCGGGATTAATCCGGATACCCCTCCTAAATTAATGAAGGCTTGAATACCAATCATACTGGATATTCCGATGGCCAGCATCGTTCCAAACGGGTCCTGGCATTTAACTCCCGTATATATGCCCCGAAGCACGATATAAGAGAGTCCGAGTATGACAAAGCTTACACCGAATACACCTAATTCTTCAGCAATGATAGCCATAATGAAATCCGTTTGTGGTTCAGGGAGATAACCCAGTTTTTGAACACTTTGACCTAATCCAAGCCCTTTTACCCCTCCAGAGCCAATGGCAAGGTATGAGTTCACCAAGTGGTACCCTTCCCCTTGGGCATATTTAAACGGTGATAAATACGCTTCAATCCTGCTAAGTCTTTCTCTCGTAAAAATAAAGCCCCTTGCCAGGTATATGACCGGTGAGAGTACGATCAACAGACCTGCTCCCAAACCTGTCAGCTTGAAGAAGGTTTTAAAACTGATCCCTGAGCAGGAAATGACGATTGCTCCGATGGCGAAAATGATAGCCGCCGTACCAAAGTCAGGCTCTAAAAAGACTAAAAAACATATAAAACCTAAAAATAGTAATGGCGGGGCAAGGCCCTTATTAAAATCATCTATGTATGCCTGTTTCTTGGAGTATACAGAGCCAAGATAAATAATGACTGCAAGCTTGGCGAACTCCGATGGCTGAATGGGCATGAAACCTAAATTAATCCAGCTTTTTGCGTTGTTTACTTCATAACCGAAAATATGTACCCCGATTAATAATCCGATAACGATAAACATGAGTCCCTTGATTATTTTCCCCACTTGGAATGCTTTGTAAGGAAACCATGCTGCTATCGTAAAGGCAAAGAAACCGATGAG
This sequence comes from Rossellomorea yichunensis, assembly GCF_032337515.1. Lineage (NCBI taxonomy): Bacteria > Bacillati > Bacillota > Bacilli > Caryophanales > Bacillaceae > Rossellomorea > Rossellomorea yichunensis. The sequence goes on along the minus strand of NZ_JAVYAD010000001.1, from coordinate 454,910 downwards.
AATATTGATCATCTGTCTTTTATAGAAATGGTCACTTTCCCAACCAAATCGTTCTACAGCCATGACCATACTCGCACTATAAATCATTACCAGACCAAAAAGACAAAGGAATACATATACAGCGATTAATGAATAATCATAGGACTTTGCTATTTTTTTAATCATGACATTTCAATCCTTTTTCTCTTATATCATTTAAATTAATCCCAACCAGTCAGATTCTTTAACAAAAAAACTCAAACAACAGATCCATGTATTGTTTGAGTTGTCATGACTATTTTACTTTTTTGTAGATGCTTCATGAAGGGCAGAAAGTTGTCTTTCCAAAGAATCAATCAGCTCTTTTCCATCTTGATCATCTACTAATCCTAAACGGACCGCAAATTCTATTTCACGAGATAATCCGAACATTTGGGTATCCAATACTTCCTCATAAAGAGGACATTGGGGCATCGTTAAATTATCCATTTGTACTTTAATAAGTTGTAAAATCTTTTCTGCGTCGGCCTTTAGCAGTTCATAGGCTTTTTCTCGATGATTAATTGTCATTTCTGACGCCACAGTGATCCCCCCATTCCGAACAAATAGCTTTCCTGTCTTAAAATTTTATCGTTAAATCAGAGAAATTGCAAGAAAAATAAGTGTATTCCCCGGGATTCTATGACAGAAATTCGAATTATTATATCGGAGTGTTCCTCATGAAAATTCTTATACAAAATGCCTATCCGGAACTCGCTAATAAAACATACCCTTATGGGCGTGATCCTTCGTTAAAATATACTCCAGGAATATTCATCACTGAGCATTTCAAGTAGCTTTAGTCCTGCACTGCTATTCCCGACGTTATCAAGTGCAGGACCAAAGATCCCGATTCCACACTTCCCGGGAACAGCACCCATGATACCACCTGACACCCCACTTTTCGCCGGAATACCAACCTTAATGGCAAATTCTCCAGAAGTATTATACATCCCGCAAGTCACCATGAACGTTTTACAAATTCTCGCAACATCTCTCGTAATAATTTCGCGCCCGCTTTCAGGGTCAACGCCATCATTGGCAAAAACTGCCCCCATCTTAGCAAGGTCGACACAGCTCATCTCCACCGCGCATTGTTTTGTATAGAGAACGAGTAAATCTTCGACATTTCCGGTAATCACACCGTGCTGCTTCATAAAATAACAAAGCGACCTGTTTAAATTAGCTGTTTGAAGCTCTGAATAAGCCACATCTTCATTATATGATACGGTTTCCCCGGTCATATGATTGATGAACTCTATTAATCGTCCCCACTTTTCCATTCCTGTGTTTCCTTTGATCATATTCGTGACTGCGAGTGCACCTGCGTTGATCATCGGATTTAGGGGTTTGGAGGGCTTATGTGTTTCGAGTTTCGCTATGGAATTAAAAGGATCACCAGTAGGCTCCATGCCAACCTTCGAGAAGACATGTTCCTCCCCGTAGTCCATTAAGACAAGAGCAAGAGTGATGACTTTCGATATACTTTGCAATGTGAACTTCTTTAAATGATCTCCTGCATAACAAGAATGGTTTTCCAAAGTATATATACTTATTGCCAAATCACTTGGGTTTTGGTCCTTCAGTGCAGGTATATAATCTGCAACTTTTCCTTCAGCTGCAAAAGGTCTTGCTTTTCCCACTAATTCTTCCAACAACTCCTGAGTTCTAATCACTATCGTATCAGCTCCTTTAGTCCTACCTTTAGTTTCCCTACTTTCACCAATTGAAAACGTTGAAAATGCTTTCAGCTTTGTGTGACAAACGTTTAAATAACAGATATACTGAATCTATCAGCGAGAGGAGGAGTCTCAATTGGAAAGCATAGTACCGATAAAAGGTAAAGTGAAATTCACGATAACTCTGGATTCCGGCGTTTGGATATTCGATGATCGAAAAGTGGATTTGACTACATATTTTGATGAAAAGAATGAGACGATTGACGAATTGGAAGAATATACAAAAGCCGTATCCAAGCATTGGTCACGGGAAATTCAGGAAGGTGCAACCTATCCCCCTACACTTAAGACAGAGAAAAAATATGAAAAGGAAAAGATTTTAAACGGGTCTTTCGCTATTCCGTTTGCCCCTTTCCTTACAAATGCAGAACCTCTTGAGAATGCTGCATCTCTTGTGGTTGAAACAGAAACGGATGAATATCGCATGGATCTTGCACAAGCAGATCAATTGCTTATCGGGTTCTCAAAAGCCGGAAAGCCACTAAAGGAAAATGGCCCCGTTCATATCTACTACAAAGACGGATCAAATAGAGATACCCCCATTACCGATGTTAGAGCCTTTCGAGTAGAATAAGTACATCAACAAGCGCAATTTCGAAAAAAAAACCGGTTCAGGAACCTCTGAACCGGTTTTTTCATACGTTACTATTGTGTTTCGGCAGTATCAAAGAAGATCAGCAGCAAGTTGAGCAAGACCCGATCTTTCACCTTTCATGAGTTTAACATGTCCGGCCAGTTTTTGATCTTTAAATTTTTCTACCACATACGTTAAGCCGTTATTGTATTCATCCAGGTATGGATGATCAATCTGAGCTGGATCTCCCATCAAAACGATTTTACTTCGCTCTCCCACCCTGGTTAAGATCGTTTTCACTTCATGTTTCGTTAAGTTCTGGGCTTCATCAATGATGATATATTGATCTGGAATACTTCTACCCCTTATATATGTTAAAGCTTCCACTTCAATTGAGCCCATACCCGCGAGGATATCATCCAGCTCACCAGGTTTTTTCGTATTGAATAGGTATTCGAGGTTATCGAAAATGGGCTGCATCCAAGGTCTGAGCTTTTCTTGTTTTTCCCCTGGGAGATAACCTATATCCTTCCCTACCGGGACAATTGGACGAGCAACGAGCAATTTATTGAATTTATTGAAGTCCTCTGTCTGAAGAAGACCTGCCGCCAGTGCGAGCAGGGTTTTTCCTGTCCCGGCTTTTCCTATCATGGTTACCAACGAAATATCATCTCTTAGTAACAGTTCAGTTGCCATTGTTTGCTGAACATTGCGGGCCTTGATTCCCCACATATGCTCTTGATCATATACCAGCTTCTTCACTTTCAGTCCGGATGCATCCACCATTCCAAGTGCAGAAGCAGAGCTTCCAAGAGCATCCTTCATTATGAGGAATTGATGAGAATAAAATCGTTGTTTCGTTATATCAGTAAGGGTCAGTTCCCCTTTATCATAAAATTTGTCGAGTAACTCTCTCTCGGTGTAAAGTTCAATAAAACCTGTGTAAATATCGTTTACCTCTATGACCCGGTCACTCAGGAAATCCTCTGCCTGTAATCCCAACGCATCAGCCTTTACCCGTACGAGGGTGTCTTTACTAACTAGTATGACCGATTTTCCATCCTTTTTCTCTTCTTCTTCGAGAGATAAGTTTTTAGCCACGGCAATAATCCTGTTATCATTTGTTTTTTCTAAAAAAATTTCCTGAAGTTGCTGAAATGAGCGGTGATTTAGTTCAATTCTTAGTGATCCTCCCGTATATAGAGGGATTTTTTCATGAAGTTTTCCTTGTTGCCGTAAATTATCTATCAGTTTCGATACATGTCTAGCGTTTCTTCCGATTTCATCCATATAACGCTTTTTGGAGTCCACTTCTTCTAAAACGACTGCAGGTATAACCACCTCATTATCTTGAAACGAAAAGATGGCTTGTGGATCTTGTAATAAGACATTGGTATCTAATACATAAATTTTATTCAAATCGATGCCTCCTGCTCCTGATTTCTTATTACTATTGTATGTAGCCAATGTTGATCCGGTTATTCCCAGCTACTCAAATAGGACGGCCCGTTTCTTAAAATATATGAATAAACGTATAAAGATAGAAGAAAATTACACAATAAGAAAAGATATTGATTCTAAATCGGGAGGTATTCACATGTTTAAGCTCATCTCTCTACTTATGGTAACCATCATTCTTGGTGCATGCGCCAACAAGGATGAGGTCGGGTATGATAATGATTCAAACAGTAACAACAATAAACCGATCACTGTTCAGGATAGCAACATCCAGCATGTTGAACGAAAATCAGGACAGCAAATTTCTCGGCATTTAGTTGACCTGACGACGAGTGTACCAGATGTAAAAGACGCAACAGCCGTAGTCTTTGGAAAATATGCATTTGTTGGAATCGATATCGATTCCGACATTGAGCGTTCACAAGTCGGTTCAATCAAATATTCTGTAGCAGAAGCGCTTCAAAAAGACCCTTACGGTGCAGAAGCCATTGTCATCGCTGACCCGGACCTTTATGCACGTTTGAACGAAATCAGCAAAGACATTCAACGGGGCGAGCCGGTCCAGGGAATCATGAATGAATTGGCTGATATATCAGGCAGACTTATGCCTGAAATCCCTCGATCGTTAAAGCAAGCAGACCCTGAAAATGCTCCGAATGAACCAAAAAAGAAAATGAACAACACGAAAGAGAAACAACTAAAGGAAAAACAAGAAAATCAAACGTATGATAAGATTGAATAATGCTGTGATCAATTAAAAGATGAGAAAAAGCCATGAAAAAGCTTAGGGTACTAAGCTTTTTTCATGGCTTCAATTACTTGACGGTCCAAACGGTCTGCGGCCGTCTTATCATATGTCTTCTCATAGGCAGGTTCTGAAGATATTTTCGATCCATAGAACATGACATCTCTTACTTCATCAATAGCAAGTTTAACAAGCGTCAGCTTTAAAGGCACTCCTACGAGTTTTTCCTCTCGCACCCCTGCTTTTCCGCTTATGGAATAGGTTGATTCATTTGCAATTAAATTCACAACGGCAAGTGGATTGTTCTTAATATTTTCTACAATCCTGGACCGTTGATCAACAGCAAATAACAATGTGTGTTCATCCTTTGCATAAATCCAAGAGATCGCACTCACATTAGGTCCATGCGTTTGGTGATCGATTGTCGCGAGTGTAACAAATTTTTCTGATTGAAGTTCTTCAAAAAGTGCAGGAATCAAGCTGGGTTCCACTTGGTTAGCCATACAATCCCCCCTTATGCAGACTCATTTTTTCTCTGTTAGTGCTTCATTTCATTCGTGATCCACCTTGATTATACTATACCAAATTCTATTGTTAAAAGCATACAGGAAAGTTAAATAAAGCGTTTGACTATACTACATGATATACTAAAAAGACTAGACTTATGATTAGAACAAATTGAGGTGTAATGTATGAGAGTAAAATGTGCTCTATGTGAAGTGATAGAAAATATTGATGATTATTCCTTACAAGCGAAGAAATTGCGTAACCGGCCCATTCATACGTATATGTGTGAAAAGTGTCATGATCGTATTAAAGAAAAGACGGAAGAACGTGTGTCGAGTGGGAACTTCAGATTTTACCGTTCCCCTCAAGTAGAAGATGACTTTTAAACAAATCTGTTCAGGAACTATTATTGGCCTTGCTTCCGGTACCCTATTAGGATTATTTCTAAAATGGATGCAGATTTTGACAGGCATCAAGGTATACGTCTTGTTATTGAATGTGGATTTCATCCCTGTGTTCGGTGAAACAAACTTTCCTGAATGGATCGAGTTTTTGTTCCACTTGGTTATTTCATGTGTGATCGGGGTCTTGTTCGTGTACTTGATGGAAAGGCTGAACGTTTCTGGTAAGGGCTCCTGGGTCCTCTCCCTTGTGCTAACAATCCCGACTGTGTTCCTGTATTTCCCTCTTTCGCACCTGGCAATTAAAGATGTACCCGGTTTACTGTATGGTGAGGCAATTATCTTATGGACAGCAGGACATCTTCTATACGCTCTGTCCTTACCTCCGCTATATATTCTATCTTCTGTACGGGGTTGATCCACATAACAAAAAAAGCTGCAGTCTCATTCATAAGAGACTGCAGCTTTTTTCAGCTTAAAAGGTGCCTTTTTTCTTTTCGTTCGTTAGACGAATCTTATATATTACTAAGATAAGAGCTGCAACGACTAACCCTTCTGCTACTGGTAAAAAGATACCGAGAAAGGTTAATACGGTGCATCCCAGAATAAGAAAAGAATAAATCAATATTGATTTCATTACGGGCAGCTTCTTCGCAAAACCGAGCTTATACACTAAGATTGAGAGCCCTACTATGGTTATATAAAGCAGCCACATCCCCATTTCCGCGTTCTGGTCAACACGATAAAGGGATGCGAAAAAGGACAAACGCTCAGTTACATCCATTTCCTACTCCCCCTCACTTAGTTTATTGAGACACCTTGCTCTTCTTTTCTGCTCTTTCACGTTCATTCTTATCAAGAATCTTCTTACGAAGACGGATCGATTCAGGAGTTACCTCACAATACTCATCATCGTTTAGATATTCAAGAGATTCTTCTAAAGTCATGATTCTTGCCTTTTTAATGGTTACAGTTTGATCCTTGTTAGCCGAACGAACGTTTGTGGCTTGTTTAAGCTTTGTGATATTAACGGTAATATCATTTTCTCTTGTATGTTCCCCAACGATCATTCCACCATAAATTTCTGTACCGGATTCAACGAAGATAATACCGCGATCTTCCACTTGCATGATTCCGTATTGAGAAGCTTTCCCTGTTTCCATCGAAACAAGTACACCTTGACGACGTCCGCCAACGCGACCTTTTTGCAGAGGCTGATAGCTGTCGAATGTGTGGTTAATGATTCCATATCCGCGAGTAAGAGTCATAAACTCCGTTGAATAACCGATTAATCCACGTGCAGGAACCATAAACATTAAACGGACCTGTCCATTACCGTTGTTTACCATATCCAGCATTTCGCCTTTACGTTGACCAAGTGATTCAATGACTCCACCCATATATTCTTCAGGAATATCAATTTGAACACGTTCTACAGGCTCACTCTTCACGCCATCGACTTCTTTAATGATAACCTGTGGTTTAGATACCTGTAATTCGTAACCTTCACGACGCATGTTTTCAATCAGGATGGAAAGGTGAAGCTCTCCACGACCTGAAACCGTCCATGCATCAGGTGAATCTGTTGGTTCAACACGTAAACTTACATCCGTTTGAAGCTGAGCCAATAAACGTTCTTCGATTTTTCTTGAAGTAACAAATTTACCTTCTCTACCTGCAAATGGACTGTTGTTCACTAGGAAAGTCATTTGAAGTGTAGGCTCGTCAATACGAAGAACGGGAAGTTGATCCTGATGTTCAACAGGACAAACCGTTTCACCAACATTAATATCTTCCATTCCGGAAACAGCGATTAAATCACCCGCTTTTGCTTCTTGGATTTCTTCACGTTTTAATCCGAAGAAACCGAAGATCTTTGTAACACGGAATTGTTTAACAGAGCCGTCAAGCTTCATTAATGCTACCTGTTGGCCAACCTTCATTGTCCCTCTGAACACACGTCCGATTCCGATTCGACCAACGTAATCATTGTAATCGAGTAATGCAACTTGGAATTGTAGTGGATCTTCAGAGTTGTCTACTGGTGCAGGAATGTGCTCAATGATTGAGTCATATAAACACTGCATGTTTTCATCTTGTTTTTCCGGATCTGGATCTATACTTGCTGTACCGTTGATAGCTGAAGCATAGACAACGGGGAATTCAAGCTGTTCATCATTTGCATCCAGTTCAATAAATAATTCCAGAACTTCATCGATTACTTCTTCCGGACGTGCTGAAGGCTTGTCAATTTTATTTACAACTACGATAGGTGTAAGGTTTTGCTCAAGTGCTTTCTTAAGAACGAAGCGAGTCTGAGGCATACAGCCTTCATACGCATCTACCACTAGTAAAACACCATCTACCATTTTCATGATACGTTCAACTTCTCCACCAAAGTCAGCATGTCCTGGTGTATCAAGAATGTTGATACGAGAATCTTTATATTGAATCGCTGTATTTTTCGCTAAGATCGTAATACCGCGTTCTCTTTCCAAATCATTTGAATCCATCGCGCGTTCAGAAACTGTTTCATTTTCGCGGAAGATTCCAGATTGCTTTAAAAGCTCGTCTACTAATGTCGTTTTCCCGTGGTCAACGTGAGCAATAATAGCAATATTTCTAAGGTCATTTCTTAATTTCATATTTCCACTCCTGAATATTGGATTTCTTTATACTATTAAAGATAATATATTTCAGTTCAACTAGACCATTATATCACAGCATTTAAAAAAGCCCTAATAAATATTTCATAAAGCCTTTTCTTCCCACTAAAAGTTTCCATAATAACTTCAATCACATCGTTATGCTTATTTGTATGCTCTAGTCATTGCACATTAGCGAATTGATAGGTAAAATTTAATTGGAAGAGCAATCATGGTTTTAATCTAATGAAGAAAATGATTTTTTGGAGGTTTTATCTTGGGGAATATTAAATGGATTTTTGTATTATTTTCTATATTAGCTGCTGTTTCTCTTATGGGAATCGCAGTTTCCATCAGTTTACAAAGCATCCTTCTTGCTATTTTAAGCTTCATTTTTCTATTTATTGTGATGGGATTCGGTTTCAAGACAAAGAAGAAATACCGTGATGAAGGGCGATTGTAGATTAAAAAGGGGAGACGAAGCAATGAAATTGCCCGTCTCCCTTCTTTATATCTTTCGTTTTAGATAGTCAGTCAAGATGGTTTGGTGCAGCCCGGGTTTTCCTACAAACAGCGAACTTTTATTCAACGGGTTCAGAGGATCCCCATTCAGGTCAGTTACAATTCCCCCAACCTCTTCAATCATGATTTTCCCAGCTGCGAAATCCCATGGAGCCAGGCGCATTGTTAAGTAAGCATCCAATCTACCTGAAGCGACATAAGCCAATTCAATGGCAGCTGATCCGTAGGAACGTGTTCCCCTTACATCTTTCACGAGTGGTGCAAGGATTGTTCGGTCAATCCGTTTATTCTCAGTCACCCAAAGTGCATTTAAAGCTACAATGGCATCCTGAACCGGTACTGGTTCAAGCTCCGGCAGCTTCACATCATTCATATAAGCTCCGTTTCCTTTATTTGCAAAATACAGCTCATCATGGACGACATCATATATGTATCCTAATTTACCTTCTTCTCCATCATAGATGCCGATAGAAATGGCAAAATTTCGTTGTTGATGAACAAAATTCATCGTTCCATCGATCGGGTCGATTATCCACGTGATACCTGATAGCTCCTTAAAGTCATCGCCATACCCTTCTTCACCGAGGATTTGATGATCCGGGTACGTATTACGGATATTTTCAGTAAAGAAATGCTCTGTTGCTTCATCCATATCGGTTACCAAATCATTTCGATTCGACTTCGTTTTTATATTCAACTCTGTCTTGAATGATTGACGAATTCTTTCTCCGGCTTCCTGTATCCACGTTCTTACATTTTGATCTAATTCCGTCCAATTTGTCATTGATTATTAGCCTCCAATTTGCGTAACAAAATCTTCTTATTAATTACTAATATGGTCGTTTTCATTAGATCCGACTTAAACTCCCTCTATAAACAAGAGCCCCAATGAACTTCTTCTATAGCTAAATAGCTTAATGGAAATTAGAGGCAGTTTCAAGTTATTTACCTTATCGTTCATCGTAAGTTTAGATTGTTTAAATTCGGGGTTATTTTTAACCACAAAAAAGCGAACTCTCTATGCCTATGAGCTCGCCGTCCAATAGTCGAATTTTTGACAGTATACTTTATACCCACCTGAAAGGATTAAAGCTTTATAAGGCCTTCATTTTCATTAGTTCTTCCCGAATACTCATGAGTTTCTGTTTGGACTTGGTCTGGGTTTCTTTATTCTTCATTTGAATTGCTTCGAACAATACAGCTAGTTCATAATCCATTTCAAGTCTTAATACATTCATTCTTTGCTGTTGGACATCACGTTTTTTAGAAGTGTTCATTACTTGTTTCATGGCCATACACCCCTTCCGAGTTTTCAATTTATCTGATTGTTCTGATAATATTTACTACATGTTATGAAGTATCATCCAATCTTGTAACTAAAATGTGCAGTCACCCATAGATAAATCACTTCACTACAAGCTTGTACCTCATTATGTTAAGATATTGGTGGTTATAAGGAGGATACAACATGAAATTTAATGGTTTCAAACAAGAAGATTTCCAAGTTTTCTCGATTAATGGGTTAGAAGATCGAATGACTGCCATTCAAGAACAGATCAGACCTAAACTTGATTATTTAGGCGATCATTTCGCACCCACTTTAAGCGCATTAACAGGAACGGAGATGTTTTACCATGTGGCTAAACATGCACGTCGATCGGTTAACCCTCCTGATGATACCTGGGTTGCGTTCGCGAACAACAAACGTGGTTATAAAAAACATCCACACTTTCAGATAGGGTTATGGGAAACCCATGTTTTTGTCTGGTTCGCTATGATCTATGAAGCTCCAAATAAAGTTGAATTCGGTAAAAAAGTTGAAGAAAATGCAGATAAGATAAGATCATTGATTCCTGGTCACTTTGTTTGGTCTGGAGATCATACAAAGCCAGACGCTTCCCCTTTTTCTTCCATGTCACAAGATGAATTCATCGCTTTAAGTGAAAGAGTACAGAATGTCAAAAAAGCTGAGCTTCTTTGCGGACTTCATCTGGACCGGGATACAGCTGTTAAGCTGAATGGTGATGAATTTATCCAGGAAGTTAACAGTGCCTTTGAAACACTTTTACCCCTTTATAAAATGAACTAAACCAAATAACGGTTGGGAAAAATGCAGAAAGAACGACTGCCGAAAATGGCAGTCGTCCTTTTAGTTTTAGTTCATTGAAATTTTGTCAGCGTCCTGAAGCTCCTTCATCTTCTTTACGACACGATAGGATGAATAGCCACTGGATTCTTCAAATTCATTGCAAATTCTCTTTTCATCTGCTTTACCAGGGACGATTTCTTTAAAACGCTTGTAACGATTCATAAGGTCATCTCTGGAGACACCTTTTTCATAAGCTTTCTCGATTGCTTCGAAAAAGGCGACAACATCGATGACTTCTTCTGTTGACCAGTCTATATCAAAAGGATATTGATATTCCATTGTTTACAACAACTCCTTGAATGATGATGTATTAATTCCATTTCTTCCGGATGCCCTCTGCTTGTGAGATCATTCGTTGAATGAGATCCTTAACCGATGGGATGTCATTGATCAATCCCATCACTTGTCCTGCCCACGCAAACCCTGAGTCTACTTCCCCATCGTAAATGTAACGTTTATTGGCTTCACCGCTTATGTATGCTTTTAATCCTTCATAGCCAGCGTTCGATGTTTCAGCATCCAGTATCTGTTTGGTCCACGAGTTTGAAATGGCCCTTGCCGGTGCCCCTAAAGATCGTTTGATGACTACTGTACCATTCTCATCCCCTTCAATCAAGGTACGCTTATAAACTTCAGAAGCATGTACACATTCCTTTGTAGCAATAAATCTCGTGCCCATTTCAACTCCCTCTGCACCGAAGCTGAGAGCAGCCATCAATCCCCTTCCGTCCCCTACGCCTCCGGAAGCAATGACCGGAATGGAAACGGCATCCACCACTCCGGGAATCAGGACGAATGTACCAATATCATCTTTCCCCAGGTGACCTCCTCCTTCTTGACCAACAACCATCACTGCATCCGCACCGAGCTCTTCCGCTTTGATTGCCTGTCTTTTCGAGGCGACCAATACAAGCTTAACTATGTCTTTTCCCTGGAGTTGTTGAAACAGGGGAGTCGGGTTCCCTCCTGTAACGGAAACGACCGGAACTTTCTCTTCAATGGCAACGTCAACAAACTCGCTAAAGGGGCGTCCATGTTGACCGATGGCAAAGTTCACCCCGAACGGTTTATCCGTTAAAGACCTTACCTTCAGGATTTCTTCTCGTAACTGATCAGGATTGGCTAAAGACATGGCGGTGATCTGACCAAGACCACCCGCATTCGACACAGCCGCAGCCAGTTCTGCATATGCAAGATGTGCCAGTCCACCTTGTATTATTGGATATTGAATGTTTAATAACTCTGTTACCCTCGTTTTCCAATTCAATTGAATCCCTCCATTCACTGAACTATTCTCGATAAAGCAGGGAAAATCCTTTTCTTGATGGGACCATAATAAAAAAGAGTTACTGAAAGACAATAATAGATAATCAATGGCGGTAAAAATAAAATAACGATGGATGGGCACGTGCCACTATGCAAAGATTTTCTTAAGTGCTATAATTCATTTGTTTGTTGAAAATGTAGTAAGAAAAATTATGAAATCATGAGCAAAATCCTATATAATAATAACTTTAGCATGGCTATTAAATATGCTATAAAGAATATAAAGAGGTGTTGAATGAATTGTCTCAGAATGAAACGCCGTTATTTTCCGGCTTAATTGAACATAGTAAAAAAAATCCCGTCCAATTTCACATTCCCGGTCATAAAAAAGGTGCAGGTATGGATCCTGAGTTTAAGGATTTTATCGGAGAAAATGCCCTTTCCATTGATTTGATTAACATCGGCCCTTTAGATGATTTACATCAGCCTAAGGGAATGATAAAAAAAGCCCAGGACCTTGCAGCCGAAGCTTTTGGTGCCGATCATACTTTCTTCTCTGTTCAAGGAACGAGTGGTGCCATCATGACAATGGTCATGAGTGTATGTGGGCCCGGAGATAAAATCATCGTTCCCAGGAACGTTCATAAATCCGTTATGTCTGCCATTGTATTCTCAGGAGCCACACCGATCTTTATCCATCCGGACATTGATGAAGACCTGGGAATCTCTCACGGAATCACAACAGATGCAGTAGCAAAAGCATTGGAACAAAATCCGGATGCCAAGGGTGTTCTGGTCATCAATCCAACTTATTTCGGGATTTCTGCAGATCTCAAAAAGATTGTAGAAATCGCTCACTCATATAACGTTCCAGTACTTGTGGATGAAGCTCATGGCGTTCATATACATTTCCATGACGAGCTCCCCCTTTCAGCAATGCAGGCAGGTGCTGATTTGGCGGCTACCAGCGTACACAAACTTGGCGGTTCTATGACTCAGAGCTCTGTCCTTAATATGAAAGAAGGACTTGTTTCATCGAAACGGGTACAAACCATTTTAAGTATGTTGACGACTACCTCGACTTCCTACTTATTACTGGCTTCCCTCGATGTTGCAAGAAAACGGCTGGCCACTGAAGGTCGCGAGCTCATCACCAGGACGATTGAACTGTCACAGGAAATCAGAAGGCAGATCAACGAAATTGACGGTTTATACTGTGTAGGTGAAGAAATCCTTGGAACGAAAGCCACCTATGCCTACGATCCAACAAAGTTGATTGTGTCTGTGAAAGATTTAGGAATAAGTGGATTCGATGCAGAGAAGTGGCTACGGGAAGCCCATAATATTGAGGTTGAAATGTCTGACCTTTATAACATCCTTTGCATCATCACTCCTGGTGACACTAATGTGGAGGGGGATCAATTGGTCATGGCTTTAAAAGAGCTGGTGAAAAGTCTTAAAAAACATGGAGATATGACACCAGTTAAGGTTATGCTGCCTGACATACCTGTTCTTTCCATTACTCCCAGAGATGCTTTTTACGCAGATACCGAGGTCATTCCAATTGATGCGTCTGTCGGAAGAACAATCGCTGAATTCATTATGGTCTATCCTCCAGGAATTCCGATTTTCATCCCTGGTGAAATCATCACCAAGGAAAACATCAATTATATTAAAACCAATATAGAAGCAGGTCTGCCAGTACAAGGCCCTGAAGATTATGATTTACGTCACTTGAGAGTCATTAAAGAGCATAGAGCGATAAGATAAACAAAAAAGGATGAAGAAGGCCCCACCCTTCTTCATCCTTTTATTTATAAGAACCCCTTTAAGACATTTTCACTCCCTGCACCCCTTTGCAGGTTTCAGTCGTCTAATTCTTTGTCGTCGTTGCAATCACAGCAGTTAGAGAATAAAACAGAAACCTTCTCATCCTCGTAGTGATCGATAGTGTTAAGGCATGATTGACATACAATTGTTCCCATCTTTTTTCCTCTCCTTCACGATGTTTTTTTGTAAACGCTTTATCTTATCTGTTTCTATAATAATATAACACATTTAAAATATCAAGCCTAATTTGTATAACATATTTAACTTTTTATTCTCTTAATCAATCATACTATTAAACATTAAACTATATGTAAGTGTTTTCAATAACATGCCTGATTTTTATGTAGGTTTATACACTGAACTTTGTGTGAGGAAGAACAAATAAAAAAGCTGCGTGAAAGAAAGGCTTCTTTCACGCAGCTTTTTTTACATTATTCAACGGTCTTTATTCTATTTGGATCCAAGGTTTCATATCCCTTATCCCGCAGGCCCTTTACAATATCAGATAAACCCTCGCTCGTCCATGTGCGATCATGCATGAGCAGGTTTGCCCCATCATTCAGGTAAGGGCTGTTAACCATAATATCGGTGATTGCTTCTTTGTTCTGATATTGCTTTTCCCAATCATATCCGTATGTCCAGTTCATTAGTGACATCTTTTCTTCTGCTGCAATTTGTCGGCTATAGTCAGTATTCTGACCAAATGGAGCCCTGAAGAATTTTGGTCGTTCTCCAATGATGGATTCAATAAGATCATTTAGTGACACAATTTCTTCTTTTTGCTTTTCAGGAGAGATTTCTTTAAGACTGCTGTGACTGTATGTGTGATTACCAATCGCAAATCCCATATCATGAATCTTTTTTAAAGTCTCTTTTTCTTCTGGTGTATCAAGAAAATGACCATTTACAAAGAAGATAGCAGGAGCATTCAGTGCTTTGAGATCATTTGCCATTTGTAGAGCATGTTGATCCGGTGCATCATCGATCGTAAGGAGAACCACTTTGGGATTCGCATCTCCTATAGGATTAATGCTCCAGTTATTTTCATTGATCATATAGTCCTTTGATTGAACCGCCTCTTCTGACGGCTCAGCTTTTTCTTCTTGTTCATTATCGCTTTCTTGTGAAGCGGCACCATCACTTGTCTTATCGCTCTCTTTGTCCACTACAGACTGATCAGGCTTTTTGGTTTCTTCTTTAATGGTTGTTGGTTCACTCGAGCATGCTGTTAATAGTAGTAGAGTTAAGCCAGATGCTAAAATCTTTTTCATGTCTATCACCTTTCCGTATTCACTTTGAATATTTTAACATATTCTTTAGTAAATCTGGGAAAGAATTAAAATATTTCCATTAAATTTTCAAATACTACTTTGAAGGCAAAAAAGCACGTTAAACTGAATGAAGTTATAAATAAGGTCAGCTTCCTTGACTGAACGATTTTCTTCGCAGCAATAAACGCCAAGTAAAAAAATATAACAAACATGATCCACTTATATTCTAAATGATCCTTATCAGACATCCATTCAGCTATATAGAAAACACTCCATAAAATCATTTGAACCAAAAAAGCAATATACGATTTCATGTTCATTACATCCTTTGAATGATTTATTTTAAACTTCCTTCTTTTTATTTACCCCTATTCTTGGATTGAAACCTTATGATTATTTAATAAAGGCGTAGAGCAGCCTTCAATCATCGTATTAATATAGTATATTCTTTTATGATTACTTTCATTATGTATGTCTTTTCAATTATGTAACATTTCAATGACTTGACCCTTTTATGATTTTTCATATGATAAAATGTGACTGAAGATCAGTACAAAAGTCATTTATTTACAAATTCAAAGTTCATAGCATCGTTTAAGAAAAGAGGATGATGTATGAAACATATACTCGCTTTAGCAATACTAATCATTTCCACGATGTTGCTTTTGACTTCATGTGATTATATTTCTTCCAACAAAGTTGTTTTAGCAGAAGATCAGTTTATAGAAAAACAGGTTATCTTTTTTACCGATGAACGAAACGTTTCTAAAGAAATACCCTACTACGATGCAATCATTGAGCTGAAAAAACAGTACCCTGATAGCCTTAAACGTTTAAAGGTAGTGAGCCTCAATACCGAAGCACCAAATAAAATAGCAGATTCTCCCCCGACTTCTCCAGCAATCGTTGTGGTAGAAAACAATCAGGTCATATGTAAAGTGGAAGGCGATATTACTAAAGAAGACATAATAAAACCCGTTTCAAGCGCAATCGAAAGTTGGGATCAATAAATTTCGGGAATAAAAAAAGGGATTGAAGCAAAAAACGCTTCAATCCCTTTTTTTAATAGTACTAAATAGTAAAAGGAGTATCCCGGCAAATCGGGATACTCCTTGATTAACTTACATTATTTTACGATGTGAATCGGGCTACCCATAGCAACTTCTGCTGCTTCCATGGAAATCTCACCTAGTGTTGGGTGAGCATGAATAGTCATTGCAACATCTTCAGCTGTCATACCGGATTCAATAGCCAGTCCAAGTTCAGCAATCATGTCTGATGCTCCTGCACCAACGATTTGTGCTCCGATAATTAAACCATCTTCTTTACGAGTTACAAGCTTCATGAAACCATCTGTAGCATTCAGTGCCAATGCACGGCCATTAGCGGCGAATGGGAATTTAGCAGCGATTACTTCGATGCCTTCTTCTTTCGCTTGAGCTTCAGAATAACCTACTGTAGCTAATTCCGGATCTGTGAAGCACACAGCTGGAATACCAAGGTAGTCGATTTCTGCTGGTTCACCAGAGATGACTTCAGCAGCAATCTTACCTTCGTAAGAAGCTTTGTGAGCAAGTGGTGGTCCATCTACGATGTCACCGATCGCGAAAATGTTCGGGATGTTTGTGCGGCATTGCTTATCAATTTTGACAACTCCGCGGTCTGTCATCTCGATTCCAACTTCTTCAAGACCGATTTCATCCGTATTCGGGCGGCGGCCTACCGTTACTAGAACGTAATCAGCTTCAACAGATTTTTCTTCGCCTTTTACTTCATATTTAACGACAACGCCGCTGTCACTTTCTTCAACGCCTTTAGCCATCGCCTTGGTAACGACCTCTACACCTTTTTTCTTAAGATCTTTTTTCACAATTGCTGTCATTTGCTTTTCGAATCCGCTAAGAATATCGTCAGCACCTTCTAAGATTGTTACTTGAGATCCAAGATTTGCATACGCAGTACCAAGCTCAGTTCCGATGTACCCTCCACCGATAACAACAAGCTTGCTTGGGATTTCTTCCAATGCAAGGGCACCTGTAGAATCAAGTACGCGTTTAGAGAACTTGAAGCTAGGGATTTCAATTGGGCGTGAACCTGTTGCAAGAATCAAGTTCTTGAACTTGTATGTTTGAGCAGAGTTATCGTCCATCACACGAAGTGTATTAGCATCTACAAGGTAAGCTTCACCGCGAACGATTTCTGCTTTGTTTCCTTTAAGGAGACCTTCAACACCACCAGTTAATTTCTTAACAACGCCAGCTTTCCACTCTTGAACCTTATCAAAGTTCACTTTTACGTTTTCAGCAACAATACCCATGTCATCAGAGTGTTGAGCATTGTGAAAACGGTGACCCGCTGTGATCAAAGCTTTAGATGGGATACAACCAACGTTTAAGCATACTCCACCTAAATTTTCTTTTTCAATGATCGTTACTTTTTGTCCAAGTTGTGCTGCACGGATTGCAGCTACATATCCTCCAGGACCTGATCCGACAACTATCGTATCTGTTTCAATTGGGAAATCTCCTACTACCATTGTATTACGCCTCCATTAATAATAATTCTGGATCGTTCAACAAACGCTTGATATGGTTAAGTGCATGTTGAGCAGTAGCTCCGTCGATCATACGGTGATCGAAGCTCAATGATAATGCTAACACAGGTGCTGCTACAATTTCACCATTTTTAACTACAGGTTTTTCTGCAATACGTCCAACTCCAAGGATTGCAACCTCTGGGTGGTTGATTACCGGAGTAAACCATTGTCCACCGGCAGAACCAATATTCGTGATCGTGCATGAAGCGCCTTTCATTTCATCACCAGAAAGTTTACCATCACGAGCTTTTCCAGCTAGTTCGTTAATTTCATTTGAAATTGAGAACATAGATTTACGATCAGCATTTTTCACAACAGGTACTAATAGACCTTTGTCAGTATCTGCAGCGATACCAATGTTGTAATAATGTTTTTGAACGATTTCGCTCGTTGAATCATCAATGGATGTGTTTAGTGCCGGGTATTCACGTAAGGCACTTGTTAATGCTTTAACGATGTAAGGTAAGAATGTTAATTTAATACCTTTTTCAGCTGCAACTTCTTTGAATTTCTTGCGGTGGGCCCAAAGTTTCGTTACATCGATTTCATCCATTAATGTTACGTGAGGTGCTGTATGTTTAGAGTTTACCATTGCTTTCGCAATTGCTTTACGCATACCACTCATTTTCTCGCGAGTTTCAGGGTATTCACCTTCTGGAGCTTTAGGTGCAGCCGCTTTAGAATCAGCTTCTGGTGCTTTTTCTTCTGCTTTCGCTTCTTCAGCAGTTTCAGCCGGCTTAGAATCTCCGTTTAAGAAAGCATCGATATCTTCTTTAACGACACGTCCGTTTTTACCAGAACCGGATACTTGGCGAATCTCCACACCGTTTTCTCTCGCATACTTACGAACGGAAGGCATAGCGATGACACGCTTATTAGGATCAACTTCTGCGTCAGCAGCACTTTGATTCACACCTTCAGATTTCTCTTCAACAGCTTCTGGTGATGCATCTTTCTTGACATCTTGACCTTGTTCCGCTGTTCCTTGAACTTGACCTTCTGTTTTCTCGTCAGCTTTAGGAGCTTCTTTCTTCTCCCCATCGTCACCTTTGAACTGAAGATCTTCGTAACCAGGTGCATCGAACTTAATCAGTGTATCACCTACAACTGCTACAGTTCCTTCGTCAACAAGAAGCTCTTCAACTGTTCCTGCTACCGGAGATGGAATTTCTACTACTGCTTTATCATTTTGGACTTCACATAGTACATCGTCTTCTTCAACTTTATCGCCAGGCTTAACAAACCATTTTACGATTTCACCTTCATGAATACCTTCACCAATGTCTGGTAATTTGAATTCGAATGACATGGATTCTACCTCCTGTATTGAATAATGATTAAAAATAGATGAATGTAAAACTTATATCTGTCTAATTTTCTTATATCTATAATTGGAAAAGAGAAGGGTGGAATGCCCTTCTGTTTTCACTTGAATATTAAGGGGGAGCATGAATGCTCCTCACCCATTAAAAGTTAAGTACTTTTTTCGCCGTTTCAAGAACATCTTTGTGATTCGGTAACCAGATTGGCTCCGCTTGGGAGAAAGAGTACACTGTATCTGGCGCCGCTACTCGAAGTACCGGAGCTTCAAGGCTAAGAATTGCACGGTCATTGATCTCAGCAACAACGTTCGCTGCAATACCGGCTTGTTTTTGAGCCTCTTGAACAACAATGGCACGGTTCGTTTTTTCAACAGATGCCATGATTGTGTCGATATCCAGTGGGCTAACTGTACGTAAATCGATTACTTCAACAGAATGGCCTTCTTTTTCAAGCTCTTCAGCCGCTTTTAAGGATTCGTGTACCATAGCTCCGTAAGTGATGATGGAAAGGTCTGTACCTTCACGTTTCACATCCGCTTTACCAAGTTCGATTGTGTATTCCTCTTCTGGAACCTCTTGACGGAATGAACGGTATAATTTCATGTGCTCCAAGAAAATGACAGGGTCATTATCACGGATAGATGAAATTAATAAACCTTTTGCGTCATAAGGTGTTGATGGAATAACAACTTTCAGACCAGGTTGCTGAGCCATCAATCCTTCCAAGCTGTCCGCATGAAGTTCTGGAGTATGTACTCCACCACCGAATGGGGAACGGATTGTGATTGGAGAAGTATACGTTCCACCTGAACGGTAACGCATACGCGCCATTTGTCCACTTACTGAGTCCATTACTTCATAAACGAAACCAAAGAATTGGATTTCAGGTACTGGACGGTAACCTTCTAATGCTAAACCGATTGCTAAACCACCGATTCCTGATTCTGCTAGTGGAGTATCGAATACACGGTCTTCACCGAATTCTTTCTGAAGTCCTTCCGTTGCACGGAATACACCACCGTTTAGACCTACGTCCTCACCAAAAACTAAAACGTCTTCGTTGTTGCGTAGTTCTGTGCGCAGTGCATCAGTGATCGCTTGAATCATTGTCATTTGCGCCATGGCTTATTTCGACTCCTTTTCTTTGTAGATTTCTAATTGTTCTTTCAGGTTGTAAGGAAGCTCTTCATACATATTGTTAATGAAATCAGTAACTTTTTGTTTAGGAGTTCCATCTGCTTCTTTAATAGCTTGTTTGATATCTTCCTTCGCTTCTTCGATCACTTCATTTTCTTTCTCTTCACTCCATAATCCTTTAGCTTCTAAGAATTTACGGAAGCGCACCAATGGATCTTTCTTTTCCCAATCAGTATCCATTTCTGAAGTACGGTAGCGAGTTGGATCATCACCAGCCATTGTATGTGGTCCATAACGGTAGCAAAGTGTTTCGATCAGTGAAGGACCCTCACCATTTACAGCACGATTACGAGCCTCTAATGTAGCTGAATACACTGCTAATGGATCCATTCCATCCACTAAAATACCAGGGATACCAGCAGCAACCGCTTTTTGAGCAATTGTACGACCGGCTGTTTGCTTATCACGTGGTGTCGAGATTGCGAACTGGTTGTTTTGAACAACGAAAATCGCTGGAGCTGCGTACGCACCTGCAAAGTTAATTCCTTCGTAGAAATCACCTTGTGAAGATCCACCGTCACCTGTATATGTAACGGCGACAGCTTTCTTACCACGTTTCTTAAGACCTAATGCCACCCCGGCAGTTTGGATGTATTGAGCACCGATGATGATCTGTGGTGATAATACATTCACTCCTTCTGGAGGCTGGTTTCCTTTAAAGTGTCCACGTGAGAATAAGAATGCTTGAGCTAACGGAAGTCCGTGCCAAACGATTTGTGGAACATCACGATATCCAGGCAGGATCCAATCTTCCTTCTCTAAAGCAAAGTGGGAAGCAATTTGTGATGCCTCCTGTCCAGCTGTTGGTGCATAGAAACCTAAACGTCCTTGACGGTTCAGGGAGATTGATCTTTGATCAAGAATACGAGTATAAACCATACGACGCATTAATTCCTGAAGATCCTCATCAGAGATCTCCGGCATTGCGTCTTCGTTTACTACTTCGCCTTCTTCGTTCAAAATTTGGAACATTTCAAACTTGTCTTCAATTTGTTCGAGCGTCTTAACTGCATCGAATTGTGCCTTCTTTGATTTAGAAGCCATCGAAGTCACCTATCCTTTCTTTATACATTTATTTTGGTTTTTTTACATACAAAGTTTAGATTACCCAAATTCAGTATGACCTACCACAATACTTGCGGATACACACACTATTACTAGTTTTCCACAAATACCAAGAAAGAAAACCCGAAATTACATTCGAGCTTATCTGTATCAGTCACAATGTCACATCGACTAATACAATCCATGAATACCTTTACTAGTTTACAATATAGAAATTCAGGAAGTCAACGACAAAGTATTATAAATTCTTGTTTCCAAGTGAGCACGAAATTTTTTTCTACCAATTCTTTTCAAAACTGTATCAATACTTACACAAACCCTGTTATATATAAACACCTGTAACAACTTTATCTGTTATAGAGTAAGGATGCCACTAATCTCCTATACCCCGTGATTATCTTGTGACCTACAACGAATTTTGATAATTATTTTTGCTTACAAAGACAAAAAAAGTGATAGTCGAGGAAGTTTTTCTCGTCTATCACTTTTTATCCTTCTTTATTCTGATTCTTTTACATCGAGACCGGCGCTCGAATAAAATGTTTGTTTCATGTTATTGAATTCTTCTGTCTTTTTGTTATAGTCCTCATTATAATTCACTATTTTTTCATATTGGTCATTAATAGAGGAGATTTGTTTTTCGAGCTCTTCCATTGTAAGCTCTTTCTTTTTGAACATATTATAAAGTTCTTTATCCAGAGATAGCGCATCCAGATAAGAAGATGTTAGCTTTTCATGAAGCTGATAACGTTCTTCCATCGTTTCTTTCAGCTTTTTTGCTTCCTTTTTAAGACCCTGACTTTCTAACTTATCAACATATTCGTCTGCTTTCGCAAACTCTTCCTCGGCCTCACTCATGGACTTACGTTCTTTATCGATGTATTCTTTTCTTTTTTTGATGTTGTCCAGAGCTTCATCGGAAAGCTTTACAATTTGGTCAAACTCTTTCATCCCAAGATCCATTATCTTAGTATAAATCTCTTTTTCTTTTTCTTCTAATTCTTGAAGAGGTTTTTGAACTTCAACATATTGACCTTCTTTAGATACTGTTTCTTCAAGAACATTATACATATTCTCTTCGGGTGAAGAACCACCGACACAGCCCATTAATACAAAGATAGCGGCTCCTAAAATGAAAGCAAAACGAAATTTCGACACAACTAGATCCCCCTTAACTATTTACCACCTTCTACTATATCTATGTCTACAACATTTGACAATAGGGATTTACAACTGTGGAAAAAAATGTCGATTAGACTAATCTTCCTATTAAAATAAATATGTCATTTACGCTGTGAGTATTCCACCTTATAATAAATCTCATTCATTAACTTTTCCGGAGTGAAATGATAGACTATTATCATACATAATAGATAATTTTAATGAATAAAGTAGAGATACAATTGATAAAAGGTCTTGTCTCTAAGTGTCCTGTAAAGACATGTTACGCCTTTACATCCATATCTCTACCGTACCTGAGGAGGAAAATCAATGATTACGATGAATGACATCATCCGTGAGGGGCATCCTACATTAACAATGGTGGCAAAGGCAGTGGCTATACCGCCATCAAAAGAAGACCAGGAAACATTAAGAAGCTTATTGGAGTATGTAGTAAACAGCCAAAATCCTGAAACTGCAAATAAGTATGGGCTCAGACCCGGGATTGGCCTTGCTGCACCTCAAATCAATATTTCCAAGCGGATGTTAGCTGTCAATGTGACAGACAATCAAGGGAAACTATACAGCTATGCTTTATTCAACCCTAAAATTATCAGCCACTCAATCGAGAAAGCTTATTTAACATCCGGTGAAGGGTGCTTATCGGTTGACAGAAATGTACCAGGATTTGTTCCACGCTATGCCAGAGTGACGGTAAAGGGCTGGGATGTGGATGGAAACGAAGTGAAGCTGCGTTTAAAGGGCCTGCCATCCATTGTGTTCCAACACGAAATCGACCATTTGAATGGGATTATGTTCTACGACCATATCAATCCGAAGAACCCATTCGAGCCGATTCCGGATGCGATTGCCATTGAAAGATAATAGAAAAAGACTTCTTCACGTTATCAGAAGAAGTCTTTTTTGTTATTCATTATATTAATTCAAGTTCCTTCAAGCCATGATATATTCCATCGTCATCGACGTGTTTCGTGATCAAATCTGCATGTCTTTGTACTTCTTGCACGGCATTCCCCATGGCAACACCGGTACCAACGGATTGAATCATTTCAATATCATTTAATCCGTCTCCAAACGCAAATACATCTTCCATTTTAAAGCCGAGCTTTGCGATCATCTTTTTGATGCCTTCTGCTTTCGATCCTCCTTTTGGCAGGATATCCATGGAAAATTGATGCCAGCGTATGAACGTGAAGTCACTGTATTTCTCCCTGTAAAAGCTCTCATCTTCCTTTGTACAAAATAACAAGGATTGATAAATATCTCTATCCTTATAAAAATCCGGGGCATAATCTGGATGTGGAAATTTTAAACTTCCCATACTCTCTTCAATATATTTATGGTGCTTCTGGTTTGACTTCATCGTTTGATGATTCAAGTGAACCACCGGATGTTCCTTCGTGTAAGCATCCTCAAGCAACTCTTCTAATGTCTGGATTCTTAATGGATTTGTGTAGATTACCTCATTTTCAAAAACCACATACTGCCCATTAAAGGAAACAAAGGACTCGATTCCTAATTCTTCCCTCAGGCTCTCATACATGAATGGAGCCCTGCCAGTTGCAATTGCTACATAAGTACCGTTGGATTGTAATGTTTGGATGGCTTCTTTCGTTGCTTGAGGCAGCTTCTTATCGTGGTCAAGCAGTGTACCATCTATATCGAAGAAAACTATTTTAGACATATCCAATCTCCTTTTCATACGTAATCGATCATCTGTTTTACCCGTTGTTTAAAGTAATCCTTTGTGGCATAAATGTCAATGAATGAGCACAGACGCTCTCATTTACCAAACTTAACCATGTAAGAGATTCAATAAATTCCGTACAATATAAGTAAGACAACAGAGACTTCGGTATTATCTTCCCTTTACTTCAAAGGAAAATCTCGGTAAACTATTGATAAGGAGTGATCCACCATGTTAAAAAAGCTCAGAAAGAAGCTTTTAAAACAGTGGAAAGAATTGCTTAGAAAAAAAACGATTGCATAGTATTTCATGCTGCCGAACGAACTTAAGCAGTTACACTATTAAAAAATATGCAATTCGGCTATACTGTCATACGTTTACACAAATAATAAGGGACTGATGCCACTAGTGAGCTTTTTGTCTCCATTGGTTCAGTCCCTCTTCTCTATTTTTGTAATGATTTAATGAAGGATTCTCTCAAAAACTTTATTTACACGAAAGAATCCTTTATAATTTATAGCATACATAAACAAGATGATTCATCCCTACTTAAATGATAGGTTCATTTAGAAGAGTTAGAGTGAGGACCGTCCTCTATGGTAAATTCTCGTGAAAGATAGATTTCACCAGCCTTTCTGTCATATCGAAAGGTCGCCCTGTGTTAAGGAAATGATTCCTTTACCAATCGTTTTTTTACCACAGGGCGTAAATGAGCCATATATGAACATAGTAACTGTTCAGACCATAATGGTATATCTATACCTATACCTATTAGAAGGGAAGCTAGCCCTCTAATGTCCAGCTCCAGCGTCAAGCCCTATTCGTCAAACCATATCCCTCAACCGGAGACTGGTTATATGCCAATAGGTGCATAGGCGCCGCTTATGTTATGTTAGTTGATAACTTTTTTATCATAGATGAAAGTTAGATTTTTTGAAAACGGATAAGGAGAGAGAAAAGACATGATTTTTAAAGTATTTTATCAAGAAAGTAAAGCAGAAGTGCCTGTTCGCGAATGCACTCAATCTCTTTACATGAAAGCAGATTCAGAACGTGAAGTACGTCTGAAATTAAAAGACAAACCGTATAATATTGAATTCGTACAAAAGCTAGAGGGCGCTTTTTTAGAGTATGAAGAAAACCATCATTCTTTCGAGTTGGAGCAATAATCAATGAAATTTGTCAAGAATGACCAAACCGCAGTATTTGCCCTTGGCGGTTTAGGTGAAATCGGTAAAAACACATACGGCGTACAATTCCAAGACGAAATCATCTTGATCGATGCAGGAATCAAGTTCCCTGAAGACGAACTCCTCGGTATCGATTACGTAATCCCTGACTATACGTATCTCGTGAAGAATGCGGATAAAATCAAAGGCCTTTTCGTGACACACGGACACGAAGACCATATTGGTGGAATCCCCTATCTACTGCGCGAATTAAACATCCCGATATACGGCGGGAAGCTCGCATTGGGACTTATTAAAAACAAGCTTGAAGAGCACGGTCTATTAAGAAATGCGAAACTCAATGTCATCCAAGAAGATGACATCATTAAATTCCGCAAAACGTCCGTAACCTTCTTCAGAACGACTCACAGTATTCCGGATTCATACGGGATTGTTGTGAAAACACCACCTGGTAATGTTGTTCACACAGGTGACTTTAAATTTGATTTCACGCCGGTCGGTGAGCCCGCGAACTTAACCAAAATGGCTGAAATCGGAAAAGAAGGCGTTCTTTGTCTTCTATCTGATAGTACGAACGCTGAAGTTCCAAACTTCACAATGTCGGAACGTAAGGTCGGAGAAAGCATCAATGACATTTTCCGCAAAGTGGACGGTCGTGTTATATTCGCTACTTTTGCTTCTAATATTCACCGTCTTCAACAAGTGGTGGAAGCAGCTGTCTTTCATAATAGAAAAGTCGCTGTTTTCGGAAGAAGCATGGAAGCGGCCATTACAATCGGTCAAGAATTAGGATATATTAACGCTCCTAAAGATACTTTCATTGAACATAACCAAATTAATCGTTTACCTGCGAACGAAGTGGCGATATTATGTACAGGTTCCCAAGGTGAACCAATGGCTGCATTATCAAGAATTGCAAACGGTACTCACCGTCAGATTCAGATCCAGCCTGGAGATACCGTTGTATTCTCTTCTTCACCGATTCCTGGAAATACGATCAGTGTAAACCGTACAATCAACCTATTATATCGTGCTGGAGCAGAAGTGATTCATGGACCATTAAGTGATATCCATACATCTGGTCATGGTGGACAACAAGAAATGAAGTTAATGCTCCGCCTGATGAACCCAACCTTCTTTATGCCGATACATGGTGAATTCCGCATGCAGAAGATGCACGCTCAGCTGGGTGTAGATTGTGGCGTACAGCCTGAAAACTGCTTCATAATGGACAATGGTGAAGTCCTTGCATTAAGCAATGACTCAGCACAGGTAGCTGGAAAAATCCCTTCTGGAAACGTCTATATCGATGGAAGCGGTATTGGTGATATCGGTAATATCGTCCTTCGTGATCGCCGCATCCTTTCAGAAGAAGGATTGGTCATCGTCGTTGTAAGCATCGACATGAAGGATTTCAAAATTGCTTCCGGTCCGGACCTTATTTCAAGAGGTTTCGTATACATGCGTGAATCAGGTGACCTTATTAATGAAGCACAAACGCTTATTTCTAAACACTTGAACAAGGTTCTTGAAAGAAGAACATCACAATGGTCAGAAATCAAGAATGAAATCACAGATACACTTGCTCCATTCTTATACGAAAAAACAAAACGACGTCCGATGATTTTACCAATCATCATGGAAGTCTGATCAATCAAAAAAGAGGCTGACCCGATATGGGCCAGCCTCTTTTTTATTATTATAATACCTTCTTTTCAAAACGGTTAATATCTGTATCTGCACCGATTACAATCAGAATATCGCCTTCACGAATTTGTTCATCTGCTTGGGGAGACACAATAATATCCTTTTGTCTCTTTATCGCCACGATATTGATTCCAAATTGAGCACGGATATCCAGATCAATTAATGAATTCCCACTCAGATTTTCATTCGCCACAATCTCTACGATGGAGTGTTCATCCGACAACTCCAGATAATCCAATACATTATTCGAAACGATATTATGAGCAATCCTTCTTCCCATATCACGTTCTGGATGAACGACTTGGTTCGCACCTATTTTCCGCAATACTTTTTCATGATAATCATTTTGAGCCTTAACGGTAATTTTTTTAACCCCGATTTCTTTCATCATCAAGGTGGTTAAGATACTCGATTGGATATCGTCTCCAATTGCCACAATGACGTGATCGAAATTTCTTATTCCCAGGTTTTTTAAAACGGATTCGTCCGTTGCATCTGCCACTACCGCATGAGAGGCAATGGAAGAGAATTCATTTACTTTGTCTTCATCCTGATCAATCGCCATAACCTCCATGCCTTGATCTGATAATGAACGGACAATACTGCCCCCAAATCGTCCCAATCCGACAACCACAAACTCTTTTTTCACCATACATCCCCCCGCACTTTCTATATCCTTTATTTTAGCATAAAAAAAAGGAGAAAATGAAATTTCTCCCTGTTGTTTCTTGTATTAAATTTAGAAAGGTTTGAAAATTAATCACTTCTTTCCTTTAACATAATCTGCATCAAATAAAAACAGCCTCATTAACAGATATAAAGATGGAATCAATAATAGCAAGCCTGCTATAAAGACGATGACCAGGGCCATTCCCATCGTTGGATTGGTCACACTGGTTTCTATCGTAATAAATGGTTTTAGTATATAAGGTAAATGCGAAGCACCATAGCCAAAAAAGGCAAAGAAGAACTGCAGCATAACCAATATGAATGCCGTTCCAAAATTTTTCCGCATATAAATCATTAGCGATGCACCAAAGAAGCAAAGAAGTGACAACCCAAACATCCACCAAATATCAATCGCCTTCTCAAAATGCTCTGCATTATGCTCTCTCAATGATACAAACACTACTAAACTTGCCAGAATCGTGGGCGCACTCCAAAACAGGGAAAACGTTCTTAATTCCTCCCTGGAATCCATATCTCCTGCACGGTTGGCATAATAGGTTAGAAATGTCGCACTGATAAACAACACGGATACAATGGAAAGGGCCACTACACTCCACGAATAGGGGCTGGTAAAAAGCTCCTTGGCGAGGAAGATGACCTTATCTCCCTTCTCTTCCAGAAATCCACCTTCTGAAATCGTTAATGCCGTGGATAAGGAAGCAGGAATTAATAACCCGGTCGCCCCATATAAGAACAGGTACACGATATTGTCCTTTGACCCGTAATTTCCGAATGCATAGAAACTTCCTCTTATGGCTAATAAAATGATGGCGATACTTCCCGGAAGTAATAATGCCGTTCCATAATAATAGGCTGTGTCAGGAAAGAATCCGACTAGGCCCACAAAGAAGAAGACAAAAAAGACGTTGGTTACTTCCCATACCGGAGAAAGGTATCTGCTGATCAACACGTTCAAGGTATGCTCCTTGCCTTTCATTCTTCCATAAAAGGCGAAGAAGCCGGCTCCAAAATCAATCGAAGCTACTATCAGATAACCATAAAGGAAAATCCACAATACGGTAATCCCCACAACTTCCAAACTCATACCCATTCCTCCCTTAAAGCTTCAAGCCCCTTCTTCTCAGGCCACCTGAAAAGAAGAAGTATTTATATATCTGCTTAACTCGCTTTCTTTGGAAAACGTTGTTCTAATTCCGCCTCTGCAGGCTTGTTTTTAAACATTTTTATCAGTACAACCACACATATCACGCCAAGAAGGATATAGAGGCCAACAAACAATGCAAACGTCAAGCCTACTCCATCGGCTTTCGTTGCCGCATCCGCCACTTTCATATACCCTCTCATAATCCATGGCTGTCGACCCACCTCGGCATAAATCCAACCGAATTCAATCGCCAGCATCGCAAGTGGTCCACTCGCAACAATTCCCCATAGAAGCGGCTTATTCCATTCATTCCGCTTCTTCCACTTCCAGAATAGAATAAATGCCGATGAAATAAAGATACTGTAAAACCCAATTGATACCATCAGGTCAAACATATAGTGAACCCATAAAGGGGGCCGCTCATCTTCAGGAAATTCATTCAGACCTATAACCTCTGTCTCAAAAGAACTCCCGGCCAGAAAGCTTAAGAATCCAGGTAAACGGATCTCATTATGGACCTCATTATTTTCATCCAGCGTTCCGAATACGATCAGGTCAGCATTCTCTTCCGTTTCAAAATGCCATTCCGCTGCTGCAAGCTTCTCAGGCTGATACTCGGCAAGAAATTTAGCCGATAAGTCCCCTGCCAAAGCAGTGGCAAAAGCGAAAATCAAAGCAGAAACCATCGTTAAACGCAGCGCTTTCTTATGATACTCCCCGCCTCTCTTACGAAGAATCGCAAATGCCGTAATCGCCGCCAACACTAATGCCGATGTTAAATAGGCAGTTGTCAATACGTGAAACACTTTCGTAGGCGTCGCAGGATTCAGCATCGCAGCAATCGGATCGATATTAATCGCTTTCCCATTCTCTAATTCAAATCCTTGAGGAGTATTCATAAACGCATTCACAGTTGTAATGAACAGCGCTGAAGCCGAAGAACCAATCATAACCGGAATCGTCAACAGCCAATGAATCCATTTATTCTTGAAACGGTCCCAAGTATAAAGATAGATTCCTAAAAAGATAGCCTCAAAGAAAAACGCAAATGTTTCCATAAATAATGGCAGTGCAATCACTTGTCCGGCAACCTGCATAAACGAAGGCCATAATAAGGACAGCTGCAGCCCTATGGCTGTACCCGTTACAACCCCCACCGCAACCGTAATTGTAAAACCTCTTGCCCACCTTCTGGCAAGCAAAAGATAATGAGGATCATTTCGTTTGATTCCCATAAACTCCGCAATGGAAATCATAATCGGCACCCCTACCCCAATCGTCGCAAAAATAATATGGAATGCAAGGGTTGTCGAAGTGAGCATTCTACTCAAAATCACACCATCTAATACCATTCTATACTCCCCCTACTGATCTACTTACTATCGTAAACAACTCTTTTCTACTGTTTATCACTTATTGTTCATTATAAAACCTGAAAATGAGTTTGTGATATGTTGAACATGAATATTTTGTGACGTTTTTCACAAACATTGATTTGTCTTATATTTTAGAGGTTTTTGGGGTGGTTGGCAATGATGTTGCTTGGGGAGGATGGGGCTTAATTTTACTAGAGTTTACTGATGGCTGAGGTTTTTTGGGAGAGAGTAGATTCGACCTTTTCCTTTACCTTTTGAAGAAAGGTCCATGTTATTTAGGAGATGATAGGCCACTCTGGAGGATTCAACACCTAAGAACTCTCTTGCTTGTTTGTTGGTTATATTCGGGTTTACAAGTAGTAAGTAATCATAAATAGCCTGTTGGTGAGCATTCCGGTCAAATTCTCCACAATCAGGACAGTACCAAGACCTCATGTTACGTACCATATTGAATCTCTCGCAGCGGCTACACATAACACCGCGTATGATCCCTTCATGCTGTTGGTTAAAGTTAGAATATGGAGCATTCTCCTTCATTAGGGAATTGGCAATTTTTTTAATTTCCTTCATTTCAAGAATTGAATTCGAATTAGAGCAGCTATGTTGAATGGTAAGAAGTTTTGCAACGAGATTCTCTATTCTGATAGCCCTACCTAAAGTATCCTTACTCTGACTAGTGGTAGATATTAATGAAGAAGAGTTTGTGAATACAACTAAAAATTCAATTGGGATAATAGGGAGTTTTTTCTTTTGGAGCCATTGTGTGAGGTGTATCTTATATCTATTCGCTTGAGAGAGGGGATTGGGAAAGCCTGTTACTTCTCCATTAAGAGTACGGGAAAATTGTTCAAATTGAGTTCCGTATTTCATGGATCCCGCTATATTTTTTATTTCTAAAATCAATATAAAATTTCTAGTGAAAATAAGAGTATCAATTTGAAAGAAACTCTCTCCCATTGGTATACATAGATCGTTAAGGACGAGCATGTGTTCATCATCGATTGTACTCAATTGTCGGTCTACTTTACACTCTCCATGGTAACCTGCCCAAGCTTTAAGCAAGTATTCTTCAATCTTGGATCTGAGGCGGGATTCTCGGGGTAGCCTCCTTAACAAGGCTTCAAAATAGAGGATAGTTAGGGGGATTTCTCTTACTTTAATGATCAAATTATCATTCCTTTCGAATTTGGTACTAATAGTATTCTACTTTCAAACAAGAATCCCCTTTATTATTGGAAAAATTTCAGTAATGATTTTTTATCGACCGTTATAGAGATTTATCAACCGTTATTTTGTTTTATCAACCGAAATTTGAATTTATCAACCGTTTTTTCATTATATCAACCTTATTTTCACGATACCGACCGTTCTGCAAATTCTGACAAATTCCGCAACAACCCCCGCTCCACTCCCCTACCACAACCACAACAAAAAAACCCCGCACACACCAGTGCGGGGCTCCTCCAAACTTACATCGCATCCAACATCCTGAACTGCGATTTAACCAGATCATAATAATCACCCTGCTGCTCCATCAGCTCATCGTGGTTGCCGGATTCTTTGATTCTTCCATTTTCAAGAACAAAGATATTGTCCGATTCACGGATCGTAGATAGGCGGTGGGCAATGATGATGGCGGTCCGACCGTTCAATAGACGTTTCAATGCTTTTTGAATTTTGACTTCTGTTTCTGTATCAATGGATGCTGTCGCTTCATCCAATATGATGATTCGAGGGTTCGCCAATAGTGCTCGGGCGAATGACAGTAATTGTCTTTCACCAACGGATAAAACATTACCCCGTTCTTCCACTTCGGTCTCGTATCCATTGGAAAGCTTCTCGATGAACTCATTGGCTCCGATTGCTTCGGCGGCATTCTTAACCTCTTCGTCCGTTGCATCAGGGCGCCCGAATCGGATGTTATCCATGATTGTTCCCGAGAAGATGAATGTATCCTGCAGAACGATGCTGATTTGACTTCGTAAGCTTGAAACCGATGCATCCCTCAGGTTTACCCCATCAATTTTCACTTCACCATTCGTCGGATCGTAAAAACGGCTGATCAGGTTGGCGATCGTAGTTTTACCAGATCCGGTATGGCCGACTAACGCGACGGTCTGGCCTGCTTTCATTTCAAGATTGATGTTTTGGAGTGCTTTTCGTTTGTCATCGTATGAGAATTCTACATTCTCAAACTGTATTCTTCCTTTGATGTCAGTCAGGTTCACTGCATTCGTTTTTTCATTTACAATCGGTTGTTCATCGAGGAATTCGAAGATACGCTCGGATGAAGCCATTCCGATCAGTAGTTGATTGTAAACTTGCCCGAGCCTTGAAATGGGTTCCCAGAACATCCCCAGGTAGAAGGCGAATGAAACAAATTCCCCCAGTTCCAGTGAGCCGCCTTGGATGAGATGGGCACCGTACCATATGAGGACAGCTGTCCCGATTGCGTTTGTCAGTTCTACCAGCGGGCGGAACATGGCATTTTTCTTTGTGGCTGTTCTCCAGCTATCGAAGTTTTCCGTGTTTACCCCATCGAAGAAGGCCATGTTTTCTTTTTCTTGAGTGAATGATTGAGTGACACGGATCCCTTGAATGCTTTCATTCAGATGGGAATTCAGCTTCGATTGCTTGAGTCGTACCATTTGCCAGGATCTGCGGATGTTTTTTCGTAAGCTGGTTGAGATAAAAAACATGATTGGCAGAATGACCATGACGGCAAGTGTTAATTCAGGACTTAATGTAAAGAGAATGACGATGATTCCAATGAGTAGGATGATATCCATTAAGAGATTAATAACTCCGTTTGTAAATAGTTCCTGAAGGGAGTTAATGTCATTCATGATTCGAACCAGGATGGAACCGGCTGACCTCTGATCAAAGAAGCGATGGGATAGCCATTGAACATGGCTGAATAAGTGCTTTCTTAAATCATAGATAACTCCTTGCCCCAGCTGATTCATCCACCTGATCCTGAGCACATTTGCAACGTAATTCAATACATAGAGTCCTGCGATAATTCCAACTAGTGTAAATAGTAAATTGGAATCCTTCTGCCTGATGGCTTTGTCTAATGTGTATACCCCAATCAGAATAGGTACGATCAATCGAACTGCTGTTGTGATCAGAACGGTAATGATGGATAAGGGCAGGAGTTTTTTAGAATAGGGCTTTAAATACGTTAATAACCGGTAGAGCTGCTCCCAGTTAAACGGCTTATCGATCACTTGATCTGTAGAGTAATGGAATCTGCTTAATACGCTTTTGTTCACTTTGTTTTTCTGACTCAAATCCACTCACCTACCCTTCCTGAGTTTGTAATATTTTTTTCTGGTCTTTGTATTGGATATCATAGATTCGTTGATACGGCCCGTTATTTTTCAGTAGGAAGTCATGAACTCCCCTCTCGACGACTTTCCCGTTTTCCAGTACGAGTATTTCATCTGCATGCTTGAGGGATGAAATCCGATGGGCAATAATAAAGGTCGTTCGATCCGACATGACTTCTTTTAGTGCTTTTTGAATCCTGAATTCAGTTTCCATGTCTACGGCGCTTGTTGCGTCATCGAGGATCAGGATCGATGGGTCTGTACAAATCGCACGGGCTATGGCAATCCGCTGCTTTTGACCACCTGAAAGACCTAAACCTCTTTCACCGAGCCTTGTGTCGTAGCCATCGGGCAATTCTGAAATAAAATCATGGGCTTGTGCCCGTTTTGCTGCTTCCATGATATCTTCCATTGTTGCTTCCGGTCGTCCATACGATATATTCGCCTTGATGGTCGAAGAGAATAAGAAAGATTCCTGAAGGACGAAACCGATATTTTTTCGAAGTGATTTTAAAGAGTAATCTTTCAGATCCCTTCCATCGATGAGGATTTCTCCCTCTTCGGGTTCATAGAAACGAGTGATAAGCTGGGTGATACTCGTTTTACCAGAGCCGGTACCTCCGATCAGACCGATGACTTTTCCGGGTTCAGCCTTAAAGGTAATATCCTCGAGGGCTGCTTCATCATGAACGGTATAATTCAGGGACACATGCTTAAACTCTACTTCTCCATTCATTCGATCGACGTGAAGAACACCTTGATGATCTTTTATCTCTTCGTCCACTTCAAGAATTTCGAGTAAACGTTCCCCTGATGCTTTCGATTGTGAAAACAGGTTAATCGTAAATCCAAGATTCATGATCGGCCAGATAATGTACCACACTAAACTGTAAAACGCGACAAGCTCTCCTGGTTGAAGGTTGCCATTCATCACAAGATAACCACCGTAAGCGAGGAGTGTCACCACACTTACATTCCCCAGAAACTCCATTAAAGGAAAGTACTTTGCCCAGATGTTTGAGGTGAAAAGGTATTTATCTTTGTAATCACCATTTGATTGGTTGAATTTGTTAATTTGATGGTCTTCTCTCGATAATGATTTTACTGTATTGATTCCTGAAATATTTTCTTGCACATTCGTATTCAGTTTTCCGAATGATTTGCGGATACCCCTGAAAGCAGGGTGAACCGCTTTATCAAATTTGTATACGGCAATTGCCAGAAACGGTAACGAAACGAGGGTGACGAATGTCAGTTGAGGCGAATAATAAAACATAACACCAAAGCTTACCGTTACTAAAAGGAAAAAGCGAAGCAGTTCGGAAAAACCAAAGGATAGAAAGAAACGAAATGCTTCTACATCTGCCGTCAAACGGGACATCAGATCCCCTGTTTTGGCGTTATCGTAGTAACTGAATGGAAGGAATTGAAGCTTTTCATACAGTTCGTTTCTCAGCCGATAAACCGAGGTTATCCCGAATAGATCCCCATGGTATTGCTGAATAAATGTGGCAACGCCTTTCACGATCATAATGCCGATAAATCCAAATGCTAAATACGGAATCCACTGATAGTTCCCTTGCAGAATCACATCATCAATCGTGATTTGCAGGATCATTGGATAGACTACAGTGATCACTGTAACAAAAATCAAGAAAATCATTGAAATGATAAAATGCCTTTTATAGGGCAAATAAAAGGCTTTCAATTTTTTGAATGTATCCATAATTTCTCCCCCTTTAACGTTACATAAAAAAAGAACGTACTAATAAATATATCGGCTTTCGAAATATTTATCTACCCTTTTTTAGAATTTTTTACTTTTTTATGAATTATCCTTCTAGTCTTATTATTCATATTAATTGTAAAAATGAATCCAAAAAAATAGATCGGTCTTTTGACCGATCTATTCCCACATATTTCGTTTGAACTTATTCGCTTTTTTTCATTTCATCGAGTACACGATTGACGCGCTTTTCAAGCATTTTCATTCCGCTTCCGCCCGCTTGGAAGTGACGAAGGTTCCCGTCTTTATCAAATACATAGTAAGCCGGGACATATTGATTTTCGAATGCATCTGTCAGTTTATGCTCACTGTCTACGAAGATTGGCTGTGTGATATCGTGCTCAGCTGCTACCTTCTTTATTTCATCCAGGTTCAAATCATCCTCGGAGCGTGGCATATGGACAGCCATAACATTCAGCTTATCGCTGTATTGATCTCGAAATTCATTTACTTGTGGCATCGCTTCCTTACAAAGGTGACATGAGATGGACCAGAAGTGAATAAGTGTCGGCTTTTCTCCTACCAGCTCTCCCTTTGTTACTTCTCCATTTAACCATTCTGTAGCACCGTTTAATTCCGGCATCGGTTCACGAAGCTTCATTAATATGGCCTCCCTTAATTTGTCTCGATCTTATTTCTTTTGTTCACAGGATAGATTTGTACTACTCCTGAAAAAATAAACATGATAAGAAAAAGGCCTAACAAACGGTTAGGCCTTTATTCATTTTGATTATAAAGTTTTTTGACCTGGCTTCCAGTTTGCCGGGCAAAGTCCGCCAGTTTGAAGTGCTTGAAGAACACGTAGAGTTTCTTCAACGTCTCGGCCGATATTGTTGTGGAATACTACTTGATATTGCAGTTCCCCTTCTGGGTTGATGATGTATAGTCCGCGAAGAGCAATACCTTCATCTTCGATTAGGATTCCGTATTCGCTGGATACACTGTGGTTTGTATCTGCAGCTAATGGGTATCTTAGCTCACCAAGACCATTTTCCTTACGGTCAGTGTTGATCCAAGCTAAGTGGGTATGAATAGTGTCTGTAGAGACACCGATAACTTCTGCATCTAAATCTTCGAACTCATCGTAGCGGTCTGACATTGCTGTAATTTCAGTTGGACAAACGAAAGTGAAATCCATTGGGTAGAAGAACAATACTGTCCACTTATCGTTTTTCATATTTTCTTCCAGTGACACTTTACCGAATTCTTTGTTTGGCAATACAGCGTCCATTTCAAAACGTGGAGCTTGTTTGCCTACCATGCGTTCTGCCATGATTGAATCCCTCCAATGAGTTTTTAATGAAATATTTTACCTGAAAAAGGAAGACGTGACAGCCTGTCCTTTTTGAATCACAAGTTTCATTATATAGGATTAGTTTTTTTAAGTCAATGTTAAATTATAATCAATTTAATATTAAAATCATTATAATTTATTGACAATATCCCTTACTTGGTTTTCCCTATTATGTAGAAGTTTACTCACTTTTCTGCTTGAATAAACATCTACATAAAGTTTACCATTTCTCAACTGGGGAATAAAACAATATGCTTTTTTATATACTCTTTGACATGTCCTATGGTGAATTGTGTATACTAGAATGGTCATTATTTAAAAGGAAGGATGTTTTGGATTGAATTACATACTTGGTCTTAGTGCTTTAAGTGACCGACTTTCGAATTTTAATTGGGGCGGTCTATTGGTGACGATCGGAATTGGCGCCTTACAGATAATAGCGATTTGGATTGCTTTCATTATCGTGAAAGGTGCAGCTAACAAAGTGGTTGAGAGAGTCTTTGATAAGTACAGAAAGAGAAATGATGTTTCTGAAGGTCGCGCCCAAACACTGCAAAGTCTTTCAAAAAATATAATTGGATACATCCTGATTTTTGTTTTCTTTGTCACGATTTTACAAATCTTCGGTATCCAGGTGACGGCTATTCTCGCCGGAGCAGGAATTGTTGGCCTTGCAGTCGGCTTTGGGGCTCAAGGCTTAGTAAGTGATGTAGTGACTGGATTCTTTATTCTATTGGAAAAGCAAGTGGATGTAGGGGATTACGTGTCGACTGGAAATTTCTCAGGGATTGTAGAAGAGGTTGGTTTACGTACGACGCATATTCGTGGGTTCGACGGTACTCTGCATTATGTGCCAAATAGAGAAATAACGAGTGTCAGCAATCATTCCCGTGGAAATATGAGAGCACTTGTTGATATCGGGATCTCATATGATGATGACATTGACAAAGCGATGGTCGTGCTTCAGCAGGTTTGTGATACGATCGCTCAAGAAGATGACAATATTGTAGATGGACCAAATGTGTTAGGTGTTCAGACACTCGGCGCTTCAGATGTAGTACTGAGAGTGCTATGCAAAACGAAAAACATGGAGCAATGGGGAGTGGAACGGAAGCTTCGTAAAGCTCTAAAAGAAGCTCTTGACCAAAATGGAATTGAAATTCCTTACCCTCATCAGGTTTATATTGAGAAGAAAGAAAGCTAATGAAAGTGAAAAGAGAAGGCACCGGCCTTCTCTTTTTATTTGTCTTTTCTCCTTTTGGCATTCAGTAGACGCTGAAGGCGATCATCATCCTTAGCTTCTTGAGGATCCTGTTTAACCTTGGATTTGTTTGTCGGCCCCTTTTTCTCAGAAACTTTAGGCATAGTCTGCTTGCTGCTTGTAGGTTTCTCCCACTCATTCCACTCGCGGTTCTGTTTCACTTTGCTGCCAAGTTGTTCAAAAGTTGGTTGTTCTTTAGGAACGGAAACGGGTATCTTCCTTTTAAGCTTATTAAAAACTCCCATTATAGGACCTAATCCAAACCTTCTTATTGCAATTTCACTAAAGAATAGTAGAAAGCCCATACTAATAAGGAGTGAACGGATTGATTGCTCTCTGGATGATTTGTTGTTGAACTCTCGAAAGACTTCTTTAGGGGACGAATATCTCTTCCCTCCCGTTGCTTCTACTATCTCTTCCAGTGTTCGGGTTCCCCCCTTGTAGGTGTATTCTTTCGAATATGGAACCGAAAAGCCTGTTTGGTATGAGCTTCCACTCTCTTCACCTGCCTTGGAGATATTCATATGATATAGTCCAGGTGATAACCTGCTCTCAAATTCGACTTCATAGTCTCCCGGAGACTTGATTCTCGTCGTTGCAGGAATCTCTTTTCCACTTTCATCAAGTGCCGTTACCTCAAGTTGCGAGACATCTCCCGCAGATGATGAAAGCTTTAACTGAGTATGTCCCCGATCGTCTTCCACATCGATGGTGTACGGGTTGGATCGAATATCAGGAAACGAACGTGTAACAAGCTGATTGACGAACGTTGGCCATCCTTTCCACCTGACGAAATCCCCTGTCCATTTTCCAGTTGTATCAGTCGTAAATGCAAATGTCCTCCCCAGACCATATCTCCAGGTTGCCAAAATAGGATCATTCTTTTCACTCTTCATCTCAACTTGAGAAGTGCCTTTTGGACTAGTGGCAATATAGGCATTCATTTGCGGAATGCCTTCTGTAAATAACGTTTCCCAGTTAGACGAAGAAATCGCTGGATAAAATGGATTGTCTTCAATATAGGTCCTTGTAGTAATGACTGTCTCCCTTGTTAAGATACTCGGTATCACACTGGCGTCGACAACATCATAAAATCGACCTTTTCCCCATTGTGACAAATCATTTAATAGACCTCGATCTGCTCCTTCACCGATTGAGACGGTGGATAACGTGATTTGTTTATCGTGACCATCCTCAACAAGTGACTGGTAACTGCCTGACGTCGCAGATTGTCCATCCGTTAAAAGAATGATATGTTTTCTTTTTAAAGGCAAATCTTCTAAACTCTTATATGCTTGTTGTAAGGAGGAAAAGATTTCTGTTCCGCCACCAGGTGAAATGGAGCGTATTTGCTCTTCTACTTTTTTGCGATCAGAAAGTGGTTTCGTCTCCACGATTTCCCATGGTCGATCGTCAAATGCAATGACTCCCAGCGTATCTTTATCTCTAAGTAAAGAGACAGTTCTCGCAGCAGCTTCTTTTGCAAGGGCAATCTTCTGACCATTCATACTGCCTGAGCGGTCGAGCACAATGATTAGACCAAGAGACGGAAGCTCTTTTTTGCCTTTCACATCCATATCGACGGGCAGTAATTTTTCGATAGGCGTTTTAAAATATCCTCCAAGAGCAAAACTTTCGCTTCCGCCAAACATAATAAATCCTCGTCCAAATTCTTTCACGCTTTTCTCCATAAGGAGCATTTTTTTCTCAGGAATGCTTGTAGCAGATACATTATCAAAGAGAATCGTCTGATATTCCAGATAGGAAGTCAGCTTTCCAGGTAACTGCTCAGGTTTGTATGAATCAACGCTAAACCCTGCTGACTTCAGTAATGGGGTTAATGGACTTTCTCCAGAAGGGCTTTCCACCAGGAGTACTTTGGCTGGACCTTCTGAACGGGCAAGATTGTATAGGGTATTATTTTCTTTGCTTCCATCCCCTTCAGTAAACGCCTCTGCCTTATACACCAATAAACCCGATTCACCTACGACATGCTTGAACTGAAATTCATTGTTTCCTTCTTGCACTTGTACAATTTCCTTAATGATTGACCGATCATTTAAGGATATGCGCATCTCTATCTCTTTTTTAGTTGTGCTGTACGCGTTAACGGTTATGACTGTTTCTTCTCCTTCATATTGAATGGAGGGCGACGTAACATTTGTTACTGCCACGTCTTCTTGCGTATCCGGTGAAAGTGGAATCCAATCCACTTCGATCCCTTTACCCTTTAGTAGTGGTATGACATTTCCCCCAGCCCCAATCGTTTCCTTACCATCTGTGATGGCAACAATTCTTCCTCCACGGGTAAGGAGATTCGATGCATATTCCAGTCCTTCTTCGAGGTTCGTTTCTCCCTCGTTGATCTCTCCTGCAAACTGATCGATGTCATTTCTTTCCGGTGAAATTGACCGTTCAATTTCCGAGCTTTCTCCAAAGGCTACGATTCCGTATCCATCATGTTCCACCTTGGTTCGGGATGCTTGATTGATCAGATTCAGGATGTGATTCTCTTGTTCCGACACAGATGCAGAACGGTCAGCTAGAATGAGTACCGACCGCCCTTTATCCGGCAGCAAAATAAGCGGGTTAGCAAGGGCAATGATCAAGAGACCCATCCCGCATCCCCGTAATATGAAGACGAGCTTTTCTTCCTTCCTCTTCAATCCCCGTTTGGCAAATAGGAAGAGTACAAATCCAAGGGGAATCATCAACCATAACCAAAGAATTTCTTTAAATTCGATTCCCACGTCTGTACACCTCCCATTCGATAAATAATAAAAGGATTGCCAAGATTAGAAACCACTCAGTAAGGGCTTGGGGAATGCTCTTTGATTCCTCGTTTTTCATTCCTTTAGTGGGTTCAAGGGAAAAGGAAGACCCTTCTGATAATTGTTTTTCCCGATCATCAAGTACGACACTGAAATATTTCATGTCACCATCTCGTATAGCCTGATATACACCAGGGAATTCAGGTGCCTTGAACACTCCCTCCCCATTCCATTCTTTTACAAACTCACCTTCAGTCGAGTATATATCCCATTTATCTCCCGAAAGAGGTAATGTCCTTTCTTCACCCGGTTGATAATATCCCAAAAACCCGTGATTCTCTGATAAAAATTGATAAGAATTATAAAGAAAGATCGGAAATCCGGGATGTAATGGGAAATCTGATTCGTTGAGGTGCAAATTTAACAGGACAAGCTTCTGACCATTCACTTCTCCCTTCTGGATGAGAGGAATGGAATCACCTGTGGCAACTGATTGGAGATTCTTTATTTGGATGGAACTCACTTTATCCACATACACTTTTTCCAGGTCAACATGTTTTAATAGGGGATCTTCATTCGTTGCTTTAATCCCATGTGTCAACGGAGTAGATTCTTTTAATCGTGCCGGAACGATCATGGCAGGGCTGCCGACAGATAATTGCTGCCACTTCTCCTTTGAGGTCAATATGATTTCATCCCCAGGCTCCATTTGATCCTCTTCAATGGTTTTCACGTCGACTCCGATGGATTGAAACCCTTTTAATAAGAAAGGGTTAATTTCCCCTATGACATGAATGGCTGGTTTTGAAGCAGCCTGAATACTTGAAAGGCTGTTATCTTCCATGTAATCATCATTAAAATCGATTACCGCCTTATAGATTGGGCTATGGGAAAGGTCAGATAATGGAACAACGGTTTCCTCTCCTGGATCCAATGTCAGTTCCACTGAAGAGATCTCATTCTTTTCATCGTAAATGGTGAGGTGACCCTTTCGTGATACCTCAATTTGATTTTCGATCACAGCGACTCCTTGATAAGAAGATCCTAACCGTTCAACTCCGAAACTTGTAAGAGAAACATTTACAGGATTAGTCAAAAGATTATGTACCTGAATAGGACTTGTATGTTCTTCTGTAAAATCATCTTTTTCCATTGAGTCTGAGAAGATATGTATGATTGATTCCGACCCGATTGCCAATGCCTCTCCAAGGTGAATCGCTTTTTCCATATCTTCGTTG
Source organism: Rossellomorea yichunensis (assembly GCF_032337515.1). Classification (NCBI taxonomy): domain Bacteria; kingdom Bacillati; phylum Bacillota; class Bacilli; order Caryophanales; family Bacillaceae; genus Rossellomorea; species Rossellomorea yichunensis. The sequence goes on along the minus strand of NZ_JAVYAD010000001.1, from coordinate 412,947 downwards.
TCATTAGATAATGGTAGATTCTTTAAACCATTGAGAACAACCCGGTCGTTTGTTTCTTCCGAGACAATGGTGGTTACAGATTTCCCCACTCCCAATAAGGTTACTTTTCCATCAGTTCCTTCAACCAATGATTGAATGTCTTCCTTTGCTTCTTCAAAGTGAGATCGATTGTTCACCACTGCGTTCATTGAGGCAGAGGTGTCCAGTAAAATGACTAGATGATCTTTTTTGGCCATTTCGTTAAATGTGTAAGGCTTTACCATGGCGATCATTAAGAAGAGAAGGACCAGTACTTGTAAAAGGAGTAAGAGATTTTTCTGTAATCTATGAAACCATGGAGAAGCTTGCCATTCCTTCATTACCTCTTCCCATAGTAAATTAGAAGGAACTACTTGATCTCTGTATTGTTTTCGAAAGAAATACATTAAAATAACGGCGGCTATAAAAAAAGAAAATAAAAAAAAGATTGGATTCCCTATTCCCATCATATCACCTCAGCGGATCCATCCATTTTCTTTCAAATCCTTAAAGAATATTTCGTTTAATGGCGGCAGGCAACTTGTTTGTGTATAACCAAACCCCCATTTATTGCATAATGCTTCAATCTCTTTGTTGTGATTAAGTAATCGCTCCTGATAGAGCTCCACCATCCTCGGACTTATTGATACATTCGTTTCCTTGCGTTTTTCACTATCTAATAATTTGACATCACCTTGATAGGATGGCGTTAGCTCTTCTTCATCGAGGAGTTGGATAAAATAAACCATTTCTCTTCTAATAGAAAGTTTTCTGAGTGCTTCCTCTATCAATGAGAGCGATTCGAGTCCATCAGAAAGAATAAAGGATACGGAGCTTTTTTTTCGTACCCCTTTTCCTACTTGCTCAAAAAAGGAGATTCCATCTTCCCCTGTACGGTCTAAGGACAGCTCTTGAATGTCATGCAGAATCGCTTTTGCGTCCCGTGCCCCTTTTTTCATAAAGCACTTTTGGTGATGAACTCCCATGCAATGCAATGAAATCCGATCATCATTTGAAAGAGCTAAAAATGACAGTGCTCCAGCTAATTCTTTCGCTCTCTTCCACTTTCTATTTTCTATTAACATGGAGTTCGAGCAATCTAGGTAAATATGAACCTTTATTTCTCTTTCATCCAGATACCTTTTGATATATACCTTTTCCGTTCTGGCATACACATTCCAGTCGATTTGCCTTACATCATCCCCAAGTTCATACATTTGATAATCAGAAAATTCCAGGGAACTCCCATGATGGATTGCGAGACGGGAACCTTTATGATGACCGCTCTTTAATTGTTTACCCGTGATCCTGTGCCTTTTCAATTGAGCTAGAAACTGGCTGTGCCAAAGCGTTTTCACCGACTTTCACCTTTTTGAACGAAATCGATCATTTCAAGGATGAGCTCATCCGTTCCAACATTCATGGCTTCTCCTTCAAAATTCAGGATCATACGGTGCCGCAATACGAGAGGAGCCACCTTTTTCAGATCTCCAATGGAAACATGGTACCTTCCTTGTGTCAACGCTCTGGCTTTGGACATAAGAATGACATTTTGAAGCCCCCTTGGTCCACTCCCAAATTCAACATATTGTTTGATTCTTTCCGTTGTTCTTTCACTTTTAGGGTGTGTTGCATCAATAAGGTCAATGGCAAAGTCAATCATTTCATCCGTGACTATGATTTCTTTCACCAGGTCCTGTATGCTTAATAGTTCAGCTTGATTCAGCCTTTTCTCAAGAACGATGTCTTCGGTTCCTGTTGTACGCTGGATAATTTGTTTCAACTCTGATTTAGTAGGATAGGAAACCAAGATTTTACACATGAACCGATCCACTTGGGCTTCAGGTAAAGGATACGTTCCTTCAAGATCAATAGGATTCTGAGTGGCCAAGACAAAGAAGGGCTTCTCCAATGTCATCGTTTCGCCTACCACCGTGACTGTATTCTCTGCCATTGCCTCAAGAAGGGCACTTTGCGTCTTGGGGGTCGAACGGTTGATTTCATCCGCTAACACTAAGTGATGAAACAAAGGACCTTGATGGAAAACAAATGGATGTTGATCGTCCCGGCTTTGTTTCATGACCATTGTTCCAGTGATGTCTGTAGGCATTAGATCCGGGGTAAATTGAATTCGTGAAAAGCTAAGGTCCATAACATCCGCCAGGGTACGCACCAACATCGTTTTCCCTAATCCGGGTAAACCTTCCAAGAGAGTATGACCTCCCGCAAGGATGGACCAAATCACCCCCTCTACAATTTCCTCCTGCCCTACGATAAAGCGCTGAATCTCTTGCTTCACTTCTTTTATCTTCAAAGATGCATTTTTAAATTGATGTTCTTTATCCTCTAAGTTCACTCTGCCAACTCCCCTGGATCAATTTCACTGAAATAAGATTGGACGATATTCTCTAAATCTTTAGGGATCGTGGATCGATCTGACGACTTCCGGTAAGAAGAATAGTAATCCTGATACACTTCTTCATATGGACGAAGGGTTCCCTTTTGTACCGGTCCATTGCTTTCAAACCGCTCTCCCTGTTCACCCTCGCCTAATTTGCCTGTATCCCGTTCAATATGGTTCTGCCCTTCGATTTCTTCCGGGACAGAAAGCATCTCTCTGGATCCTTGCCCGTTGCCGGCTCCGTTTCCTGCTAGAGGGGAGGAAACGTTTCCATTTCCTGCACCGTTTCCATTCCCTCCCTGGCCAGATGAATTTGCAGCACTGTTGCCTGGATGATTTCCATTTGCAGATGATGAAGGAGCCTGATTCCCCAGTGACTTACTGTTTGCCTGGTTAGATGGCGCTTTACCGGAATTCTGCGCCAATGGATCTGAACCTGTTGTATCACTCTTTCCGATTGCATTCTTTAAGAGATCGGCTTCATTTTGAAGTTCATCTTGAAGTTTAGCAAGTTGATCTAATTGTTCTTCTGAGCTATCCGACTCTTTCATCAATTCTGATAATTCTTCCAAGGAGTCAATATCCTGTGATTTCAAAGCCATTAATAGCTGATCTCTTTGTGCTTTTGTCATCTGATTAAAAGCTCGCTGGAGTTTATCGCTATTTTTTTCTTGAAGCGCTTTGTTTACATTCTCTACATTTATATCTGCTATCTTTTTCTTCACTTCCTGCAGCTTTTCATTCTGTTTTTCTATTGATTTCTTCTGAAATTCGAGCTCTTTCACTTTTTTGAGTATTTCATCATATCGTTTGGCCGCTTCCTTTACATTCTCGAGCTCTTCATTTTTTTTCAACAGTTTTTCTTTAATAGAAGCATTCTCTTTCTTTTTCGCCTGTTCTGCTATTCTTTTATTTGACTCCGCAATGATCTCTTTTTCTTTCTCAATCCGATTCGCTTCCTGAAAAGAGGTATTCCATTGTGTGACAATCAGGAAGGATAAAAGCATAAGAATTCCGCTTGATATCAGGAATGAAGGCTTAATTCTTTTCTTTCTATATTTCAATACTTCCGGATGAGCGCTTTTCATCTTATTCAATGCATCATTCACAACCAAGGAGGATAGGGCATGGCCACTGTGAAGGCTACTATAAGCGGCAGTTACACGATTGTCGTCCACGAACCTATCATAAGCTAAGGCACTATCCTTCAAGGAGGCCCTTCTTCTATAAAACAAAATCGCAACACCAATGAAAGTAGAGGCACAACCTCCCCATAGGATTCTTTCCCAATACGGGATTACAACTAACGCTGCTATCGAAACGATGCCTAGAACAAAGACTCCTGCACAAACAAGCAGGAGCTGAATGTAATACCATAATTGATTGATCCAGAGCCTTTTCCTTATATCCTGAAGCAATTGAAGAAATTGTTGAGTATGTTCCATCTTCTCACCCTTTATTTAGCGCTCTTCACCTTCATGCTTGGTCGTAGCTTCATGATACTGAGGGACAGGGAAATCACTGCAAGAACAGTGTAAATGATCAGGAATGAAATCCATAAAGGAAACGTAATCCCACTGCGGGTGTATATTTCTTCAATCGCCATTGGTTCAAAATGCCCCATCATGACGATCCCCGGATTAAACATGGCGATTAGATACGGTGCAGGATTGGTCTGATTCTGGTAAGGACCGTTCCCGATTGCCATTGAAAGCATGAAGAGGAATAACGTTCCCCCTGCAAGAAACAGAACCGTTGCATAGGTTGTGACCATGGACACGATTGTCTTTCGAATAATCGTTGAATATAAAACTCCGACGGAACCAAATGCAAAAACCAGAAACAAACTGTATCCGAACACAAAAAGTAAATCCGTTGGGGAAACTCCCCCGAACAAGAAAACAAAGCTGTATAGAGGCAAACTTGATACAACGAGTAATAACAAATAAGAAACGGACGATACCAGTTTACTCAGGATTATACTCATTGAGCTTTGCTCCGTCGTCAACAACATGCTTAAAGTTTGTTTCTCTCTTTCTCCACTGATGACACCGCCTGTTAACCCGGGTGTAATAAATAATACGAGAGCAAGCTGTAAGAATGAGAGAATCATAAACATCACACGGCTTTCTTCGGGACGAAAATAACCAGTATTTGAAAATCGCGTTTGCATATAGATGAAACCGATCACGACAATTCCTACGGCAATCAAGTAGCATAGCATCCCGATAAATGCTTTAAACGAACGAAAGCGAAGTTTAAATTCTTTATTTAACATAGGGTTGATGAGTAACTGCTTCATGTAAGTGTCACTCCTTTCGTGATCTCCATAAAGACATCTTCTAAATTCGTTTCAGTCTCTTTGAAACTCACGATCTGGATGTCGTTTAAAACAGCTTTTTTCAAAAGCTCTATTTGCTCCGTTTCTTCTCCTTTATAAAGGAATTGAAACGTTCTATTCTCCTCATCCACCTCAACCTTTGAAACAAAGGGGTCGTCTTCAAAGAATGCAACCGCACTCTCCACCATTCCCCTTACCTTCACGACAATCAGTTTATCGGCCTGCAGTTGAAATTGAATATCCTGAACAGAACCATGAGCTACGAGTTTCCCATTATCAATCACGCCAATCTCATCACACATTTCCGCAAGCTCCGGAAGGATATGGGAGGAAATTAAAATCGTTTTCCCCATTTTCTTTAATTCTTTAAGAATTTCCCTCATTTCGATCCTGGCCCTCGGATCAAGCCCTGATGCCGGTTCATCGAGTATCAGCACTTCCGGATCGTGGATGAGGCACCTTGCTAAACAAAGACGCTGTTTCATCCCCCTGGATAAAAGGTCAACATAGGAATCTTTTTTATGAGATAGATTCACCAGTTCCAACAATTGGGGAATGAGTTTCTTTCTTTGCTCTGCAGGAATTTTATAGCTTGCACCATAAAAGTCCAGATACTCGTCAGCTTTTAATTGATCATACACTCCAAAGAAGTCAGGCATATAGCCGATTTGCCTTCTGACCAATTTGGGATCTTTACTGATATTGAATCCGTTCACTGTAGCCGTTCCTTCAGTAGGAGCTAAGAGAGTAGCCAAAATGGAAAATGTCGTAGATTTCCCTGCTCCATTTTGACCAACAAAGCCAAATACGGTTCCCTTTTCAATGGATAAGCTCAGATTATCAAGGGCCGGGAACGACCCATAGCGTTTAGATAAGTTCTGAATCTCGATCATGGTCGGACCTCTCCTTTCAACACAATATCAGGGAGACGAACAAACGGATCGCCTTGAGATCGTTTTTCAAACTCGAAAACGATTTCCCCATTGTCATTTATATAGTTATTCAATTTTTCTTTTACTTCGATTGAGTTCGTTGAAGATTCAGAAAGCACCATGCGTTCATCTGTTTTGGGATTGACCAGAGAAAACTGAAGCACTCCTCCTGTGTGAAGAGTCATATTTAAAGAATGAAGCGTAACCTTCGATAATTCAATTTGATTAGGGAGGTGGATGGATAGCTCATATGTCCCATCTTCGAGTCCCATCTCATCTGCACCATTATGTGAGTAATGCTCAATCACCTGTCCGTTAACAGGCAATACATCCAAATCAAGCTGTTCATTCCTAAGTGTAATAGCACCCTTATAATTTCCAAGTGAAGGAAAATGTTGATAGAGTAATGAGAAATTTTCAGACTTGGATTCTTTGTTCTTAATCTTCATATGGAATATCTCCGCATTTGTATATCCAAAAATGACCGGGGAGTTATTGTCATTATCCGCAGAAATCATTTGGGATGCGAAGTTTTCCAACCGTTCTTTCTTTTGCTGCTTAATATTTTGCTGATTCGGTAATAGCCCTGACATATTCGGGGTCACACCAATAGGAGAAGATAAATAATTCGTTGAAAGCTTTTTATCAACTTCGAGGGTATCCCCGGCTTTCATATCTCCCAGACGATACATTCTGGACCCTGACCAAATATATACATCTGTAAAATCATATGGAAAATCATTTTGAATTGTACCGGATAAGGTCTGATCCTCTAACACTAATTCCGGTATAAACCTTCCTACTTCTTCCTTTTCGCTGGTACCGAGTAATGTCCTCGTGGACCAGTATTCTACATCCCGAAAGGTAATGAATCGATTATCCTTCGTCATCTCTTCAACTGCAAACTTATACTGATTCACTCCCCCCGCACTATTCCTTACTCTTGCAGGTGTGATTTCTAAATTATGCTTATCTGAAACAAAACCATAGTCTCCCCCGGAGTTTGATAACGCGCTAAATGCTGAAATTCCGTGTACGCTCTTATCTTCCTCGACTTTTAAGACACTCATTTGATTCAAATGTGGCTTCGAGATTCTATCTTTAGCTCCGGTGATAAAGATGCCTGAGGAAACGAGGACAGAGATGGCAGGAATGATCCACCATGCTTGTTCACGCTTATCCACTTTTCTTAATAAGAAATACAGCAGAGGTACAAGGACAATCAAATAAATGATGAGAATGATGACTAGAGTACTTACTTTAAAATTGGTAGTCGGAAAGAGCTCATTGCTGTCAGCTACTTCATAATAAATCCTCTCCAGGAAACTTTGATCTCCGTTGGACTGGCCAAGTAAAAAGTATGGCTCTGTTTTAGAAAGGACATTTGCAAACCATTCGTCATAGCTTTCCCATGCATTTAATACAGGGTCACCCAATGAGAATGCCGTCTGCCACACTTCTCCTAAGCCTTCGGAACTTTTCACGACCAATGGGATCCCGTCTTGCTCAACCAGAACATCCGATTCTGGTTTAACAGTCCCTTTATAGATTGCTAATGAGTTAAAGGAAGCCTCTATATTCTTCTTCACATTAAAGGTGGAAGTGTCGGAGAGTGTCGATTCTTCCCCGAACGTAAGAGGAGCCATATCAGCTGCAGATCCTAGAGTATCCTTTAAATGAGGAGCCCCTCCTATAAATAAAACACCACCTGTCTCAACCCAGCTTTTTAACGCGCTTTGTTGATCCTGGCTAAGTTCTGAAATATTGAATTGGTCAATGATAAGATAATCAAGCATTTGAAATCCGCTCTTCTCTTCAGGAATATTTTCCTTTGTGAGCGTTAACGCCTCTACCTGATTCCCTCCCATGTTAGCCCCTTTAATTCCCTTCAAACGGTCAGGATTTTCACTCAATAAACCGATGGCTGTATAATTGCTATAGATGAAATTAGGAGTTAATCGTTTATCGCCTTTAAATTTTATTTCTTTTCCTTTTTCCCAAGATCCTTGGAACAAATGAATGGTTTCCTGATTGGAATTATGCCTGATTTCATCATTGAATCCTGGAATGGATAATGTGTATGTACGTTTTGAATTTGCTGGCACATCTATGGATAACGCTCTTGCCCCTCCAGTCTGATAGGAAGGAGCATAGTCAAACAATAGATCTCCCTTGAAATCAGAACCTGTATTTTCGACGGTTACTTTAAGGGGGAAACCTCTTCCCTCCTTCACTTTTCCATCGATTCCTTCTTCCACTGAAATTTTAATTTGCGCTTGTGCGAGTGTTATATCTTCCATGAAAAGAAATATCAAGAACCCTAATGTCATCACAAATATTGCTTTCGTCCATCTTTTCACATGCATTCCCCTCTTTCTTTCTCTCTACAAGATAGACGAAATCATCATGGGAAAAGTTTCTATTATTTTTATCTTTTTCCTCATTCTCCATCTACCTTAAGTGTAATTTTACACTATTCTTAACTCTTAGCAAGACCATTTTAGAAATTTATGTTAATTTTTCTTGTATTGACAAAAAAAATCACGGAACGATATCCGTAGATAACGTTCCGTGATTCATACTCATTATTTTAATTCGCCAATATAATCTGTGAGAAGGGAGATGGCAAAGTCTATCGCTTCTTCATCAGGGTTTAATTTAGAATGATGCAGTCCATATTGAGAATTCACACCAAGCCAAAACATAAAGCCTGGTATTTCCTCAAGCATATAACCAAAGTCTTCACCCGTCATAGCTTCTTTACAGATTACGAGGTTCCGATTCGTTTTTTGGAGGAAAGAAATGAAATGATTTGTCCACTCCGGATCATTATAGACCTGGCGATACATGCTGCCATAATCCACCTGAATATCACAATCATAACTGATTTTCATACCATCGATTAACGCTTCCAGCCGTTTTTTTACACTTTCCATCGACCCGGCTGAAAGGGTACGGATGGTACCTTCCAATCTGGCTGTTTCAGCGATGATATTTTGCACCGTCCCACTTTCCATTTTTCCGACGGTGATGACCGCACTGTCTAATGGGTCGACATTCCTTGAAACGATCGACTGGATTTGTGTGACAAAAGAAGAGGCCACGACGATCATATCCTTGGTGTGATGAGGATAGGCAGCATGGCCGCCTTTCCCTTTAAAATCAATAAATAACTCAGACGTATTGGCAAAAAGCAGACCCTCTTTAACAGCCACCGTCCCCACTTCATATTCTGGTGCAATGTGAAGTGCGAATATACAATCCGGCGTCCATTCTTTCATGATTTCACTTTCAAGCATTGGCTTCGCTCCACCTGGTCCCTCCTCTGCGGGTTGAAATATGAACAGAAGATCATCTTCTATAGGGTGGTGAACGAAATGAGTTAAAACCCCCAGTTCAATCGACATATGAAAGTCATGGCCGCAGGCATGCATCCTTCCTTCATGTGATGAAGGAAAATCCAATCCTGTTTCTTCCGAGATCGGCAGGCCATCAATGTCCCCGCGGTAGCCAATCATTCTTGTAGGATTTGTGCCATGAACCTTAATGAAGAGCCCTGTTCTCCAGGTCTTAATCTCTAATCGGTCAGCAGGCAGGCTTGAAACATAATTTAATAGATATTGCTGTGTTTTAAACTCTTGAAACCCAAGTTCAGGAATTTGATGGAGATCTCTCCTGATCGACTTAAAGTCTAAAGTAGACATGAGTATCCTCCTTACATGAATAATAGATGGATAGGTAGCGAAAATGAGAGCTTACAAGAAAAGAACAGACGCCACCGTCCGTTCTCTCCTTGATCATGCTATTGTTGAAATGATTACAGTTGACGTAATTCTTGTTTTATTTCAGTCTTAGATTTTGTCTTTTCATCAATGTCTTTCAATTTCTTTGCGGGTGTACCTGCCACAACCGTGTATGGAGCTACATCATCCACGACAATCGCTCCAGCTGCAACGACAGATCCTTTTCCGACTGTTACACCTTCAAGGACAACGGCATTGGCGCCAATGACTACATCGTCTTCGATGACGACGGGTTTTGCAGATGGCGGCTCAATTACCCCGGCAAGCACCGCACCCGCTCCAATATGACAATTCTTCCCTACTGTAGCACGTCCACCAAGTACAACATTCATATCGATCATCGTTCCTGCACCTACTACAGAACCGATATTGATCATTGCACCCATCATAATGACCGCATTGTCACCGATTTCCACTTGATCTCGAATGATGGCGCCTGGCTCAATACGCGCTTTAACCCCTTTTAAGTCAAGAAGAGGAATCGCAGAATTACGGCGATCATTTTCTAATACGTAGTCTTCGATTTTATCTTTATTTTCTTCAAGAATAGTAGAAAGCTCGCTCCACTCTCCGAATACGACACCGGAATTTCCTTGAAGGAAGGTTTGGGAAGATGAACCAAAGTCGATTCCCTCTATGTCACCTTTCACATAAACCTTCACAGGGGTTGACTTGGTACTATTTTGAATAAAAGAAATAATTTCGTTTGCGTCCATCATTTTCATAAGAATACCCTCCGTAATTATGTATAAATTCAGAATTTGTTTCTTGAATTACTTTATCAAATTAAAGGATGTAAGACAACCCTAAACGTCAAAACTATGAGTTTTCATGAATGAATTCGTTTACAACTTCAACAAATGCTTCTACTTGTCTTAATTGAAAGGCGGACTCATACCCCAGTAACCAAGTGTCCCTGTGTATAAGGGAATCATGTTCATCAATTAAAGGGATTTTATAAATGTCTTCTTCCATCCCGTCTAATGTGATTGCAGGTAAAATGGCGTAGCCGATTCCGTTTAATGTCATCTGCTTACATGTTTCAATTTGATCTACTACAATGGTTCGCTTCGGTGTTGTCTGGAATTGCCGATGCCACCAGTCCTGAATTTCCTGATAATAATTCGAGTCACTTTTAAATTGGATAAACGGTCGATCAGTTTTCATGACTTCTTCAATCGATTGAATTTCTCTATCGACTAAATACAGTGTATCTTGAAAGAGATGGTGTTTGGGGCCCTTCCAATCGGGAGTGCCACGAATAATCCCGATATGTACTTCATTTTCATAAATCGCTTTAAGAATTTCACTGCTCCATCCTGTCATTAATGAGATTTTGGCATGAGGATAGGTTTCCACAAACCTTTTAAGTACTTTAGGAAGCCAATTCTGACCTACAATCGAGGCACATGCAATCTTCAAGGTTCCATGAACCTCGAACTCCAATGCTTGAATTCTTTCCTTCACACTTTCTTCCTTCAGCAGCATTTCTTCAGCCAACTTCACCACAAGCTCTCCTGCAGGAGTTAGGGCCAGACCTTTTTGAGAGCGAAGAAATAATCTGGTCCCCCATTCCTTTTCAATCGTCTGGAGTCTTTGTGACAGTGCCGGCTGTGATACAAATAGCCGTTCTGCTGCTTTACGCATGTTCATTTCCTGAGCCAGTACGTGCAGTAATTGATATTCTGAGAACGCCATCATTTTCACCTTCATAAGTTTTTCTTATATTATATCTTAATTAATATAAAATTTCATTATTATCAAGAATGGAATAGACTGATAGTAGAAACATTGGGAGGTGCCTGAAAATGGAAGTGATTCTCTTTTTCACCGGCTTGGTGGTAGCACTCATTGGAACTTTGGCAGGAAGCGGGGGATTGATTGGTATGCCCGTGATGCTTTTACTTGGTTTACCCATTCATACAGCCATCGCCACGGCCAAATTTTCAAATATTATGAGTTCTTTTTCAAGCTTTATTTATTTAATAAAAGATCGAAAGGTTACATGGAAAGAATGTTTACCTATTCTTCCTATTGCTCTTCTTGGCGGGTTGACCGGGGCATTTTTCTCGGATAAAATATCTCCATCTTTGCTCGAATGGATGGCCTTCTTCTTTCTGTTATTCGCCCTTTTTCTAAGTATCATAAAAGGATTCAAGCCCAGGAATGTGAACCCGAAGCAATTTCGGGTTTATGGATTTTTGTACTTAATCAGCACGTATGACGGATTGTTCGGGCCAGGGCAGGCAACCATGCTCATGTACACTCATCTGTTACACGGGCTTTCATTTTTAAAATCGGTAGCTCTCACCAGATTTCAGACTTTTGTAAGCTGCTTAGGAGCATTCACCGTCTATTTCCATAACGGCCACGTAGAATGGGGAGCTGCCATCCCTTTTGCACTTGGTGCACTAATCGGGGCTCAAGTGGCAGTAAGGGTAGCAGCCAAACTTTCTACGAAACATGTACAAATTTTATTAAACGTGCTTACTCTCATTCTTATATTACAGCTGGGGAAAAATCTATTTTTTTAGCAATTGGTCTCTGGGTAGAAATAAAATGCCGATAAAGCTAAACAGAGCGAAAAGTAAAACGACTAGATAAACAGATTGCAATGAACCTGTAAGTGAATTTTGTAACAGCTCGAGCATACCGGAAGACAATTGCTCCCTCTCTTGTTGATTCAAGAGCATATTCACATCATTGATGGAATAATCATTACCGCTTTCTTCTAAGTATCTCTGCAGGCGGCTGTTTAAAATTCCTCCCAATAGCGCAGCTCCTATTGTCGTACCTAAATTCCTCATGAACATATTGGTGGCAGTCGCAATCCCTCTGACCTGCCACTCGACAGTAGACTGAATGGAAACGATAAAGGATGTAGAGCTCAGCCCCATCCCTACCCCTACAAAGAATGATCCAATTGCCGGCCATAATGGACCGTATGATGGATCCATCAAGACAAAGATAGTTCCACCTGCTATAAGGGATATTCCCCCCATCAAGGATGTTTTAAAGTATCCGATCTTTAATAATAAGCGTCCCGCGATTGTAGCCGAAATCGGCCAGCCAATAGACATGGCCGTCAATGTAAAACCGGCCACAGTTGCACTCCTCTCCATGACACCTTGTACAAAAGCAGGGAGGAAGCTTGAGATGCCGATTAACATAACGCCTGTTGTTAGTGAAACGATATTGGCGACCAAAATGGAACGTACCTTCCATAGATCAAAAGGCATCATCGGTTGTGCCGTTCGTCGTTCGTGATAAATAAACACAACAAACCCCAAGATGAAAAGGGTGATCAGAAATATCGCCTGCCAGGACCCCCAAGGGAGGTGTACACCTCCCTCGACCAGTAGATACATTAAAGATGAGAGGGTTACAACTAATAGAAACGCACCACCATAGTCGATAACCGGTTTTTTCTTTTCAATGTTCTCGTGTAAGTACAGCCACAGGACGACAATCGATAATAAGCCGAGTGGAATATTGACCCAAAACACGTACCTCCAACTCGCATATTCAACCAACAATCCCCCAACGAGAGGTCCGCTAATGGCAGAAATCCCCCAAACACTTGATAAATACCCTTGTATTTTGGCACGTTCTTCCTTTGAATAAATATCTCCCACAATCGTAGTGGCCATAGGCAATACCGCTCCCGCACCAAGTCCCTGGATGAATCGGAATAGAATCAATTGCTCCATTGATTGGGCAAATCCGCATAAAGCGGACCCAATGAGAAAAATCATGATCCCGATTGAGATAACCGGTTTCCTGCCAAATAAATCAGATAGTTTACCGTAGATAAGAACGGTAATGGCATTCATTAATAGATAAGCTGAAAACACCCAACTATACAGAGAGAAGCCACCAAGATCACCCACGATGGCAGGCATGGCGGTAGAGACGATCGTTGCTTCAATGGCCCCCATGAACATAGCCAGCATCACAGCTATCAATACAAGCGGTTTTTTTGTCCTTTTTATTGAACCCAATCCTAAACTGCTCATCTTGTTCTCCTTTGTATCGTCATCAATAAACAAAATAAAGAGGATGACAATTATGCCATCCTATATGATCTTACCGTTATGTAACCGTCATGAAGGGTTTAGTCCCTTTTAAACAGTTGTCGTTGAAGTTGCTTTAACACAACTCTCCTTGTCATGATCCCTTCAAAGTATCCATCATCAGAAACCACACACAAGAATGGATGATCCACTAAAAGCTCAAGTGCTTTCTTAAAATCTGTTTCTAAGGAGACGCTGGGAAATTCAGTTGTCATGACTTCCTCTACCTTCTTTGCTTCAAGTTGTTCAAACTCAAAGCGTTCAAGACCAAGAATGGAATCTGTGATTAAACTGGAACTGATTAAGCCCTGAAAACGAAATGTCGGATCAAGCACAGGGATGGCTGAGTAACCACTCTTAGTGAGTAATAGTAACGCATGTTCCAAGGAATTCCCCACTTGAACATGAGCCACCTTCTCAGAAGGAATAATGAAATCTTTAATATTCGTTTCTAATAACTCCTTGCTACTCAATGAAATCATGTATAACCCCTCATTTTTAAAAATAAGAATTTGCGACCGATCTATAAACAAAAGAATCAGACACTATTTATATTAACATATTGGAAGAAAAATGTATGTTTTGACGTTTGGTTTGAAGACTAAAAAAGATAACCGAATGGTTACCTTTTTAGTACATTAATCTTGTTGAGCTTCTTGTAGAAGTTCAAAAATTTCAATCGCTGTAATGTCTATGTTATCAAAAGGAAAACTGTTTCCTTTTTCATTCATGACTTCAATTTCGAATGTATCTTGTTTTGGTAAGTACTTTACCTCACAAATTTTCTTTCCATTGTATTCGAAAAATCGTTGTTGAGTTTCCCCTTGTTCACCTTGTTCTTGTAATGATTTTAATCTTTGTATAATTCCAAGAAGCTGAGACATAATCGGTCTCTCCTTTCCTGTTCTAATTCTTGGTCATAGCTTTTGCATTGTACCAGATTCTATCCTGTGAAATCTAATGTTTTGTCCTTTTTCTACATAAATTCCTTTATAATGAAAGGGTAGAAATATATTCTCCCCGAAAGGATGGATCCGATGAGTATTTATCGTATAGATTCCCGAATATCGTTAGTTGATCTAATGGATTTATCACTAAAGGAACGTACAGGAAGTTATATTATAAACGAAGAGTCCCTTACCATTGTCGAAACATCTGCCAGTCCTTCTATACCTCATCTAAAAAAAGGTCTCTCTAAGTTAAACATTAATCTTGAAGATATTCAATACATAATTTTAACTCATATACACCTGGATCATGCAGGAGGTGCAGGTCTTTTCCTGAAGGAATGCCCAAATGCAAAGGTCATCGTACACCCGAAAGGACGTCGTCACCTTTCAGACCCTGCACGCTTGATCCGAGGAGCAAGAGCGGTATATGGAGAGAAATTCGATGATCTTTTCCACCCGATAGTGCCAATTCCGGAAGACCGGATGATTGTGATGGAGCATGAAGAAAAACTGAAACTGAGCGAAAACTGTACATTAACGTTTTACCACACCCCTGGTCATGCAAATCACCATTTAAGTATCTTTGATTCAGTGTCAAATGGGATGTTCACCGGGGACACATGCGGCATCCAGTATACGGTGGGGTCAAAGCACTTCTATATCCCTTCTACTTCCCCCAACCAATTTAGCCCTGAAAACATGAAGGATTCCTTACGCATGTATAAGGGCCTGCAGCTCGATCGCTTGTATTTTGGGCACTACGGTGTCACTGAAGAAGTATCATTTGCATTAGGGGAAGTAGAAAGATGGCTTGATCTTTTCATGGAAAAAAGTATGGAACATTTCTCTTCCAAAAGAACAGGGGAAGAGAACGTAAAAGCGATATTTGCTGTACTCTTTGAACTCACAAAGAGTACAATGGTGCAGAAGGGCGTTGATTCAGATAACCCGATTTTCAAATTAGTAACTCTGGATACGAACGTATCAGCAATGGGAATCGTAGATTATTTCGTAAGGCAAAGCAAAGGAGAAAAATCATCATGAAAAAAGTCACATTATACACTCAACCAGAATGCCCACCCTGTGAAGTGGTCAAAATGTATTTGAAAGAACACAATGTTGAATTTAAAGAAATCAATATCAAAGAAGATGAACAAGCAAGAGATTATTTGGTAAAAGAGCTGAAGTCTTATTCCACTCCGACAATCATCGTGGACTCTGAAGTGATTTCAGGATTCAATCTAGAAGCCCTAACCTCAGCATTAAACAAATAAACTTTAGGCTTTCCACCAAAAAAAGTTGGCCGATTCACTTTTCCCGGCCAACTTTTCTTGTATTATTGGGATTGAATTTTTTCTGGTAACTCGTAGGTAATGGATGAAACCTTCCACGTACCTTCTTCTTCACTTAATACGACAGCTTCTATACCTGAAACCTGGGAAACAGGACCTTCTTCCTCATTTTTACGTTCTTCCCACACGTACCACTTTCCATCTATGTATTTTACGTTAGTCGACTCATCATACTTAAAAAATGGAATATAGTGTGGTGCGAAGTCCGATCCAAATGTGATATAACCGCCTTCAACTTCATAAACATTTTCCTTTATAAAGCTTGCTGCTAGGTCCTTTGTGAAATACTGTGACAGCTTGTCATTAATCTGTTTCTTCGTTTGTGGTTTTTCACTTAATGATACTTGGGTACGAAAGGCATCTTCCACAAGAGTTAATGCGTTATCTTCAGTAAATTCTGATGCCTGTGTTTGACTGACTTGCCCACATGCCGCTGTAACGAGCCCTACAATAAGTAATAATAGCCATAATTTTTTCATTTCCATTTGCTTTCCCTCCCTTAAAAAACTAGTTGAAATTATTGTAGCAATGGAAAATTGTCGATTGGTTATCATTTGTTCGTTAAATCCTAACAAGGACTGACATATATTTTGGTTTGGTTGTAAAATTCCCCCTATTATTGACAGTCAAACACGAAAATCAATGGTACATTTAACCAAAAAGGGTGCCGCATGATTCATGCGGCACCCTTTTGATTATGATAAATAGCGAATGGACCAATATATTATAAACAATGTAATGAGAATGGTGGCAATTAAGATAGACAAGAAAATTGGATTCCGAATATAAGGATGCTCCTTCACAACATCCGGTATATCTGTATCATATTCACCCTTCAGCCGCTTTTCCTGCCCAGCCAGTTTAAAGGTATACACCAACGAATAACCTGCTATCCCTATGACAATCAGGGAAAGCACGATCATATATATACTCATCATAGCCCCTCCTTACAAAATGTCCTTAAGAATAATTTGTCCCAATAGGAAAACGCTATACAAGAAAAGCGGAAGGGCTTTGCCAGAGGCGACAAGCATATGACGAAGCTGACAGAAAGGCGTATTTTGCCTTTTTGTCAGATTTGGCTTATGACCTCGAGCCTCTAAGCCCTATAGCTGGACATCAAGAAAAGCGCAAGGGCTTTGGTAGCCTTTACACACTTCCCCAAAAAGTTAATCCATCAGGAGTGGTAGGGTGATAACAGAAACCGTTCCTTTCCGCTCCAGGCACTTGCTTTCCGCGGGAGGAAGTCGAGCCTCCTCGGGCTTGCCCTGCGGGGTCTCGACCTTTCCTCTATCTCCCGCAGGAGTCAAGTGCCTTCCGCTACAATCCACTCTGTGCTTCTATATTCTGAAAGCCTATTGACGTATAGACAAGCACAAAAAATTCCTATTGTAGATATGTTGAGCGTTTGTTCAACTATCTACAAAGGAGCTCAAAAATCTGTTTTTAGTGAATGTTTATTGTTATTTCCCACCAAAGATTGATTGCCCTATTCTAAATTACAATTATAAAGCTTTAAATTAAACAGTTAGCCACGGTTTTAGTGGAGACTCCATTGGATAAATGGGAATCGCATCCTAAATCTACACCCAGATGTATCCAAACCAAGATCATAGTAATAAGAGATGCGACCTAATTATATTTTTAAAGGAATAAAATAATAACAAAATTTTATGATGAGGAGATGTTGATTTCCTTTTGAGGAAAAATCAATACTCTGTGTTCTAGCTATAGCTAGATTGATTATAGACACCTTTTAGCTCTGTCACTAAAAATTTCTTAAAGATGGTGAGGGGAACTGTGTAGACTCCTGCGGAAGTACGGGCGTGCCGAGACCCCGGAAGCGAAGCTGAGGAGGCTCGGCCGAACGTCCGCGGAAAGCGGAGCAGTTCACCTCACCATCCAGCATACACTAATTGACAGAGCCCAAGAAGAGCATATGATTATAAAAAATCTTTTCGAAAAGCCTAATTAAAAGATCAAACCATCCTCCTCAAATAAAAATTCATACGAAAGATCCATAAATAAATATAATCCATTGCCAAATGGAAATGAATAGGTACGGATGGATTCTCCTGAATCAATATCGCTGTATATGTCCGATAATAATCCTTTCTTGTTGATTCTCATTCGAATGATATTTTCCAGAAAATACGGGCGCCAGCTCCAGTTCTTTCCTTTGTACCTTGGTTCAATCTGCCACTTTTGATCTGTTTTCACTACGTTACTAGTCACTTGGAAGCCATTCTCATCACAAATGTATAAACGGAAGCATTTGTCGGTAAAATACTTCCCCAACTCAAAGAGTATGTCATCGAACTCAGTACTTTGTTTTTTTATCATCAGCAGCTTTTGACTGATTTCTTTATGTAGGACGTCTGCGAATTCATACCCTGCTTCAAGATGCTTCTTCTCATATCGAATATAGTCCTGACATTTTTCCTTCAATTTTTCTTTGAGGATATCCGGCTTCAAAAATGAGTCTGACGGGTGCTGCAGGTAATACCCTTGATAATATCGGCCCCCGTTCAACCAGGCAAACTGCAGTTGAAAGTTGATTTCAATATTCTCAAACAAGAGGGAAGCACCAATCTTTCTCGCAAGCATTGACAAACTGTATAATATATCTTTATAGACTTTATTCCCCGCATCATTTCTCAGTTGGTATAAATCCACCTTCAATATATCAGGTGAGAATTGAGATAGCCGATCCAACTGACCGCTGTTTCCGCCCACGTTATCAATCGCGATCTTAATTCCATATGTTTTGTAATACAGAAGCAAATGAACAAGCTGATCGAAGTCCCCGACGAACGTTTTTTCAGACAGCTCAATTACCGTCCGGTTCAAATCCAAACCCTTTTTTTCGTAGTCTTGAAGTAATTCCAGAAAGGATTCCCCATGGTCAAGCATCAAAAGCCTTGCATCACGGTTTAAAAAGATATATCCCTCTTGCTTTTCACTTAAAAACTTACTTAGAGCCAGTCTGGTTACTCGTTCATCCACATCTATTTTATATTCATCCGGTATCTCTTCATCTCCAAAGAACGGTCCGAGACTCTCAATGACCCCTTCATCGACTTCCATTCTACCTAATACTTCGTATCCGATGATTTTATGTTCATCCGCACTGAAAATTGGTTGAAAGTACGGAATCACTTTTTCTATATTGGTTAACACTTCTAATGCGTCCATGGGCACTCCCCCACCATTACTCTTTTTTTTGCATAATTATAACACAACTATACAGTGGAATCGAAAAGACATAAACAAAAAGCTTTCCCTGCACTGCCATTTGGACATATGCGGGAAAGCCATATATATTTCGTTCCTATTTTATCTTATCTTAGAACGGAAATTGATTCAGCCATTGGCCCCCGTCCATTGTGATGCACTCTCCGTTTATATACGCTGCTTTGTCTGACGCAATAAAGTAAGCAAGGTCCGCAATCTCTTCCGGAGTTCCTAAACGTTTTAGCGGGACACTATCAATCGTTCTTTTCGCTGCCTCATCAGATATCCAAAGCTTCTCGGCCCCACCGGTTCTTTCAATTGGTCCAGGTGCGATTGCATTTGTACGAATACCGTATTTATGGCCCCATTCGACGGCAAGTGTGCGGGTTAACGATAAGACTCCTGCTTTGGCAGCGGCAGAATGAGCCACACCTGCACCTGCATTCCAAGCGTACGTGGCAACCATATTAATGATTGACCCCTTTTGATTGTTCTCAATCCAATAATTCCCTACAGTATGTGAGCACAGGAACGTTCCATTTAGAACGATATCAATAACAGATTTCCAGCCATTAGGCGTGAGTTTTTCCGCCGGACAAATAAAATTCCCTGCCGCATTGTTTATGAGTACATCGATTTTGCCGAACTTCTCAGCCGTAAATTCAACCATGGCCTTTACGTGTTCCTGTTCCCTGACATCCATTTGAAAGACTTCAATCTTTCCATCAAGAGCTGAAAACTCATCTTTCACCGATTGTAGTCTTTCTTCATTTCTCCCTGTTACTACGACGCTTGCGCCAGACTCTACAAAGTGTTTCGCCATATATTTCCCCATACCATTCGATCCGCCTGTTACAATTACAACTTGTTGTTCTCCCATATGTATCTCCCCCTTATTCATGAATGAATGTTCACTCATAATTTTATCACATAGTGATGCATTGCTACCATTTTAAATATAAAAAAAGACTGATTTTTAAGAAAATACCTTCTTCTTAAAAATCAGTCTTAAAATCAGCTTTCCGGATTATTAATAATGGTATCGTGTAATTGTGTCAGCGCTTTAATAATGGTCTTATTTCTCTTATATCCTTTTGCTTCAACAGAAACATTATTATATGAAACGACTACCTGACCTAAAGACCGAGGAGATTTAAAGCCATAGATATATGCTTTAATCGTTCCTCTATCGGTAGGGAGAAATAGGATTTCCATACGCTTTGTCTTTTTCATAAATCCCTCTCCTTTATAAAGCATTCGGAACTTTGATTCACATGGATTTCAACCCTTATATGCCTGTCTATGAATCTTTTACTCTCCTCACTTTAAAATAAGTCATAGGAACTACTCTGTCAAACATTTCATCGCTTTTGCCAGACGTAAATGAAAAAGAATGAAAATAAAACGTATCATCAAGGCTGACTCAAGAAGTCGGGGCTAGAACGTTACATAAGAACGAATTGCTGCTGCTCGATTTCCTTCGGGCAGATCGGTTTACTAAAGAAATAACCTTGAGCTTTTTGGCAGTTCGCCTCTTTAAGAAAGTCAACTTGTCCCTCTCTTTCTACACCTTCTGCAATCACCTCAAGACCCAGGCTATGTGCAAGATGGATGATGGTGGTCGTTATGGCAGAATCCTTCTGATTCATTCCAATCTCTTTCACAAACGATTGATCGATCTTCAGTATGTCAATGGGGAATCGTTTCAAATAGTGTAGAGAGGAGTATCCTGTTCCAAAATCATCCACAGAAATGTACACACCAAGATCTTTAAGCTTTCTCAGCATTTTTAATGTTTGTTGAGTATCTTGCATGGCTCCCTCCGTAATTTCAATTTCTATGCAGGAAGCGGGAAGATTATACGTTGATAAATAGAAATCAATGGTGTCTACTAATTGCTCCTGAAGAAATTGCTTTGGAGAAATGTTGACGGCCACACGTACAGTCTTATATCCTTTGGTTAGCCACTTTTGCAGCTGCATACACACTTGCTCCAGTACCCATTCACCGATTTGATGAATCAAGCCCGTTTCTTCTGCCAACGGAATGAACTGTGCAGGGGATACAAACCCAAATTTACGGTTGTTCCAACGGACTAATGCTTCGAAGCTATCAATTGTACCTGTAGCTAAGTTTACCTGTGGCTGATAGTGGACATACAGCTCCCCCTTCTCTATCGCTCTTCTTAAATGTGCTTCCATAATGATATAATTCGGAAAACTTGATTTCATATGCGTTTGGTAAAAACGATAATGGGCTCTTCCTTTTTCTTTTACTTCAAAGAGTGCTTGAGCAGCTTTTTGGATGAGTGAATTAGAATCATATCCATCTGCAGGATAACGGCTGATTCCAACCGAAGGAGAGATGTAAAATTCCTGTTCATCTATAGTGAAAGGGTCTATGAACAGTGCCAATATTTCCTTCGCTTTCGTCTTGGTATCTTCAAAACCACAATTCTTCAACAGAAAAATAAATTCATCCCCTCCTTGTCGGTATAATAAACATTCTTCGTTCGTAAGGGTTACCAAGCGCTCTGTGATTTTTTTGAGAAACCGGTCTCCTCCCTTTAAACCAAGCGTATCATTTACAAATTTAAACCGATCTAGATCTAGGTATAAAAGCGAGAGCTCTATACCTCTTTCTTCCATATTATGAATAATCAAAGGTACATGATCATCCAGTGCTTTCCTGTTCCAAAGACCAGTTAATTGATCATGCAGAGCCATATAATGGATCATTTCATTCTGTTCATGATGCTTGGTTATATCCTTCACAATAATGTAACAGCCGTCACACTTTTCTTTTACAACGATGGGAACCATTTTCAGCTGGGTTATTTTCTCCTCTCCTGCTTCGTTAAGAAGAAGACTATAATCAATCGTAGAAGGAGTTCCCAATAATGTTTGAATTAGTGATTCTGTCAAAAGATTCTCATTTTGAGAATGAAATAAGTCATAGATTTTCATATTTACTAAGTTTTCTTTTGAATAGCCTGTTAACGAGCAGCCTGCTCCGTTAGATTCCTTGATGACACCTTGTCCGTCGAGAATGAATATGGCATCCAGATTATGCTCGATAATGGATTTATAGCGTTCTTTCGCTTTCACTAATTTCTTCTTCTCCAGAATGGACGAAGTTATATCCCTCGTAATGGAAACAACGTACTCTACTTTTCCATATCCATCCTTGATGGGTGTCAGTATGGATTCGTTCACAACCTGATTTCCATTCGTATGAAAAAAAGTATCCTGATAGGTAACGCTCTCACCCTTTTGAACTAGTTGTGTGTATTTCTCCTGTAAGTCAGTAGCCATCTCGAATGAAACCACTTCCTCCAATAAGCGCCCCATATCACCATGCTGAATGGATGTATACCTTTTGGCTGATTCATTTATGTATAGGTACCTGAAAGAAGGTCCTTCTTCAACCTTCATAATAAAAATCATATCATGTATATGATCTAAAATAAGTTCTTTCAATACAGTGTCAAGGACCTGTTGATCTTGACCGTTGGTGTCTATAATAGTAGTCCAGTTCATGGATTCGTCATCCTTTTAGCCTTCTGTCATTTTCCACATAATGCATCCTCCTTATATTTTACTAGTTAATCCAAGAATTTCCTACATTCTTATAAGAATATTCGTTATTTTCTTTATTTCATATGAATTAATACCTACACCCCACTCCATTCGTCTGCCTATTGTAGGTGAGACAGGCGCGCAGTTCGAATGTGAACCATACACTAATGTGAATAGAGAGAGGAGGTTTATTGTATATGTATCAACACGCATATTACCCATATCACAATAATCCACAGTTTAGAGGAAGAGATCAGCGCTTCTTCCCATTCTTTGGATTACCATTTATAGCAGGTGGGTTAGCTGGGTTGGCCATTAGTCCATTCCTTTTCAACAGACCTTGCTACGGTCCTGCTTGCTATCCACCTTATCCGCCTTACGGAGGGTATCCTTACCCTGCTTACCAACAACCCTATGGTGGAAACAATATCCAATCTTCACCGTACAACTTTACAGAGAATATTAATATATACCCCCAAAGATAGACAAAAAGGCTCACCTGAAAATATAAGGGTTATATTCTTTAGGTAGAGCCTTTATGATGTTTACACTCAACAGCTTTTTGAGTTCTGGGTACCCCGTCTTATCCACTTAAGGTAACACTATAATTCCTCCGACTATAGAAATAGACCTGACAAAATATTACTAACTTTCAACAAGAAACTCCCCCCCGTACCTTTCCAATCCCATAAAAAGGAGGTATAATGGAGATTAATACAATGGAAAGGAGCCAATAACTTGAGGAATACTAGTAAATCTACCCCTTCTTCCACATCCGTAATCACCCTCTCTCAAGCTATTTTCACTGTGAATCGTCATGCGAAAACAGCAGGTAACCCAAAATACTTATATTCATTAAAAAAAAGAGCCTTAATGAAAATGATCCGGGAAGGTAAGGCGAAGAAAGTTGGACTTCACTTTTCCAACAACCCAAAGAATAGTCAACAACAATCTGATGTATTGATTGACTGCGGAGATTATACCTTTCATATCCCTCCAACAAAGGAAGATTTCAAGGAATTACCTCATCTGGGTTCACTTGATCAATCGTTAAGAAATCCTAAATGTAAAATGGGACTTCAGCAGGCTAAAGGGATTTTAGAACATTATACAGGGATGTCTGATCGTAATGAACAGCCACGTAAACCCGGGAAGAGCAGTTATCAAAAACCTGTTTTTAAAAAATTGGGCGATAGCTTCTTTTAATACTCAATGATTTTAGCGGATTAACGCATATATGTCATAAAGGGTTCAGACAAACGTCTGAACCCTTTATGATTATCCTCGACGTCATTGAGTCTACAATATATGTTGATCAATTTTTAAAATCAGATCAGCAATTTCGGGTTTACTGATTTGATCTTCTGCTCCGACCATCTCACCTTTATGTTTTAAATCCTTTGTAATCAGTGAAGAAAAAATGATGACTGGGAGGTTGTTGAGCTTGGAATGACTTTTGATTCTTTTGGTTAAATGATGTCCGTCCATTTGCGGCATTTCAATATCTGTAATGACAAGCTGAACTGACTGTTGAATATCATGATTTCCCTCAACAAGTGATTCCAGATAATTGAATGCATCGGCTCCATTCTCAAAAAACTCAACTTCTTCATATCCTGCTTCACTCAACGTATCATTCAAAAGCTTGCGTAGTAAAGGGGAATCCTCAGCAGCAACAATTTTCTTATTCCTTCTCTGCCTTGGTCCTAACTTCTTCACTTGTTCTACACGGATCCCTGTATCAGGATTGATTTCCAGCATGATACTCTCAAAATCCAGTAACAATATCATTGATTCGTTTCGCTTGATGACACCTATTATTCCTGAATGGACACCAGAATACATGTCTGAAGGCTTCTCTATTTGATTCCAGGAAATGCGATGAATTTGAGTAACGTTATGTACATGAAAAATTACTTTCTGTTGATTAAACTCTGCAACAATGTACTTTGAATTGGATGTTTCCTCTTCTTCCACTCCCAGTACCCTTGCCATATCGATTACTGGAAGTACCTCTCCCCTCAATTGAATGAGTCCTTTCACGTGAGGATGAGAATGGGGAATAGGGATGACAGGAGTTGGTTGGATAATCTCCTTCACTTTAATCACATTGATACCAAATTTATTGTGATGAACTTCGAATTCAACAATTTCAAGTTCATTGGTCCCGCTTTCAAGAAGAATACTGTTTGATTGATTCAATTATTTTCGTCCTTCCATACAAACATGAGTATTTGCCTTACTCTTCTTATATCGAACATTTGAGAAACATGTTTACAGGTAATCATGAAAAAAGTCGTCAGATCCTTTTAAGAAGCAGACTTTTTTAACCCTCATTTTCTATGCAATAACCGAATTGGTAATAGAAAGTGGATCCTTATACATACTAAGGGGAGGAGGTGTTTATATGACCGATCGAAGGGACTTAGAGAACCAGATCCTGCCAGACTTTGACGAAATAAGTGCCCACATACTACCCTCACAAAACAATCTTCCCATTATTGCCATTGGGAAGAATGCTGATGGAATAGATGAACCCGATGAACTCTCTTATATCGAAGGACAAAGGAGAATAAATCAGGAGAACCGGGAAAACCCCCAGAAATAAAAGAAAAAGCGATTGAAGGCATCCCTTCAATCGCTTTTTCAATTATACTCCGCGCTTGTTGCCCCATACTAAAGTATGCAGCTGTGGGAGCACACGCACATGATTAAGTTCTTCCTTCTCACAAACCTTTTCAATGAGCGCTTCATAATCCAATAATAAATTTGACAAAAGCTTTGGTGTATCTTCTTCGGAAACAGAAGGGTTACCTGTCTGAATATAAAATGGAACGTCAGGATAGTGTTTATGAATCTTTGTGGCGTATTCCAAATCTTTATCATCAAACACTACAACTTTTAAGCTGAATTGTGAGCCATTTTGAATCAAACGGTGAACGATGAAATCCAACTTCTCAAAGTCCGTTTCCATTTTCGAACTTGGAGGCTTTGGAGAAAGTGTCAGGTCATCTATATCATAGAACCAATCCTGCCAGCGGCTTCCTTGAGTCTCTAAAGCCGACCTTATGCCATTCTCCTTTAAGATCTCGATAAACTCCTTCAAATGAGCCAACAGTGCAGGATTACCACCGGAAATGGTTACATGAGAGAACTTGTTTCCACCGACTTCTTTTAGCCTGTTCCACACTTCTTCAGCCGTCATAAGCTGAATATCCTCTTTCGCAGATCCATCCCACGTAAATGCAGAATCACACCATGAACAACTATAATCACATCCCGCAGTTCGGACAAACATCGTCTTTTGACCAATGACCATACCTTCACCCTGAATGGTTGGACCAAATACTTCTAAAACGGGGATTTTCTTCATGATTTTCTCCCCTTTGGTCTGTAAATGACGTAACTTGTAGGAGTTTCTCTTAAAAATACTTGAAGGCACTTAGGTTGGTGAGGCAAAGTATCTAAATGAGCCTGAATGATTTCCCACATCACTTTCGCTACAACTTCAGTGGTCGGGAACATATTGCCGTTCTCTGCAGAAAACAATTCATCTTCGTTCATGACCTTATGATCAAAGCGCTTATGAATCAGCTTTTTGATGTGTTGGAAATTAATAAGAAACCCGGAATCATCAAGCTGATCCCCGCCGATAGTAATATTGGCAAAGTACGTATGACCATGGATATCCTGACAGCTTCCTGCATCTGCATGTGGAATATAATGGGCTGCCGCAAAATGCATATCTTTATTTAATTCAAATTCATAAGTGTGGTCAGGAGTCGGGTAGATTTGTTGTATCATCTTCACTCTCCCCCTTGTTTTGCACTTTTATATTCTTTCAGGCCTTTTTGTCTAAGCTCACAGGCAGGACACTCACCGCACCCGCTGCCTTTTATCCCATTATAGCAAGTGAGTGTATTTTCCTGTACATAACGGAAAGCACCTAAATCATCTGCCATTTCCCATGTTTGTGCTTTATTGATCCACATTAGTGGAGTATGGATCACAAACTGATCATCCATGGATAGATTAAGGGAAACATTCAAGGATTTGACAAATATATCCCGGCAATCGGGATATCCGCTGAAATCCGTTTCACATACACCTGTTACAATATGCCTCGCTCCGATTTGCTTGGCGAGTATGCCTGCAAATGACAGGAATAATAGATTCCTTCCTGGAACGAATGTAGATGGTAATTCACCATCCTGGTGAGTGATTTCTTCATCTGCCCTTGTTAAAGCACTTGGTGCCAGTTGATTTAATAAGCTCATATCTAATACATGGTGAGGGACTTTCAGATCCTCTGCAATCTCTTTTGCACAATCAAGCTCTGCTACATGCCTCTGACCATAGTTAAATGTCACCGCTTCTACTTCTTTAAATGCTTTCTTTGCCCAAAATAAACACGTTGTACTATCTTGACCTCCGCTGAATACGACTAACGCTTTCTCTGTGTTCATAAAAGGTTCTCCTTTCTCTTCTACAGGCCTTTTGCCATGAAAAGAAGAAAGAGATTCTGTGTTACCCTATAACATTGGCTTTAAAGCCGTCATTAACAAAAAATAACGACACCTAAGGATGCCGTTTTCCTTAGTTTTTTATAGAGGGTTGTGCTAGAACCTCTCGAGACTTATCAATAATCCCAGTTCTTCTTCTTTTGTCCTCAACCAATATAACGTTTTTTTTCAAAAAAATCTACCGTTTACGGGAATTTCATCGGAAAATTATCTCTATCGTGACGGCCGCCGATCATTTGTATGATACCCAGATAAAAAAGCAGAACTCCACTATGGAATCACTGCTTTTTCAGCATAATTATTTTAAACGAAGGAGCCTTCTTCGTTTTCTCCGTTTTTTTGTGCTGAATCTGAGCCAGCCTATTTTCATAAAGAAACCAAACATGATCAGTGCTATGATACCCATAACCCCAAGAACGATAAAGTATCCGCTTCGCTCATCGAGTTCCGGCATATAGACAAAGTTCATACCATACAGACCCGCAATAAATGTAAGAGGCATAAATATCGTCGTAATGACGGTTAAAGTCATCATGATATTATTCATTTTATCTGAATTAATGGATAAATAATTATCCCGGATATCTGATGAAAATTCACGATACGATTCAAGCATCTCGACAAGCTTAATTAAATGATCGTACACATCATTAAAATAGAGCTGCTCTTCTTTGAGTGCATTCAATCTGCCGGAATTGCTGATACGGTATAATAAATCCCTCATGGGAACGAGGGTTCTTCTTAGCTTTGACATATCATGACGGATATCGAATAATTCATCCATCAGATCACTATCCGCATCTTCATTCGTGTTATCTTCTATTTTATTGAGACGATCTTCAATACCATATACAAGGGGAAAATAATCGTCCACTAACCGGTCAACAATTGCATGCATGATCTTAAAAGGACTGAGCTGATCCCCTTCTTGCTGAACTTTTTCCCATACATTATTTAATTCCCTTACAGGTTGTTTATGGAAGGTAACGATAAAACTTGCGTTCACAAACATATTTACTTCGTGGGAATCCAGCGATTTCTGATTAATGGCGTGCAGAAGGACAAATATGTATTGGTCATAAAAATCGAGCTTAGCCCGCTGGCTGAAATCGTCCAGGCAATCCTCTATCGCAAGTGGATGGAATCGAAAATACAGCTTAAGTAACCGGATATCCTTGCTGGTCGGTTCTGAAAAATCCACCCAATACCATTTAACACCTTTTTCTTTTATTCTGGATAAGGGAACATTCTGTTCAATTTCCCCATTTTCCATAATAATACTCGTACGAATCATATGGCTCTCCCTAACTGACATTTATTTATTTTTTAAACTTTCCCTTTTTCTTCATTATTCAAACAAAATCATTACGTAAAAGCTGGAATTAATGATAAAATATGAATCAAATTATTAAAGTAGGTGTACGTATTGGAACAGTATATTAACCCCCGGATCAAAGACATCCAGATATCCGGTATTAGAAAATTCTTTAATATGGTGGCAGACATAGACGACATCATTTCCCTGACAATCGGTCAGCCGGATTTCCCTACCCCACAACATGTCAAAGATGCGGGTAAAGCTGCCATTGATGATGATTTCACCACCTATACCCATAATGCAGGATTTCTCGAATTACGAGAAGCTGCGGCTTCATATGTAAAAGAAAAATATAATGTACATTATAACCCTGTCAATGAAGTCATAGTCACAAATGGCGCTTCTCAGGGGATCGATGTGATCCTTCGTACAATCCTATGCGAAGGGGATGACTGCCTTATCCCGGGACCCGTTTATCCAGGCTATGAACCGATCATTAGACTTTGCGGTGCTAATCCCGTACATATTGATATCACACAAAATGATTTTAAGTTGGATGCCGCTCTTATTGAGGAGAGCTTAACTCCTTCTACAAAATGTGTCATATTGCCTTATCCATCCAATCCAACAGGAGTAACCCTATCCAAAGCAGAATTGAAAGAGATTGCCGACTTGCTTAGAAATAGAAATGTCTTTGTATTGGCTGATGAGATTTATAGCGAGCTTGCCTTCGATGATTCGCATTATTCCATTGCCGAATATTTAAGAGAACAAACTATCGTCGTCAATGGCCTTTCTAAGTCACATAGTATGACCGGCTGGAGGATCGGGCTGGTATTCGCTCCAGAATCGATTTCCAAGCATCTTATAAAGGTTCATCAGTACAATGTTTCCTGTGCTTCTTCAGTCTCCCAGAAAGCAGCCTATGAAGCTCTTACAGTCGGGAAAGATGATGTGGCAGATATGAAGAAAGAATATAAAATACGAAGGGACTATGTATACAACCGATTAATTGAGATGGGATTTAAAGGAATCGTCAAACCCGACGGAGCCTTCTACTTTTTCGTCAAAATACCAGATAGGATTCTTTTGAGTTCATTTGATTTCTCGTTGGCACTTGCCCAAGAGAAAAAGGTGGCTGTCGTTCCTGGAGATGCTTTTTCCAAGTTCGGCGAAGGATACTTCCGGCTATCCTATGCCTGCTCCATGGAACAACTTACAGAAGGGCTTGACCGTATCCAATCCTTCATCCAAACCTGACGAGAGGGACGGACCTTGCATAGCAAGGTCCGTCCCTCTTCGTGTTTATCCTTTATATTCACCGTTATTTTTAGATGCTTTTTCTTTTTTGGCTTTGTCTTTGTGGATTTTGTTTGTTGCCGCACTTCCGATTTCGTGGGCAAATTCAGCATTGATTTTAGAAGAATCGAACCCTTTTTTGTTCTTCTGTTGTGGATCATTCTTTTTTGTACGTTTCGCCATTGCTTTTACACCCCTTTTATTGATCATGCTTACCCTTCAATGGATCAGCATAGGATTATTATTCGCTTTCTTCTTTTTCACTATACGAATCAACTGCCGGCATAAAAAGAGCAAAAAAAAAGAACCAACTCAGTTAACTGAGTTGGTTCAAAAAAAGGAAAAGGGGGTGTTAGTGAGAAATTAATCTCCAATTTCATGCTTAATTATAGAATACCCGCTTTCCACAATGATAAACCGCCCTTCTGAAAAAAATTCAGTTTTTTTCAGAAGAAAAGTTATTTCAGTAAAACACTTTAAAAAAGCGCTTTCATAACGTATAATAAACAAGTAAATTCTGAGGAGTGAGGTTCTGACATGTATATGAAAGAACAGTATGTTTTCAGAAACGATCAAATTTATAAAGCTGTTATCAGAAATTATTCCAAGGATGATTTCGACGACATGATATCCGTTCAAAAAAGAGCATTCCCACCTCCCATCCCATCAGAATTGTGGTGGAATAAAGACCAACTCGCACATCATTTGTCTCATTTCCCCCTTGGGGCCATGTGTGTGGAAGTTGACGGGAAGTTAGTGGGAAGTATGACAAGCTTAATCGTCGACTTTGATCCGTTAGAGCCCCATCATACGTGGGAAGACATAACCGATGATGGATATATCCGGACTCACAATGAGAATGGAAATACATTATACGTGGTAGATCTATGTATCGATCCTGATTATAGGGGATTTAAACTTGGAAAGGTCTTGATGAATGCCATGTTTGAGATTGTGGTACATTTAAAATTGGATCGCTTACTTGGCGGCGGTCGGATCCCTACCTATCATAAAGTGGCCAAAGATTTTAGGATTGATGATTATATACAGAAATTAACGAGTGGAGAATTCAAGGATCCCGTCATTACGTTTCTTCTGCAAACAGGACGCACTCCATTAAAAGCGGTAAAAGGGTACCTGGAGGATGAAGAATCATGTGACTATGGGATTTTAATGGAATGGAAAAATCCTTTTAAAAGTTCTAGCGCATTTTGCAAAAAATGTACTCCCTGAAAAATAAAAAGGGGATTGAAAGAACAATACGTTCCTTCAATCCACAAGAAAGGGGGAAATGAGAATAAAAAGGCCCAAAGGGTGTGCCTTATTCTTCACAGATATAATACCCTCATTCCCACCATCTAAACCTAAATTTATTCCATTGATGTCGCTTTTTTCACAGCAGAAATGACAGCATCATTGGTGTCTAATTGTAGTGCTTGCTCTGCCAGTTCTTTCATTTCAGCACGATTCAACTGACGGATTTGAGAACGCGCGCGTAAGATCGATGTAGCACTCATAGAGAACTCATCCAAACCTAATCCCAGAAGGATCGGCACTGCAATCTCATCTCCGGCCATTTCACCACACATACCTGCCCATTTGCCTTCTTTATGAGCCGCATCAATCACCATTTTAACTAGACGTAAAATGGCAGGGTTATACGGTTGATATAAGTAGGAAACCCGCTCATTCATGCGGTCGGCAGCCATTGTGTACTGAATCAGATCATTGGTTCCGATAGAGAAGAAATCTACTTCCTTTGCAAAAACATCTGCCATTACAGCAGTCGATGGAATTTCTACCATGATTCCTACTTCAATATGATCAGCTACGTTTGTACTATTCTCAAGAAGAGCTTTTTTCTCTTCTTCAAGGATGGCTTTCGCTTCTCTGAACTCTTGAAGATTTGAAATCATCGGGAACATGATTTTCAGATTTCCGAATGGGCTGGCCTTTAATAACGCTCTAAGCTGAGTACGGAAGATATCCTGTTCGTCCAGACAAAGTCGGATTGCACGATATCCCAGGAATGGATTCATTTCTTTTGGCAGATTTAAGTAAGGAAGCTCTTTATCTCCACCGATGTCAAGGGTACGAACCACTACAGGTTTCCCTTCCATACCTTCTAATACAGCCTTATAAGCTTCATATTGCTCGTCTTCAGACGGTAATTCGTCACGACCCATATATAGGAATTCTGTACGGTACAGACCTACACCTTCTCCGCCGTGATTCTTCACCCCTTCAAGATCCTTAGGTGTCCCAATGTTAGCAGCAAGTTCAACATGCTCCCCATCCTTGGATACCGTTGGTTCATCGACAAGCTTCGCCCATTCAGCTTTTTGTTCTTCATATCGGGCATGCTCTTTCTTATACTCTTCGATGACTTCAGGAGTCGGATTAATATGTACTTCTCCATTTAATCCGTCAACGATGATCATGTCGCCATTTTCAACAGAGGAAGTAATGGATTTCGTTCCCACTACAGCTGGAATCTCCATCGAACGGGCCATAATGGCCGAGTGAGATGTTCTTCCACCGATATCTGTTGTGAATCCTTTAACAAATTCACGGTTTAATTGTGCCGTATCAGAAGGTGTTAGATCCTCTGCAATCACAATCACTTCTTCTGTCACCATGCTTGGGTTCGCAATCTGTACGCCCAACAGGTGTGAAAGGACACGTTTTGTCACGTCACGGATATCCGCAGCACGTTCTTTCATGTATTCATTGTCCATGGATTCAAACATGGATACAAACATATCCGCTGTTTCTTTAAGGGCGAATTCAGCGTTTACATTTTCGGATTTCACTTTGTCTTCGATTGGTGTCAGTAGTTCTGGATCGCTTAGGACAAGAAGATGCGCTTCAAATATTTGAGCTTTATCTTCACCTAAATCAACTCTTGCTTTATCACGAATCGCTTCAAGCTCTGACTTGGACGTTGCAATGGCTTCCTGGAAGCGTGATACTTCCTGTTCAGCATTGTCTACGTTTTTCTTTTCAAAGCTAAGGTCGGGTTCAACTAAGCGATACGCTTTCGCAATGGCGATACCATTTGATGCCGCAATTCCTTTTAAAAGACTGGACATTACTCAGCTAAACCTTCTTTGTTCAATGTTTCTTGTAAGCTGTTTAACGCTTCTTCTTCGTCGCTACCTTCAGTAATGATTGTGATCTCTGCACCTTTACCAACACCTAAAGACATAACACCCATAATTGATTTCAAGTTTACTTTCTTTTCTTTGTATTCTAGATGTACATCGCTGTCGAATTTGCTTGCCGTTTGAACTAGTAGAGTTGCCGGACGAGCGTGAATTCCTGTTTCAGCTGTAACTGTAAATGTTTTTTGTGCCATGTAAATCGACTCCTTAATTTATCTTGTTTTTGGTTGCTTCATTAAAGTAATGGATTATGTAGAATACGTCAACTATTTCTAGTAAATAATCCATTCCTACTATAAAGCTGTTCAATAAAAAAGAATAGCATGCAATGAAGATATACACAATTGTAAAGCTTGATTTTTTTAGTATTTCATAAATTTGCCACTGTTATGAACCTATTTATGTAAAATTTCATGTTTATTTATCAAAAAAACTGACTCTTTAAATTCCCCCAATGTTTGAGAGGGAATCTTTAGTATGAGCCAGTTTAGTCAACATGATACTATTCTCTTTCTACCGCTTCAGATTTTGCTTTCATGATATTATAACCGATTTTTGCCTTTATGACCGTGCCTTTCAGTGTCATTTCATGATCTTCAGAGGTGTTTGTATATACGTTTACTAAGTCACATATGCACCGGGAGAATAATTCTGAGAGTTGTTTTAATTCCTGCACCTCATGCTTACCATCCTCTTTCATTAGTTCTTCTATGACATCCATTGC
Organism: Rossellomorea yichunensis; assembly: GCF_032337515.1. Classification (NCBI taxonomy): domain Bacteria; kingdom Bacillati; phylum Bacillota; class Bacilli; order Caryophanales; family Bacillaceae; genus Rossellomorea; species Rossellomorea yichunensis. Next base: position 379,237 of record NZ_JAVYAD010000001.1, on the reverse strand, counting down.
TAAACTTTTCACTCTTAGGGCCTGTTCTGTTTGGTAATTCATATAACACTCTCCCTTTCCCTACCATTCTTTCTCTATCATATGCAGGTGAAAACTAGATTAGAACAGGAGTGCTATATGGTATTTATACATTTAATTGGGCATCTCTCGTAAATAATTGCCTATATCCCAATAATATAAAGCTAATGACTGTTAAGGCTACACTCCCAATTATGCCTAAAAGTATGGCAATCTGATACTCGATGGCTACTAATGGACTAATCCCCGACAGGATCTGCCCTGTCATCATTCCAGGTAAAAAGATGATGCCCATCCCTAACATATTATTAAGAGTGGGAAGAATCGCTGCATCAAAGGCATTATCTACATATTTCTTGGAGGCTGCTTTAGGGGTTGCTCCGAGCATGAGGGCACCTTCTACCGTTTCTCTTTGATCCTTTAATCCCCCTAATAGAGTATTGATCCCCAATGTGATGCCCGTCATTGAATTCCCCACTATCATTCCGGCAATTGGTATGAAATATCTCGGTTCGTACCAAGGGGAGAAATGGATCACAACAATATTAAAGTAGAATAAGCTAATGAGAGTTCCAATTAATAAAGAAAAAGCCGCAATCCCTTTCAGTTTCTTATTCATTTCATATTTAACCTGCTTAAAAATATTCCTGATGGCGAAGGCTTCCATGATCAAAATGATAGCTAACGTAAGCCACGGACTTGGATTGTCAAAAATATAGGTCAGTATGTATCCTGCGATAATTAGCTGAATGGTCATTCTAAAAGAGGCCAGGATAATCTGCTTCTTCCTGGAAATCCCTCTCCATTTCACAATAACTAACAATAGAAGAACGAAGACGTATGCTGCGATAAATCTCCACAGCTCTATATCAATAATGCCTTTTTCCAATCATACTCTCTCCTTCTTTTATTTTGATATGGTAATGATCTCTTCACCATATTGCTCGGCAATGTTGGTCGAATGAGTGACCATGATGACGGTTCCTCCATGGCCTTTGGCAGTTTCGATAAAGCTTTTCATCACTTCGATTTCCGTTTCCTCATCAAGAGCAGACGTAGGCTCGTCCAATAAATAGACAGGTGGCTTCATCAATAACACCCTGCCAAGGGACAGGCGCTGTCTTTCCCCTCCGGATAACCGTTCAGCAAGCCCATCAAAGGGTTTATCCAGCCTTACGATTTCCAGCGTCTTCATGAGCTCATCACGACTTGCAAGGTCTTTTCTGAAAACATAAGACCCTTCTGCAAATTATCTTCAACCGTATCCCCGAACAATAAGGGGATTTGTGAAATCATCACTACTTCTCTTCGAAGTTTTACAGAGTCAATTTCTTGTAAGGGAGTCTCGTTATAATAGACCTTTCCTTCATCTGGTATATTCATTTTATTCAGCAATTTTAGAAGAGTGGATTTTCCTGCACCGCTTTCACCCACCAAGCAGGTAGTCTTGTGTCCAGAAATGTCCATCTCCTGAATATGTAAAATATCTTTAAAGTGCACATCCTTTAATTCAAATAACATAGTCAACTCCTCCTCACATGTATCATACCCTATAGGAAAAAATTTAAAAGAGCTAGGACAGGGGGACCACTCATGCCTGCACTAGCTTCTTTTAATAATCTTTCCTATCTTTCATTTCAGAAATATGGACCTTTATTTGACTAGTGAAGTAATCGACATCATCTTGACTTGGATCTTTCATTCCGTACCTGACCTTTTCATAAAGGGAAAAAAATTCCTCCCCTTCAACAATCCTCATTCTCATAAACCATGAACGAACATTTTCATTGGAATTTCTACCCAAATTAACCGAAGAAGCTTCTATTTCTAAAGTCTTCATTGACTTTCGGATGGTGTTGCTTGCATCGGAATAATCAGCTTTTATAGGTTGTTTTCTTTCCTCGTTATGATTTGATGTAAATGTTGTCAAAAGTGAGATAGAATCCTCAACATCATTCGTTTCCATCGTGATCTGCCTCTTTTTCAATAAATAGCTGATTACGATTATAAGAAAAACCCCAATCAAAACTACCTTTAACCATGGTATTGTAATTCCTTCATAAAAGGCATTTTGCTGAATTGACTTCAAATCTGTCTTATCAAGCTTCATCCCCCTTCCCTCCAAGGTATCACTTGAAATGAGGCTCATTACCCAATCTTTTAATTTGACTAACAGATGAAAGATTGGATCAATTAAAAATGAAATGACCCAAAAAACCTTTTCCACAACCCAATAGAAACCCGTCCTCACGAATGGAATGAAGAAAGACAGCCCTCCTGCAGTGAAGATAACACCTAGCAAGATAACTAAAGGCTTTAACAACTGCTTGTACATACCAGATTGTGAAGAGGAATGACTCATCATTCTTTGAATTGCCGTACCTATTGCAATGGAAGACAGCAGGGTAAGGAGCAGAAAGTAAATAACAGTCTCATTGCCCAAATCATTCACTAAATTGAATATTAAAGATACTGCGGAGAAAAAAATGAATGCCAGCACCACACCGCTATTAAGGTCAATATTATTCTCGTCACCCTGAAAATGGGTAACAAATCTCCAATGGAGATACAACAATATTATTGAAAAAAGCCACCAGGATACTGAAAAGATGAAGATTCCCAATACAAGTAGCGCAGACAAAAGACCATATAAAATAATTTGATGTATTTGTCCCCTCCTCACAAACATGATGATGCAAGGGAATAAGCAAACTGGCACAAGGCTGACAACCGGCAGATAACTCCCGAGGAAAGTCTCTCTTGACACGAAAAGAGTTACGACTAATAGAGAGAATAATAAGTCTATGACCAGCAACAATACCAGCTTAACGATTAGCCTCTGATAATATTTTGTTAAGAAGGAATTTTCGATGTTTGATTCCATATTGTTACAACTCCTTCTTCTTCATCAGATTTCAACATGAAGATTTCTGTTTCTTTCATGGAAATCTTCACCAACCGTTCTTTTTCCCTGGAGTTCATCAATCCCCCTACTATAAGGACAGACGGAACAAGCTGCCTTATATGAAGGTGCTGTAAAACGATATGAAATGGAACGGTGAACTCATCCGTCGATAAAGTGGACAACATTTCCAATCCTTTTTGCTGATGCGTTCTACCTGTTCCTGTAGGTAGGTAATAATAAGGCCTGCTTCCCTGACTTCTAGAATTTAACACCAAGGAAAACGAAATATTTTTCTCTACAGCGAGATGCATCAAATAAGCTGTGTGTTTAATAATGGACTCTAACTGCCCGGTAATGGAATAACGATCTGAGAGATTAATAGCAATCATCCACTCTTTCTTTATGGATGGTGTATATACTTTTGTTTGCAACTGACCGGTTTTCGCAGAAGCCTTCCAGTTAATATCTTGAAAGCGATCGCCAGTAACATATTCTCTGGTACCTATGGGCTGGAAAACATCGAAAAATAGGGAGTGAGGGGAAGATAACTCCCCATTTCGATTCGAGTCCCTGTTTTTCAGAAGTCTCACTGGAGAAGGAGACGGAAAAACAATCATTGTCGATGGGACTGGCTTCTGTAAATCCATGATCACCTTCCCACTTCCAAACAGATGGGGAATGACCAGTTGTACTTTCGATAAACGACAAAGACCTCTTCGTCTGCCCTTAATCGGTAATCGGACCATACCTTTCACTCCATTTTCCATGGAGAACGGAATCGACACTTCAATCATGTTCCCATGATAGGACTCATAAGGATGAGAAATCGGCACAACAATATCTTTAAAGGATAGTTTCAGAGTGGCTCCCCAAACCGGAAGCCCATGATTTTCAATATGGAAATCCCAGTACCCCTCCTCTTGACAATGAAGCCTCACTCGTTTTGACTTATTTACAAGGTTGATCCCCACCCCAATTTTATCCAAATACCATTTATGAGCCCTGAAATATAGTAAACAGAAGAGGAAAACGGAAAGTCCTGTATACAATTGAAAGATAAAGCATGCTCCTACGGCAATAATGAGAAGAATTTCACTCAGTGAATTATAAGGATCTTCTATGATTTCACGTCTCCAATCCACAACCACTACCTCGTTTCAACCGGAAGATTTACCATCTCTACTAATTGCTTCATTACTTCTTCATTCGTTTTTGTCAATGAGGCTTCTGCTGTTAATTGGACCCTGTGTTGCAATACATAGGGAGCTACCTGCATTACATCCTGAGGGCGAATAAAATCTCGCCCTTCGATAAACGCCTGTCCCTGAGATGCTTTTAGCAATGCCAAACTTGCTCTTGGACTCGCACCAGTCTCAATCCATTCGTGCTCCCGCGTCCCCCTTGTCATCTGTAAAATATATGTCTCTATATCTGAGTCAGCATGTACTTGCTTCACTTGATTTTCCATTTCTTGTATTTCAGATAATGTAACCACTTTTTTGACTTCACTTAAAGGATGATTTATTTTAAATCGGGTTAAGATCATTCTCTCTTCTTCAAAATCAGGATATGTAAACGGAATCTTCAATAAAAACCTGTCCAGCTGTGCAGCAGGCAGTGGAAATGTCCCTTGCTGAGATTCTATAGGATTCTGCGTGGCCACCACTATAAATGGGGGCACTAATAAGACGGTTTGCCCGTCTATGGTGATTTGCTTTTCTTCCATGACTTCCAGTAAGCTTGCCTGTGTTCTCGGGGTCGCCCTGTTAATTTCATCAGCCAGTAAGACGTTCGTGACAACCGGTCCCGTTCTTAATTCGAATTCTTGTGTTTTTGGATTAAAAAATTGTATTCCTGTTACATCACTCGGTAACACGTCAGGAGTGAATTGAATTCTTTTAAATGCCCCATCAATACAATGACTGAATGTTTTGGCTAGCAGTGTTTTGCCTGTGCCGGGCACACTTTCCAACAGAACATGCCCTTCTTGAAGTAATGCAATCATTAATAGGTCTATCTCTTTGTCTTTCCCCACTAGCACTTTGTTCATTTCTCTTTTTAATGAATCTAATGGATTCATCTTTTTCCCCCTCTTTACATTCAACAATATTAATTGAATTTCAGAAAAATATAACTTTTCTAATTCTATCATAATTCGTTGTTAAATTATCCCTTTTCATACAAAAAGCCGACCACTTTCACCGTGTTGGTGGGTGATAGGCTCTTTTTTACCAGATTACAGTTGTTTACAAAGAGAAAGAGAGTGTGAAGCATGAGCTAGGAAAATCCCTTGATCTATCTGAATCATTTTAATGCTCATAGATCATCTTCCTTGTCATTCCACCATCCACCACTAGGTTTTCTCCTGTAATGAAATCATTATCAGGATGAGCGAGAAACAGGCACGCCCTTGCTATGTCTTCGGGTTTTCCGACTCTGCCCGAAGGATGCTGGTCATGGTCCCTGTCCCGTAATGAATCATAATCTTCTGTTTGAATCCACCCCGGACTTATTGAATTCACCCGTATGCCCACATCACTCAGTGTGACGGCCATTGAATGAGTCAAACTCACAATGCCTCCTTTTGTTGCAGAGTAGGCTTCCGTATCCGGTTCTGACATTGAAGCTCTGGTAGAAGCCATATTAATAATGCAACCACCCCGGTTCTTCATTAAAGCGGCCCCTTCCCTACTGCAATAGTAGACGCTACTTAAGTTTGACGATAGAATGCTGTCCCATTCTTCATGGTCCATCTCCCAAAAGGAAATGAACTTCGAAACACCTGCATTATTAATAAGTACGTCCACCACGCCATGATCTTCTTTTATCTTTGAAAAGACATCTTTTACCTGTTGATAGACTCCCACATTCACTTCATGAAACCGTGTTGAATAACCTTCTGAATTGAGTTGCAGGGATAATCCCTCCCCTTGATTCACATCCATGTCCATAAATTCAACAACTGCGCCTTGCTTTGCAAATTCTTCAACAAGCGTTTTACCGATCCCATTCGCTCCTCCTGTTATGCAAACAATTTTATCTTTCAATCTTATCATCTCCCTTTATCTAAAAATTTCCATTCGCGATTCACTGTTCATTCTCCCTAATAAGCATACCCCTTCCCCATTGCCTAAAACCTCTCCCAGACAATAGAAAAGGATTAACCTTTGGAAATGCCGGGACATTCCAAGATTAATCCTTTTATTTATTGTACTATCTTATTTTTTGTCGTTTTATTAATATCATTACGCTGATGAATATTGATTAAAGCATCCAGCTCTTTACTAAGTTGAATGGTGGCTGGACTGCTGAGCCCAAAACGGACGCCTGACTGTATCATCTTCCATCTTACCGTTTCAATTCGAGTCACAATGGTCCCATTCACCAACATCACCTCTTTTTCTTTACTCTATTTTACTATTAATTTCACGTAGAGAAAAGTAAAAAGTATCAGAACGCTATTTTGATATTATATGAAATCCTGCGTAATGATTATTTTGCGAAGCGGTGTTTTCCAATGGTTAGCAATGTGTCTCTATTGGTAATCCAATCGCTTGTAGATGTGACTGGATTATAGAAGAAGAGGGAACCTTGTCCCTGACCCCTGAAAGCCATAGCCTCTTGAACCGCGTCTCTCGATTCCTGAGAAGGCGCTTGGTTGATTTCCCCGTTTTGAACGGGTGAAAAGGCATAATGACCGTTTGCTACCTGGTAGATTACTTCTTTAATAGAGCCTGGGAATTCAGTGGAATCCACTCGGTTTAAAACAACGGTTGCCACAGCCACTTTACCAGCATATGGCTCTCCTTTAGCTTCTGCATGAACCAGTTTTGCAAGTAACTCACGATCTTCATTCGTTACTTCATTTTCTGGTATTGCTAACGTTTGACCTGGATGAATTTCATTCGATTTCAAATCGTTCACTTTTTTTAGTTGAAGGACAGATACAGATTTCTCCTTACCTATATCCCAAAGAGACTCACCATTTTCTACAGTGTGAACTCCCTTAGCTGCAATAGTTTGAGTAGAGAATGAAACAATCGAAAGTGCTGCAATCCCCGCTAGTAAGCTTTTCTTAATCATATTTCTACCTCCTAATTAGCGCTCCTCACTAAGATAACAACGAATATACTGAATTTCATCAGGTAATGGTTTCCACCGGCCTTACCTTCTACCTTGGCAATACATTCTAAATAACCATAGTGCTACATATATTGGATATGAACCAGAAAAAAAACGGGGGATCTCACCCCCGCTTCTTCTAACTTCGTGGTGTATCTAAATAGTGATAAAGAATATTACCGCCATGCTGAGCCACTCCACGAAACTGTTTAAAATCCTCTTGTTTAACGAGCACAGATCGAAAGGTGAGAAAGTCTTCTTTCATCACTCTTATTTCTTCCACTTCTCTTGTACGCAATAATTGTAGTTGTTCAAGAATTTCTGTTTCACTCATATCCAAACCTCCATCCTGAATGTCTCTATTGTAGGTTTAAAAGGATGTAAACCTCAAGAATAATTTTTTTGATGAAATTTTTAGAAAACTCTTTACCTTTTCTTGAGTTTACGTCAAAATATTAGTAATTGTTTGTAGAATTTTGGCAAAAAGGGGCGACCTCTGATGAAAAAAGCAGAAATTGGAAATGTGATTGAATTTAGAGAAGGTTTAAAAGGCATTGTAGAGAAAGTAAATGAAAACTCGGTTATCGTTGATCTAACGTATATGAAAAATTATCGGGACCTTGAACTTGAAGAAAAAACAGTCGTTAATCATAAAAACTATAAAATAATTGAAGCATAGTACGATTTTCTAAAAGGTGGAGAACGAAACTCCACCTTTTTAAATTGAACTCTTAAACAAGAGAAAGGTTTACGGAAATGCCATTAAGGATACTCTTATAGCATACTGTAGCGCAAGGTGGACCCCATCATGAATTTAAATATTCACATTATTAACAAAGCCAGGAAAAGTTTTTGGTTTGTACCATTTTTATTTTCACTCATCTCATTAGTTCTTGCTCTCATCACCTTCTATTTTGATTGGTGGTTGAGTCAGCATGATTACCCTTTGTTCCCTAAGGTACTGTTTTCCAATTTTGATTTATCCATGACCATTATCAGTACGATAGCTTCTTCGATCATGACCATGACCACGATTACCTTTTCAACGATTATGGTCGTGTTAACCACCTTTTTATCCCAATATTCACCAAGGACCCTTCAGAACTTCATTAATGATCGTCCTACACAACGGGTTCTAGCCATATTTGTGTCAGGTGTGGTGTACTGCATCACTTTATTGGTTCTCCTTCAGGACGAGTCCGGACAAAAATTATATATTTCTTCGGCCTTTGCCGGTATAGTAGCGATTATTTGTTTATTTGTTTTTGTCTACTTTGTTCATCATGTTTCAAATTGGGTGAAGGTAAGTAATTTAATACATAATATAACAATCAAAACGAATCAAAAAATCGATAATAGTTATTTATATAGAAAGAATGCCATTAATGAACAGCCTTCAACCTTTAATGAGGCGCTCTTTGAAGATACGGAGCCCATTTTGGTATATAGTGAACAATCGGGGTACTTACAACAGATTAATATTGAAGGAATGCTCACTAAAGCTGCTAGTGATGAAGCAGTTATCCGCATGGTGAAAACACCTGGTGAATACTTACTTCAAGGAACCCCTGTCATGACAGCATGGACGACGAATAAAGACATAGATGTAGAAGATTACTTGGAATACCTCGTTTTTGGGCCTGATAAAGAGCCCATGGAAGACATTGAACTAGGGATAAGAAAGCTGGTTGAAATAGCCTTAAGAGCCATTTCCCCCGCCATTAATGACCCTAACACGGCAAAAAACTGCATAGAAGAAATCGGGATCATTCTATCTAAGCTTGCTAAACACAAGCTTCCAAGCTCATATTTATCAGATGAAGAAAACAATGTTCGGATTATTTTGGAACAGCCGACCTTTGGTGATTATCTATACAAGAGCTTTTACCAGTTAAGACATTACGGAAAGCAGGACATATCCATAATTGCCGAAATTCTGCGTTCTCTGAGAATGATAGGGGAAAATAATAGTGAAGAAACGAAGCGTATGGTGTGGACATTTAAAGACTACATACTGGAAGGAATCGATTACGACAGCCTCCAAAATCTCGATATGCAGTACATCATGAGGCATCTGGATGAACTGGCTGCTGCTTGCATGCAAACAGATTGGGATAAGGATGAAGTGAGAAATAAATATTTCCCCGAACAATATAAGACAAGCGACTCTTACCATCATAAGAAAGAAGAGTGATTGGAACCAAGAAAAAACGGATGCCCGAAGCGAAGCATCCGTTTTTTCTTATTCTTTTTCTTTTTTTCCTTCTGAAAGCTCTTTGAAGGATGAAACTTTGCCATGAGGATGCTGTTCCTGCTTTCTTACATTCCACTGTCTTTCTTTTTCGTGTTTTGATTGCGTCATGTTGGCCACTCCTTTTTCATTTGTCTCTATTAACATGAGCAGCAGAACCGCATTTTACTCTCACCTAGATGATTATTTATTGGGTTTCATCCAAAGAAGAATGATGAATAATAAGCTCATATACCCAAAAAGAGGGTATAAGTACGATAAAAGTTCACTGTATTCAAAAAAGCTTAACGAATAAATCACCAAAAAGATACCCGTAAAAGTCATTAACGAAGAGCCCTTCCAGTAATTCGTTAATTGTTTCTCCAGACCAAATACCCCCCCTATCACCGATGTGAAGATCTCACCATAAATGATGATGATATAAATAATATAAAAGCCGGCTACAAAGGATTTCATCACCACAGCCATTGGAATTTGGTATTGTGTCACATCCGGGATCAAGACTAAAGTTATATGACTTGAAATAAGGATCAGTGTAAGGAAAAAACCACCAAGATATCCTCCATACTTAATGGTCTCCCGGTCTTTCACTTCTCCGGCAACGGGAACGAGCACAGCCTGAGCCATGGCCAGATTAAAGGCCACGTATGAAAATGGCGCTACTACGGATTTCCACCCATCCTCTGCATGCGGTATCATAAGAAATGCTTCTAAAAAAGCTGCGTTTCGAACAGAATAAACCATCAAGAAAAGATTAAAGACAATCATAAGAGGAACAACGAACGTATTGACTGCAAAAAGCCCTTTGATCCCAACCATCATCGTGATGAATCCAAGTCCGATCGTCAGCAGTATCCCTAATTGCTTGGGTAGCAAAAGCTGCTCTTGAAAAACAGCCCCCGCTCCTGAAAGCATTACCGCGGAAACCCCAATCAGCATAATCATCATGACGATATTCATAAACTTAGAAAACCATTTTCCAAATAGATATTCATTAAATTCTTCAAAGGACTTTGCTTTGATATCATGGGACTTAAGCATAATCTTCGTTCCCATTGTAATAAATAAGTACCCGCTTAATAAAATCGCAATAAACCCGACAAAGCCAAACCGGGTGAAAAACTCTACAATTTCCCTTCCCGTTGCAAATCCGGCTCCTATTACGGTACCAACATATACTGCAGCGATTTGAAACGACCCAGCTAATTTTTTCATACCATCACCTCTGACAACCTTCTACTTCACCATATGTACAAGCAGAGAAAATCAGAAGCAAAAGAACATAATTCTTCCGGAATTGTATAAGAACCCAAACAAAAGAGGCAGCCATAAAAATACGGCTGCCCTATTACTTTATAAAGATTGATCATCTATTCCATTTAACCATTGTCTTATCGGTTCAATGACTTTCTCCACTGTCCCCTCCTGGAACGGAGAATCGAGCTTGGCTGCTTCTACAAGCCCTGTGAATGAAAGGCTTCCCCCGAGTTTACAAAGGTCAACATAGTCATTCCACGCTTCCTCACGATTAAGATTCATTTTCTTCCAGAATTGGAATGCGCAAATTTGAGCCAATGTATAATCGATATAATAGAATGGAGAATTATAAATATGGGATTGGCGCTGCCAGAATCCCCCATTTTCTAAATACGAAATATGATCGTAGTCCTTATGGGGAAGGTATTCCATTTCAATTTTTCTCCATGCGGCATTCCGTTCAGACGGGGAAGCTTCAGGGTTCTCATACACAAAATGCTGGAACTCATCAACTGCCACACCGTAAGGAAGAAATTGCAGTGCTTCACTTAAATGGGAAAATTGATACTTGTCTGTATCCTCTTCGAAGAAATAATTCATCCACGGCCACGTGAAGAACTCCATGCTCATGGAATGAATTTCACACGCTTCATACGTTGGCCAAATATATTCCGGGATATCGAACCCTCTGCTGGAGTATACCTGGAACGCATGACCTGCTTCATGGGTCAAAACATCGATATCCCCTGAGGTTCCATTGAAGTTCGAGAAAATGTATGGAGACTCATGGTTTGCAATGTACGTGCAGTAACCTCCTCCAGCTTTTCCTTTCTTCGCTTCCAGATCCATGAGATCATGCTCAATCATGAAATCAAAGAATTCCTTTGTTTCATGAGACAGTTCTTCGTACATCTTTTTGCCATTATCAATGATCCACTGAGGACTTCCCTTAGGAACCGCATTGCCGGAAGTGAACTTAAAGCCTTCGTCATAAAACTTCATTGAATCTATCCCGATGCGCTTTTCTTGTCTTTCTTTAAGTTCAGTAGCCAGAGGAACGATATGCTTCTTCACTTGATCGCGGAAAACCTTTACCATATCAGGCGTATAATCTGTTCTCGTCATGCGATAGTAACCGAGTTCAACAAAGTTCTTATACCCTAGAGTAGTAGCAATCGTGTGACGCACCTTGACTAACTCATCAAATAGACGATCTAATTCTTCTTGATTCTCTTCAAAGAAAGCAACGGTCGCTTGAGCGGCCTCTCTTCTTGTTTCCCGATTGACAGATTGTGTGAATGGGCCCATCTGAGCCAATGTTCTTTCTTCCCCCTCAAATGGAATCTTGGCAGACGCCATCAGTTTTGTATATTGAGAAGATAACTTATTTTCCTTCTGTAGTAGAGTCACGATGTCAGGAGAAAAAGTCTTCATTTCGCTTTCTGCCAGAGCGAATAGCTGCTTTCCCCACTTTTCTTCTACTTCTTTACGATAAGGAGAGTTTACGAGTTCTTTGTAATATTCCGTCACCATCCCGTGAACCTCAGGCATCATTTCATCGATATGATCCTGCTCTTTTTTGTAAAACTCATCATTGGTATCGATTGAATGCCGGATATAGCAAATATTTTGCATGGTATCGATGTTCAAACGTATATCATTCAGTTCCTTCATGGCTTCCACCTGTTTTTGAACATTGGATGCAGACTTGAATTTATCAAGTAATTGTTGAAAAACAGGTTTAATCTCTTCTAAATTTGGCCTTTCATATGTAAACTGATCAAACTTCATACTAGTGCCTCCTCTTAATATAATCCCGATTATAGTAATTCGACCTATGATAGAAAATCTCCTGTTTATTGTAATATCGAATTTCAAGAAATAGAAATAATGGAATCGATAGAGAAGAGACGTGCTTTTATACAAAATAAAAGCCCCGTCTCGTGAAAGACGGGGTACAGGAAGATCGACTCAGTACGACAAGTCTTTAATCGATAATCCTAATTTCTTCAGCATTTCTATCGTTTCTTTCTTCTCATCAGGAGATAGAGCTGACATCAGTTCATGAATCCGATTTTCGTGATTGGGGAATATCTCATCAATTAACTTTCTGCCGCTTTCTGTTATTTGAGCATACGTAACACGACGGTCCTTGGGACAAGCATTGCGCTTCAGGTAGCCCTTTTGTTCAAGCTTATCCACCACGTACGTTATGCTGCCGGAAGCTAATAGAATCTTACCGCCAATTTGTTGCAAAGGCTGATCTCCCTTATGATAAAGAAGCTCCAGGACGGCAAATTCAGTAGGATTCAAACCGTTCTCCTGAATGTTTTTATTTATCTCTTCATTTAAGGCTTTGAAAGCTCTTGACAAGACAATGAAAAGCTTTAATGATTGTTTTGTATCCTGAGGTTCGATCATGGCATTCATTCCTTTAAAAATTAAATATCTCAGTTTCAAAATATTATACAAATAAAAGCTGTTATTGTCAAATACGATAGACCCCTCAGTATACAATAAACGAAGGACGGTTTGCATATTGCGCACCGTCCCTCGTTTATTAAATAACGACAAATTAAGTTGATTGTTTTGATATAAGTGTGGATTTTGTTGGAGATTTGTTTTTTCTGATAAACCTTTAATGGTGAGGGAAGAACTTGATGAATAGTCTCAAGAAGCAGTTCGTTTTAATAAGTTCTTAATGTATTGCCCAAATTCGTTTGATGTTTCTTGGAGGGTTATTGATACAATCTTATTTGTGCACTTTTCATAGTCGTTCAAAAGCTGATCTAATTGCTGACTGCATTTGATTGTCTCCGCTGCACATAATCCTAAACTCTCTCCCAACCCAATCATTTCTGAACGTTTTTGATTAATTCTCATTAATAACCACTTCTGTTTTAGTAGACGACCCATTTCTAATAAACTCCTTTTTAGCTCCTAGCCTTTATTAAGTTAAATCGTTACTTGAGCATTATCGCAAGTATTATCAGAAAAGTAAATAGATTCGCAAAACAAGACAAAATAACTAGTAATGTTTCTTAATTAGACATTTTCCGTCAAATATCTCCCCTGATAAAAACAAAAGGATAGACAATCGATTCTACTCTTTGTCTATCCTGAAAAATATTTTAATAGATTGGTACCCATCCCTCCTGCGTGACGAAAATACGGACGGCAACTACTTGCTTATCTTCGCTTAATGTAAAATAATGGCGGATGTTTTCAGGGACTGAAATTAAGTCACCCGGGTTCAGATGCACTTCAAAGAAATCACCATCACTTCCTTGAATGACAAATACGCCATGGCCGTTTACAATAAAACGGACTTCATCATCAGTGTGATGGTGCTCCTGTAGGAAATTCCTTAAAAGTTCTTCAAGATTTGGTGTGCGCTCGGAAAGGGAGATCACATCCCAAGCCTGATATCCTCTTCGCTCTGAAATATCTTCAATTTCCTCTTTAAAAGTAGACAGAATTTCGGCTTTATCCTCTTCGGTTAAAGCAAATTGGTCCCTTAGACCTTCTACGAGCTTTTCGATATTCCAACGTTCATAAATGACTCCTTGTTCACTTAAATACTTCACTACTTCTTCTTGATTATCAATGACTTGGTTTTTCCCTTGAATTTTAATTGTCGTCATAATCTGACTCCTCCTTTAGTAATTGCTCTCGAATTCGTTAAAGATAAAAGAGTGAGTTGATATTGAAATAAAAACTCACAAGCTTCCAATAGTTTCTTAGCTTCAAAACCGGTTCTTCCCCATACCGTTATACCGTGGTTGCGAATGAGCACCGCCCCTTTGTCTTCTTTAATAAAGGATTGAAACTCCCGGGCAAGCGTCGGGATATGTGCATGATTACGAATGATTGGAATGGATAAAGAATCATCTTCCTCCCATTTATCCCACGCTTTTATTAATTCTTGGTTTCTAAATGTGACGACACCTTCATCCCCATACAGTTCACTGATTACATTATTCGCCACAGTATGGACGTGTAAGCTGCATCCTGCTGAGCTTTCTGTGAAAACATGACTGTGCAGCAATGTTTCGGCCGATGGTCGTGCAGTAGTATCCTGAATGGCCTCACCTTGAGCATTTACGAGCAGGAAATCTTCATCGGTTTGTTTCCTTTTATCCTTTCCACTTGCCGTAACCAGGAACGCAGCAGGTATAGAATTCACTCGTATGGCAAGATTCCCGCTCGTTCCCATAAACCAATCCCTCTCTGCCAGTTCCCTTTTGATATCAGCGAGTTCTTCCCATTGAGATTGATAGGAATTCATATTTTCACTCCTTTTTTTATGACTTTCATGCAATCTTGAAAGGATTCAAACGGATAATAGGGGATTCCTTTTTCTTCGCATGTATGTGCCAAATAATCTCTGGCGATCACAGTATCTCCAAGCTTTGCCATTTCGATATCTGTGACAGAATCCCCTATCACAATGACCTCCGTATCTTCTGTTAAAGACAACATCCTCAAGATGGAAGGCTTGCAGCATCCACAACCTTTACTTTCACAGTGATCATCACATGGATGTGGCCAATGAATCACTATGGTTGAGTCGTTAAAGCTTGCTTCATTACAATAAACCCCATTAAAAGGCCCAAATTCTTTTAGTAAAGGATGAACAAAAAAGTCAATTCCACCGCTAACGATATACAAAGGAATCTCCTGTTCCTTTGTATAATCTACAAATTCCTTAAACCCTTTACGTATGACTGCTGTGTCTAATAGATACTGAATCATTTCCTCTTTCTGTGATGAAGGAATGAGTGAAAACAGCTTGCTGACTCCTTCTTTAATGGACAACGACTTATTTAAGATGTCGTCTTTGACAGGTTCCCATTCTGGAGGAGCAAAGGTTTTCATCAACGAAATGATATTATCCGTTTCTGTAATTGTTCCATCAAAATCACAGAAAATGATCGGACGCGTCATTATACCTTTACCTCCTCTCCCCATAGGGATAGTGCTTTACGAAGCTCATCATGGGAATCTGAAGCATCAGTCAGGGACTCATCTCTTAAAACTGCATCAATTGCTTGGACGAATGCCTTTCCCCCTCCAATTGCCCCATCTGGGTGACCGTGGATGCCACCACCTGCATTAATGACACAATCTACACCAAAATCCTTCATCAAAAGCGGGACAAGCGCAGGATGAATGCCTGCTGACGGCACGGGCAATACTCTTCTTAGATGGTCGTCATCCTTCGTTAACTCATGGCTTACGGATAGAGCTTTGCTTTTCTCTAGTGCGACACTTCCGTATGGAGATGGAAATAAAGAAAAATCAGCTCCGGCCATTCGCAGGAATTTCCCTAACCATAAAGAATAGCTCACACCATATGCAGGAGATGAAGCAACAGCACCTGCGAATGCAGGATGGGCCATAATCGGCAGCCTGATCTCAGGGTCCTCCCTTAATTCCTGTAGAACATCCAGCCCGTAAGAAAATACATTGAATAAAAGGGCATGGGCTCCTAGATCACGTGCTTTTCTTGCTTTATCACGTAATTCTGAAGTCCTTCCAGTCAGGTTTACAGCATACATCGTTTTCTTACCTGTCTCTTCAAACAGCTCGTGTAACACTCTTTTCCCGATATTGATCCTCTCAGTGAAAGGAGTCAGTGAATTATCAAAGAGAATTTCATCGTCTTTTACTACGTCAACTCCCCCAAGAGCCTGTGCCCTTAATTGGGTTTCAAGGTAGGGAAGGTCCCTTCCGATTACACCTTTAAAGATGCTCATTAACAAGGGTCTGTCTTGTACACCCGTTAGCTTCCTGATTCCTTCTATTCCAAACCGTGGTCCAGGATAGGCTTTTTTTAAGTCACTGGAAAACTCTACATCTACTAATTTCACTTCACCATCCAGGGAAAGCTTGCCGAATACCGTAGTAAGGATAGCTGGGATATCATTTGAATAATTATGACCGGGATAGCCAATTTGAACCTTGCCTCTGGGGCCATCTTCCTCTTCCCACTCCTTCACGGAAACGACCCTCCCCTTGTACTTGCGCAATTGATCCTGTTCCAGGAGCGGTAAGTCCGTCCATGAACCGACCGTCAATCCCAGGGCGATCCCCTCTGCCTTTTTATCGAACGAACCACTCTTTCCATTTATTTCATATGTGGCTATCACTTCACTCATTGTTGTCCTTCCTCCTTTTGAAAATGCTATTCTTAGCCGCAAGTTGATTTCATAGGCCTGGGCAAACAAAGAACCTCTTCCAAATAAGAAGAGGTTTGATAATTTCGCTCTTTCTTATCTGTCAGCTTAATAGCTGCAAGAATTAGCACCGTGCTTGAATAAGTCGGTTGCCGGGCTTCATAGGGCTGGTCCCTCCGCCTGCTCTTGATAAGAATTTCATTATTCATTATTTCAGTTGGATTATTGCACCAATTTCACCTTCTGTCAATCCCTTTTGTGGAATAATTCTAAATTTTCTATACGTGAAATCGCTTCTTTTATCCGCTCATTTGTGGTTAATAGTCCTACGCGCACATACCCTTCACCGAATTCACCAAAACCTACCCCCGGGGCTACAGCGACTTTGATTTCTTCAAGTAAATAAGTAGAGAACTCTACAGAGGTGAACCCCTCAGGTACTTTCAGCCAGGCGAAGAAGGAACCTTGTGGAGCTTTTACGTCCCACCCTATTTCCTGAAGTCCGGAGATTAATAGTTTTCTTCTTTCTTCGTATGTTGCTACCAGTGCATGCACACATTCCTGGGAACTTAAAAGGGCTGTGGCAGCCGCTTCTTGAATAGCACCGAACAGACTCACGTATAAGTGGTCTTGAAGGAGGTTGATCGCTTCTATGACACTCTTATTCCCTACAGCAAACCCCACTCTCCAGCCAGCCATATTATACGTTTTCGATAATGTATATATCTCAATCCCCACATCCTTTGCTCCATCTGTTTCCAAGAAACTTATTGGCTTATTTCCATCAAACCCTATCGCTCCATAGGCAAAATCATGTACAACACAAATATCATGCTGATTGGCAAGAGTGACTGTTTCTTCAAAGAATGATTTTGTGGCAGTCGCTCCAGTAGGATTATTCGGGTAGTTCAGAAACATCAACTTTGCATTTTCCAGCTCATTACGGGAGTGTTCACTATAATCAGGCAGAAAGCCATTCTCCTCACGTAGAGGCATTTTAATCATACGTGCACCTGCCAATGCTACCCCTGATAAATAATCGGGATAACCGGGATCGGGCACCAATACCCCATCACCAGGATTCAATAAACATTGAGGGATTTCAACTAACCCCGCCTTTCCTCCGAACAGCACAGCGATCTCTGTTTCCGGATCTAATTCCACACCATATTCACGAAGGTAGAAAGCAGAGATCGCCTCTTTAAAGGACGATAAGCCACGAAATGGAGGATACTTATGATTGGACGGCGAAGCTGCGGCTTCTGTCAGTTTTTCCACAATATGTTGAGGAGTCGGTTGATCCGGATTTCCCTGGCCCAAATTAATGACATCATGTCCCTCTTTGACCACAGCATTCACTGTTTTGGCGAGGGATGCGAAAAATTGTTCAGGTAATAAATCTAATCGCTTTGCTTTACTAAAGGTTTTCATTTGCTCACCTACTACATTTTTTTGAAAATTAATTACTTTCAAATTCTAGTCACAAATGATATAACGGAAAATAAAGAATGTAAAGGAATAAATTCCAAAAAGTCATTAATGAGGTGAAAGAAATGATTCAAAAGATAGGTCTTGCACAAATTGATATTGTGTTCGGGAATCCCGAAAAAAACAAGCAAAAAGTAGAAGAATGGGTTAAAAAAGCAAGTGACGACGGCTGTAATACCGTTGTGCTTCCTGAGCTGTGGACGACTGGATATGACCTTACGAGAATGGATGAAATCGCTGATGAAGGAGCAAAAGACTCTACCTCCTTCCTTTCTGCACTATCGAAGAAATATTCCATTCACATTGTAGGTGGTTCTGTTGCGCAGAAATCCCAGGAGGGGGTGTCCAATACACTCCTAGTTACGAATTCAAAAGGCGAGTTGGTGAAAAAGTATTCGAAGCTTCACTTGTTTAAATTAATGGATGAACATCATTATTTACTTCCTGGGCATGAAGATGGCATCTTCACCCTTCAAGACACAGAAATGGCCGGATTGATTTGTTACGACATCCGTTTCCCGGAATGGTTCAGAAAACAAGTTCTTTTAGGTGCCAAGGTTGTTTTTGTCGTAGCAGAGTGGCCGGCAGCACGAATTGATCATTGGCAGACCCTCTTAAAGGCAAGAGCGATTGAAAACCAATGCTTCGTGATTGCCTGCAACCGGGTGGGAAGTGACCCGAACAATGAATTCGGCGGTTGTTCCCTCATCATTGATCCATGGGGAGAAGTTCTTTCAAAAGGATCGCAAGCGGAAGAATTGGTTACAGCTGAAATCAATTTACAGGAAGTAGAAAAGGTCCGAAATAAAATTCCGATATTCCAGGATCGAAGACCGGATTTTTATTAAAAAGGTTATTTTTCAAAAAAACGTTGACATGGAAAATACTTCGATGGTACTATTCAAATCAAATGAAACATTCTGAAAGTTTAATTAAATAGTTAACGCAACTCTTATCAAGAGCTGGCTGAGGGATTTGGCCCTATGAAGCCCAGCAACCGACCATAATACCGTTGTATAACGGGGCGCAGCATGCGCCGGATTGAATGATCCAGTAAGGCACGGTGCTAATTCCAACAGAAAGATAGTCTTTCTGAGAGATAAGAGGCGACGAAGATACCTTCTTCAAGCCTCTTTCGAACATGAAAGAGGCTTTTCTTATGCCACGGAAAAGCCTCCACAACACAGTCTTTCATAAGTCTGTACTATAAGGAGGAACGATGATGGCAATTACGAAACTCAATGCATATCAACCACTAACTGAACAGGCGGCAATTGCACTGGCGATTGGCTTACGAATTTTTGAGGACGGCACTCTCTTAACGTGTGAAGAAATTGGAGACGGGAATTTAAATCTGGTCTTTCGAGTATTAGAACAGGAAACAGGAAAAGGAATCATCATCAAACAAGCCCTTCCATATGCGAAGGTTGTAGGCGAAAGCTGGCCGTTGACAATCGAACGGGCAAGAATAGAAGCGAGTGCCCTTAAGCTTCAGCAATCATTTGTAGGGGACCTCGTTCCTGAAGTGTACTACTCTGATCCGACACTTGCGATTACAGTCATGGAAGACTTGAGTGCACTGACCATTGCCCGGGCAGGCCTTATCAAAGGAGAAGTGTATCCCAGGCTCTCCCATGACATTGGAACATTTTTAGCTAATACCTTATATTTCACCTCTGATTATGCCCTTCATCCTTTTAAGAAAAAGGAGTACGTGAAAGAATTTTCAAATCCTGAGTTGTGTAAAATCACTGAGGACCTAGTATTCACGGACCCTTTTTTCAACAGTGAAACCAACGATTTTGAAGAAGAGCTTTCCCAGGATGTCCAACATCTATGGGATGATTTCACCTTGAAGCTTGAAGTGGCCAAATTGAAAAAGAGCTTTCTTACTGAAGGAGAAGCACTTCTTCATGGAGATCTTCATACGGGAAGCATCTTTGTAGATAAGAATCAAACGAAAGTAATTGATCCCGAGTTTGCCTTTTATGGACCGATTGGCTTTGATATTGGACAGTTCATTGCCAACCTTATTTTCCTGGCCATTTCAAAACCTGAAGAGAAGGAAACGATTCTCTATCACATTGAGAATACCTGGAACGTCTTCTCCACTGCGTTCTCCAAGCATTGGAAGGAAAGCGGAGACGCCTACACGAAAGTGAATGGCTACCTTGAATTTGTATTGGAGAAGAGCTTTCAAGACAGCATCGGTTTTGCAGGATGCGAATGCATCAGAAGAACGATCGGCCTCGCTCATGTAGAAGATCTGGATGGCATACCGGATAAAGCACGAAGATTACAGGCAAAGCGGACCTGCTTGACACTCGGTAAGGAACTGATAATAAAACGAAAACAGATCTTTTCGATTGAAAAGCTTCTGTCCATATTAAAATCCCATTCTGAATAACCAAAAGGAGTTTATCATGACACAAACATTGACCATACCAACTTCACTAGAGTGGCATGAAGATTATTTATTGATCCTTAACCAACAAAAACTGCCTAACATAGTGGAGTACATTAAACTGACGACCATTGAAGACTATTATGATGCGATTATCACACTAAAAGTGAGAGGTGCACCTGCCATTGGCATCACGGCTGCTTACGGCTTAGCCCAGTCTGCATGTCAGTATGAAGTAAAAACGCTAGAGGAATTTATCGACCTGTTTCAACGTGACAAAAAATATCTCGCAGATTCACGCCCTACAGCAGTCAACCTGGTTTGGGCTTTGAACCATTTAGAAAAGGTGTTAGAGAATGTTTCTTCAGTTAATGAAGCTAAAACCAACTTACTCCATGCTGCCATCCAGCTTCATGCAGAAGACGAGGCAGTCTGCCGTCTTATAGGAGAAAATGGTTTGAGTGTATTGAAGGATAAACAAGTCGTTATGACCATCTGTAATGCCGGGTCCATTGCAACGAGTAAATACGGTACCGCATTGGCACCTTTTCATTTAGGAAGAGAAAAAGGAAAAGCGTTTCAGGTTTATGCTTGTGAGACAAGGCCCGTTCTGCAAGGAGCCCGCCTGACAACTTGGGAGTTACAGCAATCAGGAGTAAATGTCACTCTCATCACAGATAGCATGGCTGCCCATACCATGAAAGAAAAAGGTATAGAAGCCGTGATTGTCGGGGCTGACCGGATTTCTGCCAACGGGGATACTGCAAATAAAATCGGAACGTCCATGCTTGCCATTTTGTGTAAACATTTCAATATACCTTTTTATGTCGCAGCTCCTTCTTCCACTTTCGATTTATCCAGCTCCAATGGAAATGATATTCCCATTGAAGAGCGAAACCGGGAGGAGATTACAACGCTCGGCGGGACGTTGATTGCGCCAGGAAACGTTCCTGTTTATAACCCTGCATTCGATGTTACTTCTCATGAACTGATTACCGGCATCATCACGGAAAAAGGTGTCCTGTACCCTCGCTTCGAAGAAAGTATTCAACAAACCATAGGTATTAAATAATAGCCAAAAGAAGAGCTTCCTCCTGCTCTTCTTTTGGCTTTCACATTATTCCACAAATAACTTTGTCGACGCCCACATTTCCCTCGGATTCACTTCATAAATGCTATTTTCCCGGTACATGAACTGATGAATGATAAATTCTCTTCTTAAGGTCGCAAAGTCTTCATGGAATTGCTGAATATATTCATTCAAATCTTTTTCCTTATATTTTTCTCCCACCTTTAATCCTTCCACCATATGTTCCAAAATAAATAATTTCTTCTTTTGTTGAGAAGGAATCGTTTTAATCCGTCCATTCTTCTCCAGGAAATTATTCATCACCTTTTGTTTTTCTTTCAATAAATTCTCTGACATCACACTTTCCCCTTCCTCTCCCTAAGCAAACTGATGAAGGACATTTCCATGATGACTCAGGACTTTTTTATTCAAATAGTAGTAAACAGTGT
Organism: Rossellomorea yichunensis; assembly: GCF_032337515.1. Lineage (NCBI taxonomy): Bacteria > Bacillati > Bacillota > Bacilli > Caryophanales > Bacillaceae > Rossellomorea > Rossellomorea yichunensis. The sequence continues at coordinate 357,095 of NZ_JAVYAD010000001.1, read as the reverse complement.
TCTTCTCTCTTCGTGAATAAACAAGATTGCACTCTTTGAGTTTCGTTAGGTGGTGGGATATTGTCGGGGCGGTGAGTCCAAGTTTTCCCGCAATTGCTCCTACATGCAAGCTTTCTGATGCCAGCAAATAGACAATTTTTATCCGCGTCGGATCCCCCATCGTTTTATGGAAAGCCACCTGTTTACTTAATTGCAACATGTCTCCTCCTCTCTAATTAGATTACTATCTAATTAGATGATAATCTAAATAGATAAAGGAATCAATCAGTAATTTTAAAAAACAGGCATCCTCCCTAGGGAGAATGCCTGTTATTCATTCTATTTTTCTAATAACAATAAGGTTTCTTTCTTATCCACCTGCTTACCGGCATAGCCTGTAAGTGTTTTATTCTTTCCAATGACACGGTGACATGGAATGATGATGGGGAATCGGTTGGCTTTATTCGCTTGCCCTACTGCCCTGACAGCTTTAGGTCTTTGAATCGCTTCGGCAACATCCTGATATGACCTGGTTTCACCAAACGGAATCTGTTGCAGGGTGTTCCATACGTCCTTCTGAAAAGACGTTCCCTCTATCTTCAGGGGGAGATCAAATTCTGTTCTCTCCCCCTTAAAGAATTCTGTGATCTGTTCTTGTGCTCTTAGTAATATTGGATTCTCGGTGTGAAAATCCGCTCGTGAATCATTTTCTAAAAATTGCACCAAAATTAGATGGCTCTGATCCGCTTGAAGTTCTAACATTCCAATCGGACTCTTCATTACAATAGAATCATATGACATTATCCAGGACTCCTTTACGATTTAGGGAGATAAATGTGGAAGATGGTCCCTTCCCCGACGATACTCTCAACCTGAACGCTTCCTTTATGCTCTTTAATTATTTTAAAGCTTACCATCAAACCAAGTCCAGTTCCCCGTTCCTTCGTTGTGTAAAAAGGTTCACCAAGCTTTTTAATCTTATCCTTTGAAATCCCGCCACCCTGGTCTTTTATGCGAATGTGAATCATTTCATCATCCGTCTCTTGGATCCGGATGGAAATGAATCCACCGTCCGTCATGACTTCAATCGCATTCTTGATGACATTTATGAATACCTGCTTCAACTGATTTGGCTCTGCTATGATGGTTGGGAGATCCGCTTGGTAACTCTCCTCGTACTGTACATTGTGCATGACTGCCTGAGCGCTTAGTAGTTCAACGGTATCTTTCATGATCCTGATTAAATTCGTTTCTTGATATTGAATCGCTTGTGGCTTTGCCAATACGAGGAACTCTGTAATGATGGATTCAATTCGCTGAAACTCAGAAGTAATCACATTAAAATACATCTCATGATCTTGACCCACACTATTTTCCAACAATTGAATAAAGCCTTTAAGGGCGGTCATTGGATTTCTGATTTCATGTGCAATCCCTGCAGCAAGCTCCCCAACTACACTCAATGTATCTGACTTTCTCAACTGCTCCTGCATTTCAATTTGTTCTGTAATGTCACGAATGATCGTTAAATTTAAATTAGAGAGTAAATTGTACTTGGATGAAAGCTCAATGTATTGGACCTTCTCCCTTTGAGAAGTCAACGTTTGTAAAAACGTCGCCTGCCCGTCTTCTTTCAATTGTTGTAAGTATTCATCATATGATTCTTCACCGGGTTCTATATTCAATATTTCACGTACATCTTTACCGATTAAGTGATCTTTCTCGATACCAATGATCCTACTCACTTCAGGATTTGCGTCTACGACAACATAATTATGATTGGTAAGAATCAGGCCGTCCAGTGAACCTTCGAAAATCTTCCTGAACCTCTCCTCGCTTTCCCGTAGTTCTTTTTCCATTTGATAACGCTCACTGACATTCCGGAAGATCGTCATGTTATACCCATCAACGGAATGAAGTTTAGAAGTGAATTCCAAATGCTTCAACTGATTGTTTGGCATTAGAAACAGCACTTCATCCCTTACTGCACCGCTCCTGTTTAACTGTTCCATGACTAAATCAAACTTTTGGCTTTCAAGAGGATATACAAAGTCACGTATCTTCTTCGAAAGAAGCTCTGAAAGGGAGCATTCAAAGATCTTCAGGGCAGAAGAGTTCGCTTTAAGTACTCTGCCATCTTGATCCCATAGCACGATTGCATCAATCGCTTCTTCAAATAAACCTTTGAACAACTCTTCGTTTCGTTTTAATTGTATTTCCATCTGCCTCTTCTCGGTCACATCCCTAAGAATAGCCATATGTAGCTTATGATGCACATACGGACTTGTCGTAAATTCCACAATTGAAATGCTGTGTGATTTTTTTATTGGAATTTCCCCACGGGCTTTTTTGTTTTGAGAAATCAGTTCTTTTATCTTTTCAACCTTATAATGCGCACTTTCAGGGATAAATGAGCTTATGTTCCTGTTTGTGATTTCATCCTTTTCCAATCCGACTTGTGAACTGAACGCCTGATTCACGTCGTTAATATTTCCTTCAATATCAAATAGAACGATTCCTTCTGATGCATTTTGAAAAATATTCGATAATAAATGGACATTCATATGGTCTTTCCGCTCTTTTTCCTTTAGTGCCGTTACATCTTTGAAGTACAAATAGGCATTAGGAGAAATGGTCGATTTTTTAAGCAATAATTCAATATGGATGATTTTCTTATCATTAACATTCATTAAGGTTTCATCTTCAAGGTTCTTTCCGGTTTCCATAACTTCCTTATAATGAGCTACAATCGGGGCCGGAACAGAAGAAAAGAAGTTACTGAACAGTGTGCCTACAACCCTTTCTTTCGTAGTCTGCAGTGTTTCACATGCTTCTCCATTTGCAAAGACAATTTTCAACTCTTTATTGATCACGAACATCGGCATGGGTGATGCTAAGCAAATTTCCCTATCGACGGGATGACATTCTTCCTTATTCAGCTCTTTCTGCAATTTACTACTATTAGTCATTTCCTCATCCCCTTACTATTTTAAAAGACGACTATTGGCTCAGGTCATTATAGAGTTCGCATAGCTTCCCATGCTTTTGGTGATAATTAACAGTGAAATTCATGTTTTACTCATTGTATCCTAGGGTAAGAATGAATTAGGATAAATCTATTCTAAGAGATGGTGAAGATATGAAACAGCGTGACTATTACTTCGACAATGCCAAATTCATTTTGATCTTCCTGGTTGTATTTGGACATTTGATCCGGTCCTATATAGAAAGCGATCCATTTATCCTTTCTTTGTACAAAACGATTTACACCTTCCACATGCCAGCCTTTATTCTTGTGGCAGGGTTTTTCGCAAAAGGATTTTATAAAAAAGGATATATTCAGAAACTGGCGAAAAAATTAATACTTCCTTACATTGTGTTTCAATTGATCTACACGGTGTATTACTATTTTCTTTATCAAAAATCAACATTTGAAGTCGATCCCCTTAATCCACACTGGTCATTATGGTTCCTCATCAGCTTATTCTGTTGGAACGCATTATTGTATGTTTTCATCAAGTGGTTTAAGTTCAAGCCCGGCATCGGATTGACAATCGCTTTCTCCATTGGGCTGCTTGTAGGATTTGCTGATGTGATTTCAAACTATCTTAGCCTGTCCAGAACATTTGTTTTCTTTCCGATTTTCCTGATGGGCTATTATTTGGAGAAGGAGCACTTCGAATATTTTAAAACGAGTAAAGCACGTATAGTGGCAGGTACTTTATTTATTCTCGTATTTTTAGGAATGTATTTCATCCCTGAATTCTCCGATAAATGGTTACTTGGCTCTAAGCCCTATGGAGACTTCGAAGGGAACAACGCCATAAGTTTAGCTGTCAGGGCGTTTGTTTACATGCTGAACGTTGTGATGATCTTTAGCTTCTTTACCTTTGTCCCTACTAAGAGAAGGTTCTTCACTAAATGGGGCAAAAATACGCTATATGTATACTTGCTGCACGGCTTTCTTATCCGTTTATTCCGGGAAAGCCAGCTGAAGGATACAATTGATCCCACTACGAGTTTATTAATCTTACTTGGTGTATCATGGGTGCTGACAATGATTTTCTCGACAAAGTTTTTCACAAGCATAACGCAACCGATAGTGGAGTTTAAATCAACCAAACTCCAGAAACTTCTTTCAAAAAGAGAAATGAAAACAAGATAAACCTCACTAGAAAGGGCTGACCCAATAACAGACACGGGTCAGTCCCTTTTCATGAGCACCTATTCTCTTAAAGTATATATTGATCATCTTCTACACAATTTTCAAAAAACTATTTATTTTATTATACTATTCGTAACTTTTCCTTAAAATCCTTCTAATACTTACAATAAATTTAAATTCATTCTATACAAACATTGAGCTTTCTCTCTTCCTTAGATAAAATGATAATCAGTACGGTTTGGATTAGACGTACGAACAACTCGTATATGTTGGAAAATATGGTTTACAATGGTTCACGTGTTCCATCAGGTGAGCTTAGTATAAAAGGAGCTTATTTATGAAGAAAGTCGTTTTAAGTACGTTAAATGCAAAATATATTCACACCAATCTGGCCATTCGTTGTCTTAAGGCCTTTGCAGAGCCTGAACATGAAATAGAATTGGCTGAATACACCATTAAGGATCCCACCCTTAACATCGCTAGTGACTTGTTCTCGAAAAAACCTGATATTATAGGATTCAGCTGTTACATTTGGAATATCGAAGAGACGATCAAAGTGATCAAGATCCTTCGAAAAATCCTGCCTGAAGTAACCATCGTCCTGGGGGGACCAGAAGTCACATATGATGTTCCCTATTGGCTGGAGCGATTGGAAGACGTTGACTTTATCGTTATCGGTGAAGGGGAAGAATCCTTTAAGCAGTTATTGGATGAACTGAATGCTGATAGAGACTTTTCTAAGGTCCATGGAGTGGCTTACTTAGTAGATGGAAAGCCGGTCATCAAGCCACAGCAGAATAAAATAGATTTAAGAGACGTACCCTCACCATTCCGCTTTCAAGAAGACCTGCCTCAATTGGGTAAAAGGGTTACGTATATCGAGACAAGCAGAGGTTGTCCATTCCGTTGTCAATTCTGTCTTTCTTCAATCGAAGTAGGTGTACGTTACTTTGACAGAGAAAAGGTAAAAGATGACATTCGATTCTTAATGAAAAATGGCGCAAAAACAATTAAATTTGTGGATCGTACGTTCAATATCAGCCGAAGCTATGCCATGGAAATGTTTCAATTCCTAATCGACGAACATTTACCTGGAACTGTCTTTCAATTTGAAATCACAGCAGACATCATGAGACCGGAAGTCATTGAATTTCTGAACGAAAATGCCCCAGCAGGATTATTTCGCTTTGAGATTGGAATCCAATCAACAAATGACGAAACGAATGATCTTGTGATGAGAAAACAAAATTACTCCAAACTGACAAGAACGGTTACCATGGTTAAGAATGGAGGAAAGATCGATCAGCATCTGGATTTGATTGCCGGTCTGCCAGAAGAGGATTACAATTCATTCCGGAAAACTTTCAATGATGTATTTGAACTGCGCCCAGAGGAACTTCAATTAGGATTTCTGAAGATGCTTCGCGGTACGGGCTTAAGGATTCGTGCCAACGACCATCAATATACGTACATGGACCATTCACCCTATGAGATCCTCGGGAACAATGTATTATCCTTTGATGATATCGTTAGAATCAAACAGGTTGAAGATGTATTAGAAAAGTATTGGAACGATCATCGTATGGATCGGACGATTGAATATCTGGTGACCGAATGCTTTGAAACACCATTTGATTTCTTCCAACTATTCGGTTCCTATTGGGAAAACCGTGGTTGGTCAAGAATCGGACATCAACTGGAGGATTTGTTTAAAAGACTGCATGAGTTTTTATATACTGAGACAAGCTACAACATGTCGATTATTGAAGGCTTAATGAAACTGGATTATTTAGAGAATCAGAAGTACAAACCAAGAAAGCCTTGGTGGACACATGAACTGACGAAAGAAGAAAGGTCTGCTATTTACCAATCCTTGCTGGCACAACCAACCATAGCAGGTGAAGCTTTCTCTCGGCTAAACTTAAATGAAAAGGAATTGTATAAGCATACACTCCTTGAAACCATTCAGTCGAAGGATGGACAAGATCAGTATGTTTTAGCTTACTTTGAACCTGCCACAGGTCAATCTACCGTATTTGAGTTTGGCCGACAATCTGTTTCACTATAGACAAGAAAAAATGTTAAGCGAATCGCTTAACATTTTTTCTTGTCATTTTTTGCTTTCGGCTGTTTTTGTGTCACTTCCAGAATCTTGGCTGCATTAACATCTCCAAATTCCTGACCAAATTCTTCACGAAAAGATTGTTTTTTATCCTTCATCAGCTTCTACCCTTCATACCTTTTGAAGAGTTTCTATTCTTTCCCTTAGCAGGATCTTCTCCTTGAGTGAATTCAGCGGAGAATTCTGCCTCTTGCTTATTCTTTAAAGGTGTTTGATTATTCTTTTCAGCAGCATTATAGTGAGCTTTTCGTTTCATCATGTGACTCATCTCCTTTATAACCTTACTTTCCCCACTCGATTCTCTTTCCATTCCAATAGACATATGATTTTCACTGCGAAAGGTATTCCAATACTAGAAGAAAAAGTCTGAATAAATGAAGCATTTATCCAGAAACTAATCAAAAATGCTAAATGAGGATATGCAATGATACTTGCCTTCTTACTTTGTTATGCTCTACTTGGATGGAAATTCGGGAATTGGAAAGATTTTTACAGCTATTATCCAACATTATTGTTTTTTATTATTGGAGATCTACTCTCCCAGTATCTTTTATACGACTATTCAATGTGGCAGTTCCAAACGGTTACCGCATTAGGTGACCACATCAACCTGAATCATACGATCATCTCATTGAGTAAAATGGTTGTGCAATACACAGCAACCATTGCGATCTTTATCGGCAGATTGCCTTCGACTTTCCGGGGAAAAGTAATCTGGGTTATGTTGTGGACGTGCATTTACGGAGTGACTGAAGGCCTTTCTCATATCTTTGGAATGATGACTTATCACAATGGCTGGCATTTTGGCTGGGACATCCTATTTAATATCATGATGTTAACCGTACTCATCATCCATCATAAAAATCCAATTATAGGATGGATCGTATCCTTCCCCATCATTTTCTTCCTATGGATCTATTTCGATGTTCCCTATTCTGTACTCAAATAAAAAACGATGCGGATTCAGCATCGTTTTTTTTATCTATCCAATGATAACTCTTTCCTTAGGATAATGATATTTGGTGGTTTTCTCTTTTCCTCCTATCATAAACAGGAAGGATAGAATTCCGACACGACCGATAAACATCAAGGCTATGATAACGCACTTCCCTATAGATGATAGATCTGATGTAATCCCTAAAGATAAACCTGTTGTTCCAAAGGCAGAAGCGACTTCAAAGATTATTTCAATAAGACTGTGATCTTCTGTAATCGTTAAGATAACGACTGACACAAAACACATAAGAACCGCTACCATCGTAACGACTAACGATTTAATGATATCCTGTTCGTGTACTTCTCGTCTAAAAACCTTGATCGTTTGATTGCCTCTGGCAAAGTGAAATAAGAACAAGATATTCAGGGCAAATGTTGTTGTTCTGATTCCACCACCCACTGAGCTGGGAGATGCCCCAATAAACATTAGCGCACTCAAAACCAACAATGTAGGAGTTGAAAACTCAGCTACATTCATGGTTGCAAGACCACCACTCCTCGTCGATGATGATTGAAAGAGTGAATAAAAGAATGATTCATGCCAAGCCATGCCTGCAAAAAACTGATCATATTCGAACAACCATATAACTAAGGTACCCGAAATCAATAATATAGCGAATGTGATCGTTGTAATTTTTGTGAATAATGAAAAATGATGTTTGCTTCTTTGCTTGTTCATTAAATAGTCTTTTGTCTCGATCAAGACAGGAAATCCAATTGCCCCCAGAGTGAGCAATATGATCGTAATAAATTGAACAAAATAGTCATCTTTAAATGGGATAAGTGACTGACCGGTTATATCAAAGCCCGCGTTAGTAGTAGCACTCACTGAGGCAAAGAGCCCTTGTATAAATGCTTCCTGCCAGCTTGGATAGTAGCTCAGGAAATATACCCCTAAAATAAATGCCCCCACCAATTCAATTACAATGATAAGCAATAAAATTTGTTTTAATAGGTGAACAAGACCGGACAGATTGGTTTGATTTTGATCCGTCATGATCAACCGCCGTTCTTTCAAGCCTATTTTCTTACCTACTAAAAGCCAGAAAAAAGTTCCCAGAGTCATGATACCAATTCCACCGAACTGTAAAACAAATATCAATAAGAAAATTCCTGCTGTGTTAAACGTATCCGCCGTACTTACAACGGTTAAACCGGTGACACTTACAGCACTAACAGAAGTGAAAATAGCATCAATGAAACTCCACTTCGCCCCCGGTTTATGGGCAAATGGTAAACTCAAAAGAATCGTTGCCACTGTTACAGCGATAAGATAGAAGGACACAATGACTTGAGCTGGTGTCAATTTATTTAAATTTAATCTAAGTTTATACCACATATATGTATTTCCCTTTCAAGGTTATTTCCTTCTCTATCTTAATGAATATGTACAAAGAATGAAAGGAAAAATGGATAATTTCCTATATGTTTATTCTTTCTTTAACAAAAGCAGCTTAAACCACCAAGTATGACTGATCCATTCCACCCTCATACAAACTATACAATTTCGGCGAAATATTACCATTCATGTTCGAAGAAATAAGACAAATAATAGTACTACAGAAACATCATTGTTTCAAGTCTACTACTAAGGAGGAAACAACCATGGCTAGAAGCAGTAATAAATTACTCGTTCCTGGTGTTGAACAATACCTTGATCAAGTGAAATATGAAATCGCTCAAGAGTTTGGTGTGACACTTGGATCAGATACAGTAGCTCGCTCTAACGGATCCGTTGGAGGAGAAATTACAAAACGACTCGTTAAACAAGCTCAATCTCAACTTTCCGGACAACAAACTAAATAATATTGGCTTGGGTAGCTGGATTCACCAGCTACCCCTTATAATTGAGAACGACCCATTTTTGCAAATGGGCCGCTTTTTTTAATCATCTTTATATTTCCTGTTATCTTTTCGTTCTTGGTGATCCTTTTTCTTTTCATCTTTCCTGTCTTGATGATCAGATCGATTTTCCTTGCCTCTTGAATGATCTTCTTCACGATTAGACCAATCATTTGTTTTCTCGTTAGTCTTCTTCCATTTGTGATGGTCAGAAGGATTATCTTTCACATGGGACTTTTCAGTTTTTTCTTGCTTATTGTCATTTGGAAGTGGTTTATCGTTCTTTGGATGGTTCTCAGGTTTCTGTTTCTTCTCCACAGATGGTAGCTCCACCTTTTGATTCTCAACCTTTGACTTCTCCTCTATTTTTATCCCCTTTTTAAGTACATCTTCCTCTTTAACCTCTGCTTTTGGATCCTCGGCGGTTTTTGGTCTTATTGGTGTTTCAGCTTTTTCAGTTTCCCGTAGCAACGAGCCTGCAGTCATTCCTTTATTAGAAGCTTCTTCTCTCATTTCCTGTGACGTTTCTTTGACCGTTATGGTCATGTTGTGATCTGTGCTGTATTCTTCTGCAAACTGGTTGATTTCAGTAATCAACTCATCTTCACTCTCACTATTTGTATCTTCAAGAAAAGAGGAAGTGATAAGTACATTTTGATTGTCATTTAAATATCCCAATTCTTCACATAAGAAAAAGATTTTCTCAGTCACTTCACTTACATCCAACTCTTCCCAATCCCCTAACTCTTTGATAAGTACTTTGGCATCATGATTGTACGGAGTAATCTCTATCACCTGTTGTTTTTCATTCAGTGTCAATTCCATACTTGGATTGATATCGACAGACACATAGGCATATGCCTGATTACTCTGGAAAAATGCACTTGAAATCAGGGAGAGAATGATGATTAAAGCTGTTACTAATGAAGTTGACACTTTCCAATTCCATTTAACAAATCGTTTGGCCGAAGCAGCATCGTTATGCAAGGGAAAGAAAGGTATCTCCTCCCCAATAGCATACTTTTGATTGGGCTGTTTTCTTCCAGTCAGAAATTCCCCATCTGGTGTCATCATAACGAGGATATCACTCTTGATTTCCATAATGATCCCTTTTTTCATATCTCTAACCGCCCTTTTAAGTAATCCCGTAAATACACATAATCTCCTATAAGAATAAGAGTAATGGCAATAATATATTTTCTATTTCTCTCAATTGTTTTTCTACTAACGTTTACCTGTTTCTCTAATTTTTTTATGGGTAACCGTTTCTTTTCAAGGAGATAATCCAATAATTCTTTGGAGTTCACTACCGTTTTAGCTATGTCAATGGCATTCAGTCTGGCATCTTCATGCTTAGGTGATTGTTCGACCAGCTCATGGAAGGATAATTTGAATTGAGAAAGATGTTCTTGGAAAGAGATGATCTCTTCCCGCCTCTTCTTACCCTCTTGCTGTTTTCCATATTCTTCAACAGAGACGATTTGCTCGATAGTTAAATTTGGGGTCTCTTCATCGTCCTCAACCAGACTCTTGTCGATGCTTACATCCTGATACTTCCCGTTTTTTCTGATATAATCAATTACTTTCCGTTTGATGATCACTTCAGAAAAACTGATGATGGACGTCCCTCGCTGATGATTATATTTTAAGATAGCGTCATGAAACGCGATAAGACCGATGCTAAATTCATCATCATTTTCATAGATATATCGTTTGCAGACTGAAGATACCGTTTTTTTTATAAATGGCTTATAGTCTTCCAAGACTATGTTCAGTAATTGTTCATCACCATTTTGTATTCGTATCGCCATGTCTTCAAGGGTTTGTTTTTTCTTTTGCTTGGCTAGTAAAAATAGTAATACATTTAGCATCAGTCTCACTCCATCCTGCACACTATTATACTCATATGATGTTGTTTTTAAAAGGATAATAGAGAGGAAGGGGTACTGCTTAAGTAATCTTTCCAAATGCACCCAACTAAGCTAATGACAAATTACTTTAGTTCCAGTATCCCCTTCGTGACTGACTTTCATTTGAATTCCAGCTTATCCTGAAGCTATTTCTCTATACTTAATCTTTATTGTGGCCCTTTCCGTTTTCTTTTCCGCTTTCCCTGTTCTGACCCTGGCGTTCCTTTTGTTTTGCAGCTGACTGATGTTGTTTCTTTTCTTCTTTAACATCATGTCGAGCTTGTTTTTCCTCGTTCTTCATTTGTTTACGTACTTCTTTAGCTTCTTTTTTCTCTTGCTTTTGTTGTTGTCTTAATTCTTTTTTCGCTTCTTTTTCAACGTGCTTAACTTTTACAGGTGGAGTTTTTTCTGTTTCTTTTTTCACTGTTGGAGTTGCCACGGTTTTGTTTTCATCTTTATTTTCATCCGTCGTTGTATCATTTGCTGCTGATTCTGAAACCGGAACTACAGAGTCTTCCATCATCGATTCATCGGATTCTGTTTCTTCTTGAGCACTTGCTTTTTTCGACCTTTTTTCTTCTAGCTTTGCAAGCTTTTCCGCTAATTTTATATAACTTTTTTCAATGTTCTTTTGAAGGGCGGCTTTCGCTTTAGGGTTCTCCACTTTCTCGAGATTAGCTTTAAGTGAAATGATATTTTGTGACATTAATTCTTCAATTTCAGTCATCTCATCCGATTTCACTTCAGAATCTGCTTCTTCTACAGCTCCTACTTCATTACTATCTTTGGTTTGTTCAGTTTCACTGTTTTTCTCTTCAGTATTCGATTCGTCTTGTGTTTCGCCCTCTGACTCTTCCATTGATTCATCGTTAGAAGCTTCTTCATTCTCACCTTGTGGTAATTCTTCTCCAGAGCGTTGAATCATTTCGATGGCATGATTGATTGCTTCAATGGCTTCCGCTTCTTTTCCTTCTTGAAATAAAGCTTCTACTTCAGCAAGTCTTTCTGCTGCATACTCTGCAAGTATTTTAGCTTCTTTCGCGTCATCCATCGTAAAAGCAAGCTTCACTTTCTCAAGAGCTAGCTTAGCAAAATAAAAGAAATCACCAGGAAGTAATGAAGGGGTTTCTGTCTTTTCTAATTTTTCAATTTCTGTCTTAGCAGAATCAATCATTGCTTCATCATTCACTGTAACTCCTGTACTGTCCTTTTGCTCAATTGTAACCGTGTCGAACGTTTTTTCATCGTTATTCGCATAAGCCAATGAACCTGAAAAGCTAATAGATCCTGCTACTAATACAGCTAAAGATGATTTCATTATTTTGGAATGTTTTGTCATATGTACACCTCGGAAGATAAATTTTTATTGGTCGATCGATCGCCTTATTAAAGGAATTACGTTAAGAGAATTTTTTTTGAGGGGGTTTATACAAATTTAAATTGAAAAAGTTCTTAAGGAGGGACTGGATGGTAAGGGAGAGGTAGACATATGATTTCTCATAGTAAAAAAGCTAACGTGAATTTTTCTCACGTTAGCTTTCGATTTATTTTATTCTGCTTTGGCTTCTGCTTTTGTTTCTGCTTTGGCTTCTTCCTGTTTAGCTTTCTTTCGTGATAATAAATATCCTCCAACTGATAAAAGGATTAAAACGGTCCAGAAGACGAGCTTCCATGGCTTTGATTCAGGGAAATGGTGATCCAGGATCGCCACATCTGGATGAGCAAGCGTAAAAACAGCAAGTTTAACCCCTACCCAACCAACGATTAAAAACGCCGCTGATTCCAATGTAGGATATTTCTCCAATAGCTTCACAAACCATGTTGCAGCAAATCGCATGATCACCAGGCCGATGATTCCACCAAGGAACATGACGATAAACTGACCGCCGTCAATTCCACCGACATCAAACCATCCGGTTGGCTGCAAAGTAACCGCTAAAGCTACGGCAGCTAACATGGAGTCAACTGCAAAGGCGATGTCTGCAAGCTCCACCTTCAATACAGTCGTCCAGAAACCTGAGCCCTTGTTTGACTCTGACTCAACAATTCCCGTGTCTTTCCTCTTTTTAACAAAATGATGAATCGACACATAGAATAAATAGATTGCACCGATGGCTTGAACCTGCCATACATTCACTAAGAACGAGATGAGAAATAGTGCAGCAAATCTAAATACAAATGCTCCTAACAGACCATAAAAGAGTGCTTTCTTTCTTTGTTCTACCGGCAGATGTTTAACCATGACCGCCATAACAACTGCATTATCAGCAGCCAGAATTCCTTCAAGACCAACAAGGATGAGCAGTACCCAACCATATTCCAATAACATTGAAGCATCCATTAATGTAAGTCCCTCCTATTTACACAGTTAGTTTTCCAATAGGCAAGGATTTTTATAAAATAAAAAGACCCTTGCCTAAATAAGGCAAAGGTCTTGCTGAGCATAATCATTATGCCAACAAAGCCGATGGAATAATCCATGAACTGACGACTTTGTTTAGGTATGTCACCTATAGCTACTCCCCTTTGACAGGTAGAAAACGTTTAAGTTGTATAGCCATATCTTACCTCAAGAATGACGTTTCGTAAAGAGATAAAACTTAGTGGATCCGGATTAGGATTGATCGAATGATCAGCCCAAGTACCACTCCTGGAATCACAAACATCATCGGCAAAAAGACAGGTCCGATAAATTCACCAAATAAATATACCTTCGGAGAGTACATCAAGCCAACGGTCACCATATAAGCAGACATGACAAAAGGTAAAAATATATAAGGTTCTTCCTTTGTTTGAGCAAGCTTATAAGCATCCCACATGGCAAACATATAAAGACAAGGATAAAACATCAACCATTGATAATCGATTACAGTAGCTGCTTTATGGGTTTCCCCTAAAAAACTATACATGATCCCTTGATTGAAATTACTTTGGACATTGATGATAATCTCAAGAAGCACAAATAAAGTTCCCTTAAACCAAAGTCCAACCAATAATTGCGGAAAACCAGGAAGAGCAATGCTCCATAGAATTCCTTCTAATTTTGTAATAGAAGTTTTCATGGGCATCCCAGTAATTGGCGATGAAGTGAATGAATTAAAGGATGTATGTACCGGGTCGGATCTTGCGTAAGGGAAAATGACATCTCGAGAATCCTCCTATTGATGCTTCTCCCATTATTTTTACCATTTCCCTCCCAATTATTACGAGGATTAAGACACTATCTAACAATTTTCATGAAAACATCCTTAATTAATCTTCACATGTAATTTTTCGTTAGAATAATGTTCAAGATAAAATTCGACCATTTTTTCAATTTGGCTTGAGAGGGTAGGGCATTGAATATGGGACCCTCTCAAGTCTTCTTGGGCATATTGACAATTGAACCTTCCTTCAAGTGTAAAATAGTCAAGTGCTTCACGTTCAACCTTTAAATATCTGCGTACAAACCGAAAGCCCAGTGCCCAATTGGAAAGAGATAGGGGAACCCTTCCCCGCGGCTGTTTCTTGTACATATGCCAAAGAATCTGTTCATACACTTCCTTTACCGTCACTGGGTGTGGATCGGTAAGATGATAGGTTTTCCCTTTTCCGATCCCTTCGTGGCCGAGGTATATAGAAGCTCGGACGACATATTCGACAGGTACGATATTGATGAAGGCATCACCTTCTCCCAGAAAGGGTATCCAAGGTAAAAACGATAATCGTTTAAACATATTCATAATAAAATACGGACCATCAAACTTAACTGTCTCACCCGTCTTGGAACTTCCTTTAACGATACCGGGACGGATGATCGTAATCGGCAGGATTTCCTTCAGTTCCGCAACGTATACCTCTGCTTCATACTTTGTCTGTTCGTAGAAATTATTAAAGCTGTCCGGATATACAAGCTCCTTCTCATAAACTTCCCCTTTACGTGTACCGGCTACAAACGCAGTAGAGAAATAGACATATCTCTTTAATCGGTGAAGTGTTTTACAGAAACTATTAACATGGCTTGTTCCCTCGACGTTTACTTTATATGCAAGATTTTCAGGGACGGCAAGATCGTAGATGGCAGCCAAGTGCCAGACATACTCCACTGTTTCGCGTAATTCACCTATTTTCTCTTCTGACATTCCAAGATCAGGTTGTGTAATATCTCCTTTCACTAAAATGAGATCGGTTCCTTTGTTTCCTGCAAGCTTCCCGGCTAATTCCTCTGCTTCTTTAGTTATAGTGTCTAAATGAAGCAAGTAAATCGATGATGCCTTCTCTTGACTAATTAATTCTTCCACAATATTACGACTTAAAAAACCTGGAAAACCCGTGATTAAATATATCCCTTTCTTCATATCGCTTCACCCCCGCCGTGGACTTCTTTCAAAATGGGTAAAAAAGCTAACCTGCAGTAAGGTACCTGCTCGATTTAAGGAGGTGACTTCTTAGCTGTAAGGTTAGCTCGTTTAAATTTGACTATTCTTTATTACCGTATGCTTCACGATTTCTCTTCATTCTTCTCGTTTCTTTATCAAAAAAGCTATATACAATCGGAATGACATAAATCGTCAACAGTGTACTGCTTATTAACCCACCAATTACGGCTATACCCATCGGCTGATTGATCTCAGTACCTTCCCCGAGTCCAAGGGCAAGAGGCAACAAGCCAAGTATAGTGGTCAATGCGGTCATTAATATCGGCCGTGCCCGATCCTGAACTGCTTCAACAATACTATCAAAGCTATTGATTCCTGATTCTTTACGCTGGTTGATGTAATCGACGATCACAATCGCATTGTTTACAACTATGCCTGCCAGGACAATGACACCTATAATCGCTGAAATGCTTATAGGTGTTTGAGTTACCGCCAGCGCTATTGCGACCCCGATGACCATGAGGGGCACTGTAAACATAATGACAAATGGATACTTAAATGATTCAAACTGTGCAGCCATGACCATATAGACAAGAACAATCGCGAGTCCAAGTGCAAGTGCCATATCGTCAATGGAGTCTTCCAGCAACTCCCTGTCACCACTGAAGGAAACCAAAGTCTCATTCGGAAGTTCCAAGGATTCTATCTTCTCATCCACAGCTTTCGAGATTGCCCCGAGATTGGTGGACGATGAATACTTCAAAGTGAATTGAACCGCGTGCTGCTGATCGATCCTTTGTATACTGACAGGACCATCTTCTATCGAAAAATCCACTACAGAATTTAATTGAATATACTTTCCTTGTCCGTTAGGAATAAGTAGTTTTTTCAGAGAGTCCAGATTCTCAGTAATATTACGGTCATATTGTACGAGGACATTTATGACATCAGACGTCTCTGTAACCATTTGTGTCGCCAATACACCTCGTGTTACATCCTGTACAAGGGTGCCTATCTGAGCTGGTGCCAACCCTTGTTCGAGAGCTTTGTCGCGGTTCACTTTCATTTGGACTTCTTTGACCGTTTCCATTTGATCCGTCGTCACTTCTGATACGTTTTTCATACCCTTCAAAGAATTGAATAATGCATCGACAGATTGATCCAATCGTTTTGGATCTGTATCTCTTAAATTGAACGTCAGGGTTTGAGGGCTGGAACCTGATGTTGACTGAAGGTTAAAAGAAACTTCCGATGAATCATTTACCTTTTTCGCAGCTTTTTCTATCTCAGGTTTTACTTCATCTGCAAAAGTGAATATGGATCTCCCACGATCCTCCAAAGGCTTCATTTTTACATACACTTCAGCAATATTCCCTTTTGAACTTCCTCTAAAGGACTCTTCCTGAGTTGTACCGACCAGGCTTACAAAAACATCAACATCTTTCTCCTTTTCCAGCCTATCTTCAATTGCATTTACAACTTTATTCGTCTCTTCCACGGATGCTCCATTATCTAATTCGACTCTCATATTGAAAAACCCTTCATCCGTTGGAGGTAAAAACTGTGTTCCTACTGTCGTTAAGCCGAAACCGCCTGCGACCAGAGTGAGAGCCGTAATAAAGAGGACGATGAATCGGTGACGAAGAGCCCACTTGACAGACCTGGCAAATGTTTTTCTGCTTTTTGAGCGCCTGCGCTTCGCTTCGAGATTTCCTTTAGGCTTCTTCAATAATCTGCTTGCTAACATCGGGATGACCGTTAAGGCTACAACGAGCGATGCTAATAAGCTAAAAGAAATGGTCAGGGCAAATTCGGTAAACAATTCACCGAGCAAACCTGAAATAAAGACAACAGGTAAAAACACTGCAACTGTTGTTAAAGTAGATGCCGTAATGGCTCCACCCACTTCTTTGGCTCCGACACTCGCAGCCTCTCTTGGTGTTTTACCAAGAGAAAGATGCCGATAAATATTTTCAATTACAACAATGGCATTATCCACAAGCATTCCAATTCCAAGGGCAAGTGCTCCGAGAGTCATAATATTCAAAGCGAAATCAGCAAAGAACATTAAGACAAATGTAACGATGACAGAGTATGGAATCGCCACACCAATGATTAACGGACTCTTTACATTCTTTAAGAATAGGAATAGAACAAGCATGGCAAAAGCCCCGCCAATGATTAGGGAGTTTGCAATATTACCTATCGCTTGGGTAATGTAGTCCCCCTGATCAAAGAGAATGTCTGCTTTGACTGATTTGTATTGGTCTTGTTGAAGTAGACGATCCAGCTCATCTTGGAATTCTTTTGAAACAGAAGCCGTGTTTGCGTCGGATTGTTGTAACACACTAAAGAGGATGGCAGATTCCTGATTGGCACGAGTGATCGTATTCGTGTCCTGCTGCTTCTTCTCAACAGCCGCCACTTCCCCAAGGGTAATCTTCTTACCATTTTGAGGGTTCACTTGAAGCACCAATTTTTCCAGTTCTTCAACGGACTGTAATTCACTCATAACCCGGGTGGTTAAGGTTTGTCCATCAGTTTCTATGGTATCCCCAGGTGATGTTACATTATTTGCTCTGATCGTGTTAATAACGTCAGATTGACTTAGACGATTATCTTTCAGCGCTTGTTGATTTAATTCAATGACCACTTCATCCTTGAGTGAACCAGAAACGTTTACATTGGCCACTCCTTCAACCCGGGTTAATTCCAATTTCAAATTCTCGGATAACGTCTTTAAATTGCTTTCCTTCCCCTCTTCACGTAATGAGAATTGAATGATTGGGAATTGGGCAGGATCAAACTTGAGAAACCTTGGATTATCCGCCCCATCTGGAAGTGGAGTTTGATCGATTCTTTGAAGAACATCATTTTCTATCTCATCAATGGAAGTTGTCCATGAAAATTCAAGGAGAATGAAGTTTGAACCTTCCCTGGAAGTAGATTGGATATTTTTCATTCCTGGTAAAGTTGACAAGCTTTCCTCGAGTGGCTTTGTCAACTTTTCCACTACTTCTTCAGGACTGGCGCCCGGATAATTGGTTACGACGACCCCAACTGGAGGGTTTAGATCAGGAATGAGCTTTAAAGGTATTCGGAGGAGGGACACCCCTCCAAGAATAAGAATGAGTAGCATTGTGACAATGGTGAATACAGGACGGCGTATGGAAAAATCACTGATTTTCAAACGGACGCTCCCCTTTCTATATCTATATTGTTCACTACGGATCGGAAGCAGTTAATGTTAACTATAGTCTCTTCAGGAAAATCCTTCAATATTAAAGCTTCTACTAGAGAAAATGTTCACAAATTAATCACCTTGATAAATAATTACACCTAATCTGTATACACTATTTTTATACTGAAACGTTAGGAGCATTAGCATGGCGAATTGGGTTCCATTTGTATCCCTTAGTCTTATCAGCATTATCCTGTTGGTCATAATTGTCGTTAAGAACCGTCATATATCTGCTCGGATTTTATTATTTTGGCTTTTCATTTCCGGTTTAGCTTATGTATTCGAATATATCATCTTTGTATTATTTAACAGCTATACGTATCATCCCCATATTTTATCGAATAATTACAATGATAGTGTGTTGGGATCGATTAGTTCCCAGGCCTTTTCAGTGCCAATCGCGCTGACGTATATTGTTGTCTATCATTTAAGATCAACCAGGATTGCCTTGATCATTGGTTTATTCTTTCTCATAGAAACATGGTTCACCTATTCAAATTTTTACGAACACCATTGGTGGCAATCGTATTACACATCATTTTTCTTAATCCTTTCTGTCATGCTGTCTAAAGTGTGGTGGAAGCTGCTTGAAAATACTCCTAATCACTATGTACTGTTCATTACCTTGTTTTTTGCACTATCAACCGTCTCCCTTTCATTTGCCTGGATTCTTTCATCCCTTTTGGAACTATATATCCTCCCATTGCATCATTTCTCTAATCCTACACGGGACTTGATTGCAGGAAATGCAATGTACATTTGGTTTACCACCTACTTTTATGCACTGGTTATCTTTTTTAGAAATAAGGATAAGCAATATGCACTGTTGACCATCCTTTTCCTGTTAACAATAGAAGTATTCATGGTCCAAGAAGGTGTGTTGCTATTAAAGAATCCACTCATGATGATGGTTCTTCCCCTTTTTCATTTTTCAGTGATTTCAATAGGCGGATATTTTTACAATCATCATTTCCCAAATTATGTTGAAATCACACGAAAAGAACTGCCCTCTGGATAATTCATCTTTTAGAAAAAAATTCGATGAATGACCAGGACAGTCCTCATTATTTTCATACAGGCTCTTTGTGTAAAGTTTGTCGCTATCTCATTGTTGATTGTCGGAAGAAATAGGGACCGTTCCTTTCCTCTCCAGGCACTTGCTTCCACGGGGCTGGCGGTGAGCCTCCTCGGCTGTGCCTCCGGGGTCTCACCTGTCCAGCTATTCCCGCAGGAGTCAAGTGCTTTCCGCTACAATCCACTCTGTGATTCTACATTTTGGCCCCTTTTTGGGATTAAAAGGAGCAAAAAAGTAACCCCGGTATTGCCCACTTGGGAATTACCTTGTTTTTTCAACCATTTAGCTCTGTCACATATATCCATAAAAATGGTGAGGGGAGCTGCAAGCGGAGCAGTTCCCCTCACCATCCAACTCACACTCATATTGACAGAGCCCAAGCAAAACTAATGTTTTAAAACAACAAACTTTACAAAAAAGAAGCTTCTTATTAAATATTTAATTTGATATAACTGGATTAGATTCAGTTTGTTCTTTTTCAATGGTCCAGCCGGTAAATCCATAAAGAATCGTTATGACGGGAGATATGAGACAAAAGATTGCAAACGGTAAATACTCTACTGTGGCGACACCTAATACATCAGTTAAGAATATACCACATACACTCCATGGTACTAACGGGTTAATGACCGTCCCAGCATCTTCTAACGTACGTGATAAGTTTTTGGGATGTAACCCAAGCTTCTTATATTGGGATTGAAAGGCTTCTCCCGTTAATAGGATGGACAGATACTGCTCCCCTACAACCAGGTTTATACCAATGGCCGATAGAGCCGTTGAAAGAATCGTTCTTCTTCCTGATTGAAGGATCGTTGAAACTTTATTAAGCAATACAGGAATAATACCAAGTTTAAATAATAATCCACCGAGGCTTAAAGAGAGAATGACAAGAGAAATCGTAAACATCATGCTGTTCACTCCTCCTCTAGTTAAAAGTGAGTCGATGGATTCCACCCCTGTTTTGGATTCAAATCCCGAAAATAACACCTGAAAAAGTTCATTCAGCTTCAAAGATCCATGTAAGAACGAAAGGCCGATTGAGACAACTATATTGATCGCAAGCGTTAGGAGTGCAGGGGTCTTAAATACGATGAGAACAATTAGTAATAATACAGGAACAAGACTGTACCAATGAATCAGACCTGTTTGATCCAAGCCATCCTGTAACGATTTCAGCTGTGTTAAATTGACATCGCTTGTTTCCGGTGATAAAAATCCAAAAACGATGAGTGTAATAATGAATGCAGGGACAGTTGTCCAGGCCATATTACGAATATGAGTAAATAAATCTACTTTCACAATAGAGGAAGCAAGGTTCGTTGTGTCTGATAATGGCGACATCTTATCTCCAAAAAAAGCTCCTGAAACAATCGCGCCTGCTGTGATACTCATGGACAGTCCCATCGCCTCACCGATTCCGATAAGTGCCACCCCTATGGTAGCCGCCGTCGTCAATGAACTTCCAATCACGATGCCGCTCAAGGAAGTAAGCAAAAAGGCAATCGCATAAAAATTATTGGGTGATACAAATTCAAATCCATAAAACATCAAAGTGGGAATGGTTCCACTGAGTAACCAACTGCTCACAAGAAGACCAATAAAGAAAAAGAGTAATATTGCTCCTAATCCACCTTGTGCCCCAACAATCATCCCTTGTTCAATCTCTTTGAATTTCACTTTACGACTAAGCCCATACACCATCAAAAAGAAGAGCGATATGATGATGGGAATATGGGGGACTGATCCGAGCCCAATAATACTGCCACTGATAATCCCCAGTACAGCGATCAATATCACTGATGCTTCTATAACGTTTGGTTTGTTTACGCTTTGGATGTTTAACATAGTAACACTTCCTTCTCTAAGTTGAAATTGATGAATTGGAACAGAAAGAACAACAAAAAGAACTCTCCATCCCGAATAGGGACGAAGAGTTCTCCGCGTTACCACCCTAATTGGAATAAACCTATTGTCATACATTCCCACTATTCATTCACTACTATTCATGAATAGTTGACAGGTAGTTTATTCCCACTTCATAAAGGTTTGTCCCTGGATAAAGCCTCATTTACTTAGAGGATTTATAAGCAATGTAATTCAGAAATAATGGACCTGGGCTCTCACCTGCCGCCCAGTCTCTGATTGCTGTCCACTTATTTCCTACTGCGTTGCTCAAGACAAAAATATTTAATCTAATCGCTAAGAGCTCGCAGGGACATTATCCTCTTTCACTCTTAAACGCTTTTAAGCACTAAAGTAATTATAGTAGTATTTTATCATCGTATTGAAATATGTCAATGATTTTCATTAAAAAATACCCCTCTTTGTAAGAAGAGATGTCATTTCAGCTATACAAACAGGGATTGGACAAATGGTTCTTTTGCTTCAAGAGCCGGCTTTCCTATGAAGTAGCCTTGTGCATAATGAACACCGATTTTTTTACAGAATAGCAATTCTTCTTTCCTCTCAATCCCTTCTGCTAATACAAGGATGTTCAACTCCGTTGCAATCTTCATGACCTTATGTAAGAACTCCTGGTTCTCTGGAACGCTATCACAATGATTGATAAAAGAACGGTCAATTTTCACATAGTCTGGCTTAAGGAGAGTCAGCATTTCGACAGTGGCAAAACCGGAACCAACATCATCAAGCGCCACTTTCATTCCTTCACGCTTATATACATCAAGGACGGATTTTAAATGCTCCACATCCCCAATTTTCTCTGTCTCTACCACTTCGAATACAAGATCCTCAGGATTTAAACCTAATTCGTTCACGATTTGAAAGGTATGGCGTAAACAAAATTCAGGATTATAAATCGTAGAAGGAAGGAAATTAATGAAACTTTTAAAACCGGGTTTCACCTGACCTACACGGCATTCAATCGCTGATTTCCTTGCTTTCAGGTCTAACATGGAATGAAAGCCTGTTATGGCGGCAATTTCAAATAATTTTCCCGGATTAATCTTTTTTGATTGTTCAGCTGTCCGTAAAAGAGATTCATAACCCAAGAGACTATAGTCGCTTAAATCAATGATCGGCTGAAGGTGACTGATGAATTCCCCATCCTGAATCATCTCTACCATCTCTCTATGTTTCATTAACAATATGAATTTGCCTACTTCCATGAATGAACCCGGATGGTCGATACAATTAATGCTGCACGTCCATCCACCCTCTTCCAAAAATTTCTCTTCTCTAACAAGCTTTTCATATAGTACATTCAGATTTTCATATGGAAAAACATATGTACCATCTTCTAATTGCGAAGAATATCCCTTCAACGGCAAGGTATGATGATGATCATTATGTAAGAAAAAGTACCCTGCATCATGATACTCCATGGTTACTGCACAATTTGCACACGATATGTTCATTCTCCACTATCTCCCTTTATTATTAAAATTTTACCTATATGTATATACTAAGACTTTTCACCTAAACAATGCTACTAATATACATATATTCTAGGAAAAATTCACTTAATAATGGTAAAAAGTTCAATTATATCCAGATGACATCCTCCATTCCGACTACAAAAAAACACCCCTCCAAGTCCAATCCTTGAGGGGTGTTCACGATCTTTACATCAAACTATATAATCGAATATCCGGATTTTTATCATTGAACCATCTCATGGCAAAATCATTTTCAAACAAGAATACCAGGTTATCATGACGGTCTTTCACCAGCATGCTTCGAGAGCTTGACATTGTTTCCTTAACATCTTCTTCATTTTCAATCCATCTGGCTATTTTTGATCCAATCGGTTCCATTTTCACATCAACATTATACTCATTTTTCATTCTGTGCTCGAATACTTCAAACTGTAGCTGTCCGACTGCACCAAGTATAATATCTTCCGTGCGGGTCTTATAGTATTGGATGGCCCCTTCTTGAACCAGTTGAAGAATCCCTTTTTGAAAATGCTTCTGTTTCATTACGTTCTTAGCTGTAACACGAACAAAAAGTTCAGGTGTAAATTGAGGGAGCTTTTCATATTGGAAGCTCTGCTTTCCTTGAACAAGCGTATCACCTATTTGATACGTACCCGTGTCATAAACCCCGATAATATCCCCACTTACTGCTTCGTTTACAGTGCTTCGATCGTCTGCAAGAAATTGTGTGGATTGAGCAAGCTTAATCGATTTACCTGTGCGGGAAAGATTAACCGTCATCCCTCTTTCGAATTGCCCAGAACAAATGCGGAGAAATGCAATCCGGTCACGGTGAGCTGGATTCATATTGGCTTGAATCTTGAACACGAAACCAGAGAACTCCTCTGCCGTCGGCTCAATTTCTCCTGCGTCGGAATTCCTTGGCTGAGGAGATGGTGCAAATTGTAAATACGTTTCAAGAAACGTTTGAACACCGAAATTCGTTAATGCACTACCGAAGAAAACGGGAGAAAGCTCTCCATTCGCTATTCTCTCACGTGAAAACTGGTTTCCCGCTTCGTTCAGAAGCAACACATCTTCAAGGGTCTGATCATATAGGTTACTTTCCTTCAGTGGGTGTTCTCCCTCGATTTCACCTTCATCGTTTAAAGGAATGAAACGATCTTCATCCTCCACGCGGAATTGCTCAATTCGATTATGGAAGCGATCATAGATACCTAAGAATTCTTTCCCCATTCCTATCGGCCAATTCATCGGATAAGATTGAATTCCAAGTACTTCTTCAAGCTCTTCCAATAATTCCAATGGTTCACGGCCTTGACGATCGAGCTTATTAATGAATGTGAAGATCGGTATGCCTCTCATTCGGCAAACTTTGAAAAGCTTTAAGGTTTGTGCTTCAATCCCTTTGGCTGAATCAATGATCATAACCGCACTATCAACAGCCATCAATGTTCTATAAGTATCTTCAGAAAAGTCCTGGTGACCAGGTGTATCCAGGATATTCACCCGATAATCATCATAGTCGAAAGCCATAACAGAAGAAGTGACTGAAATCCCTCTCTGCTTCTCAATTTCCATCCAATCAGATGTAGCGAACTTTCCTGATTTCTTACCTTTTACAGTCCCAGCTGCCCGAATCGCCCCTCCAAAGAGAAGAAGCTGCTCAGTTAATGTTGTTTTCCCGGCATCCGGGTGGGAAATAATAGCGAAAGTCCGTCTTGACTGAACTTCCTGTATAAAGTCAATTTTCATTCATAAAATCCTTTCTCGTCATTCTCACTTTCTCATCATATTCGTTCTAAAGTGACAATGCAACAAAGAATCAATACCTTAGTAAATCAGGGATGTTTCACACATCATTTCCTATTGGTATGAATTTTGCATTTTCACTATCACGCCCATACAGTATTCATCAAAATGGCTTTAAGGACACTTACATTTCACTTGTCCATTGAACAATCCGGGAACTTAATGTTCCTGCTGTTTCTTTTGAAACCCTTCCCTGTAATGATTCCAGTATTTTAGTTTGTATATTATCTTCATCATAGGTGAAAGAATAAGACCATTGAATATCCGGGACTGCAATCAATATGAACTCATCCTTCTTGTTTTCATAGATATATACTTTTTGTTCCATGCCTTCCAAAAAATTTTTTCTGATCTTCAAAATGTGTATCCCCTTTCATGAAAACGCTTTATTGGCGCATACTAATGACGATGTTGTCCGTACAACTTTAAGAAAATCGTGTAATTGTAGGTTGTCAGACGTCTGAAAGAATTGTAAAATAAAAAACCGAAAGCATCAAGTTACAAACTTAAATTTCGAAGAGGTGAAAGAAGTGCAATATTTATGGGGTATCATGGGTATTATTGTCGTTCTGGGAATTGCTTTTGCATTTTCTACGAACAAAAAGCGTATTAATTTCAGAACCGTCCTTGGAGGACTAGCTATACAGTTATTTTTCGCTTTTATCGTGTTAGAAACTTCTTGGGGTCAGAATTCTCTAAAAGGATTGACTCAAGTTGTAAACGCTATTATCAATTATTCAAATGAA
Organism: Rossellomorea yichunensis; assembly: GCF_032337515.1. Classification (NCBI taxonomy): domain Bacteria; kingdom Bacillati; phylum Bacillota; class Bacilli; order Caryophanales; family Bacillaceae; genus Rossellomorea; species Rossellomorea yichunensis. Next base: position 331,451 of record NZ_JAVYAD010000001.1, on the reverse strand, counting down.
GGGATCACCTTCCTTTTTGGAGGACTTTATACGGAAGAATCCAATATAGCGTTTATTTTTGCGTTTAATGTCCTTCCTGTCGTTATTTTCTTTTCAGCTTTAATTTCAGTCCTTTACTATCTTAAAATCATGCAATTTTTCATCAAAATTTTAGGTGGCGGACTGGCAAAGCTGTTAGGAACAAGAAAGGCGGAGTCGCTTTCTGCAGCAGCGAATATTTTCGTCGGCCAAACTGAGGCTCCGTTAGTAGTAAGACCTTATCTATCCAGAATGACTGAATCGGAACTTTTCGCAGTCATGACGGGTGGACTTGCTTCTGTTGCAGGGTCTGTATTAGTCGGATATTCCTTATTAGGGGTTCCTTTGGAATACTTACTGGCAGCAAGCTTCATGGCTGCTCCTGCAGGACTTGTGTTGGCAAAATTATTTGTACCTGAGACAGATAATACACCAGAACCAAAAGAGCTTGATATGGAAGCGGATTCTGATTCTGCAAATGTCATCGATGCAGCGGCTAAAGGGGCCAGCGTCGGGCTTCAATTAGCTTTAAATATCGGTGCAATGCTACTGGCCTTTATCGCACTTGTCGCGATGATCAACGGATTGCTTGGCTTAGTAGGCGGCTTGTTCGGTATGGACAGCCTTTCACTGGAACTTATCCTTGGTTACGCCTTTGCTCCACTTGCTTTTGCTATTGGAGTACCTTGGAGTGAGGCAGTCATCGCCGGAAACTTCATTGGACAAAAGCTTGTCATCAACGAATTCGTTGCTTATTCCGCGTTTGCTCCTGAAATCGGGAACTTATCGGATAAAGCGGTAGCTATCATCTCCTTCGCACTATGCGGATTTGCGAACCTTTCTTCATTAGGTATTTTACTTGGTGGACTTGGTAACCTTGCCCCTGACCGCAGAGGAGATATCGCCCGCTTAGGATTAAAAGCCGTCATTGCCGGTGCACTCGCTTCGTTACTAAGTGCGGCAATTGCTGGTATGTTCGTATAATATATATGATTATAAAAGAAGCTGTCCACATGTGGACAGCTTCTTTTCATCTATAGACTGCTGATGGAATGTAAAGCTCATCATTTGCAAGGCAGGTCCTTCCCTTTCCCGCTTTCTTAGCTACATAAAGCCTTTGATCGGCAAGTGCGATTAGCTTTTCCGGGTCATTGGCTTCCGTTGTTTCAGCCTGGCCAAAACTCATGGAAATCGCAATAGGCGTTAGAGCCTCCAAGCGGTAATACAAGTCCTTTAAAAACTGGTGGATAACATGGTCATCCATTTGAGGCAGTAAGATGACAAATTCTTCCCCTCCATATCGAAATGCCTGTCCCTTATAGGGCTCCGTGATAGTACGAAATACTTCCCCAACCTTTCGAATCACTTCATCCCCGGTTAAATGCCCGTAATCATCATTCACCTTTTTGAAATCATCGATGTCACCAAGGAGTAAGGTGAAAGATTCATTCGCATCCACTTTCCGTTTAAACTTCTCCTGAAACGATAGTTGATTGAACAAGCCAGATAAATAATCTCTATGTGCGAGATGATGATAGGCTTCTTTTTGCGCATAATGAGCTCGCTCACGGAGCATGATCAGAGCACCGAAAAGGCCAATGATCCAAAGGAAAAACAAATTTAAAAAAAGAGTGAAATAATGTTGGAAATCTGTTAAGTTGACGGTCAAGATTCCCATCAAAAGGTATGCAAGACTAAATACTGCAAGAGAAATGAGGGCCCCTTTGGTTCTCCAATAAATGGTTGCATGCATGACAAACAATATGGAAATTGGATAAAGCGGACTATGTATCCCTTCTGATAAATACATCAGCCAGATCAATGCCAGGAAATCGAATATTATCCCGGCTTTTAAGATGAATTGGAGACTTTTTTTATCATCCCTTGCCCGAATAAGTGCAATTTGAGTCACAAGCATATAGATGACCCCGGATACTAATAAATAGGGAAAGAACGTTTTATTGGTAGTGATATTATCAGAAAAGGGCGGTACGTAAAATATGAGAGTAGCTATCACAACAAATAGCCACCTCAAAGTAGAAAACAACTTCTCAGTTTCGTAATCATTCAAGTACAACGAAAATCTCATAAGCTTCATTCTCTCATCATTTAATATATAGTTTAAATTTACCAAAGTTTATGAAAGCCGTCTATGTACATATAAAAAAACAGACCAACATCATTCATATTGGTCTGTTACTCCGTAGAAAATTATTCAGTTACACCGTACTTTAACTTGCTTTCTTCTATCGCAATATTCTTGTCACTATGAGGATATTTCGTATTTTCGATGATTTGATAATCCTCATGACCTTTACCGGCAAAGATGATGATATCCCCCGGTTCACTTACCTCCACTGCATGCTTAACCGCTTCGGCGCGATCCCCGATTAAAGCGTATTGTTCATGCTGCATTCCTTTTTCAAGATCTTTTAGAATGCTATCGTATTCTTCATATCGCGGGTCGTCTGTTGTTAAAATCACATAGTCTGCTAGTGATGCCTTTTCTGCCATCGTAGGACGTTTTGTCTTATCACGATTTCCTCCTGTACCAACGAGGAAAATGATCTTGTTTTCTTTAAACGGCAGGACGGATTGAATGGCATTTTCGATTGCATCAGGCGTATGTGCATAATCGATGTAAACGGATAGAGGTGCTTCCATTTCAACCTTCTCCATTCTCCCACTTACAGGTGGGAGATCGCGTACAATTTCCACTAGTCTGGATACTTCCATCCCCTTCGCATACAAACATGCCATGGCTGTCAGTACATTGTAAACATTGAACTTCCCTAATAACTTCATTTCTACCTCAAAGCTTCCTTGAGGAGATACAAGTGTAAACTTTGTTAGATCATTAAAATATTCTACATTTTCTGCTTTGAAGTCTGCGTGCCCTTCAAGTCCATAGCTGATCACTTCATGAGGAGTCATATAGCTGTAGCGCTCATACCATTCGTCATCTGCATTTAGAACAGCGTATTTTGGTTCTTGAAGGTCCTGACCTAGTTGAGAAAACAATAATCCTTTGGCATAGCCATAGTGTTCCATCGTTCCGTGATAATCCAAATGATCATGACTTAAGTTGGTGAAAGCCACCACATCAAAGTCGATTCCCCAAAGCCTACCCAACGCGAGTCCGTGTGAGGATACTTCAAGGGTGAAATTCTGAATATCGCGATTTATCGCTTTTTGCAGCATCTGCTGGTTCGTTAAGTTGTCACAGGTTGTGTTTTCACTCGGGAGTAACTCTCCATCTAAATTAAAGCCGATTGTACCGGATAATGCAGAACTCCGGCTGTCATTTTTCAGAATGGAGTGGATCAGGTTACTCACTGTAGTCTTTCCATTGGTTCCCGTTACGCCGAAAACCGTTAACTTCTTGGAAGGGTAATCATAATACTTATTGGATAATTGAGATAAGGCTTTGAATGAGTCTTTAACTACGACTAATGCTGCTTTATTTAAATCGATGTCTAATTGTTTTTCTGCTATGATCAGGGTGGCTCCTTTTTCAACGGCCATATGTGCATAATCATGTCCATCCACTGTGTAGCCTCTTGTACATACAAACATGCTTCCTTCTGTCACTTTTCTGGAATCGACATGAATTTCGTTTATTTCTGAAGGCAATTCACCGTAAATGGTTTTTAATTTAATGCTGTCTAATAGATTATATGTAATCATTTGCTTACCTCTTTTGTATTAATATTGTATCTATTTTATCTTATCATCTTCGCTTTGATAAGAGAAATACCTCCTATAATCAAAACAAACTTTTCTCACACAAATGTCACCATACCCCCATTTACGATGGCTAAAACAAAAAAGTCTTTGATCACACCAATAATAAGGGTGACCAAAGACTTCACTTTACTCCACAACCATCTTTGATTGAACATAGTGCCAAAGTAATTTTTCCGTATTGAGGATCGAGGATTCATGCGTTCGCTCATATGCATGAGAAGCATCGATGCCCGCACCGATCAGTCCATGAACGATGTCAAAGCCTGCACGGATCGCGGCTGATGCATCGGAACCATAGTAAGGGTAAATATCTACCTTATATTCGATCCCGTTTTCTTCAGCTAATGAGACTAAGTGTTTACGCAATTCGTAATGATAGGGTCCACTCGAGTCCTTCGCACAAATAGAAACGGTGTATTCATCCGTTGATTGTCCATCACCGATTGCTCCCATATCCACCGCCAGATATTCAATGGTTTCTTCAGGAATATTGGAATTCCCCCCATATCCTATTTCTTCGTTATTGGATATTAAGAAGTGGGTCGTATAAGGAAGTGTGATTCCTTCTGATTTGATTTGGTGAATTAAGCGTAGAAGCATTCCCACACTTGCCTTATCATCTAAATGGCGGGACTTAATAAACCCGCTTTCTGTAATTTCAGCGCGCGGATCAAAGGAAACAAAGTCACCCACCTCTATGCCAAGTTCCCTTACTTCCTTTGCATTTTGGACTTTTTCATCAATGCGGACTTCTATATTTGTTTCGTCCCTTTTCGCCTCACCCGCATTTTTGTATACATGTACGGATGTTTGATGCATGAGAATGGTTCCACTGTAGGTTCTGCCTGAAGAGGTTTCGATCTGACAATACTCCCCTTCGACTGCATTCCATCTGAATCCACCTATCATGGATAAACGCAAACGTCCATCCCCCTTAATTTCCTTGACCATGGCACCAAGGGCATCCACATGGGCCGTCAGCATACGATGCCTTCCTGTATCTTCGCCAGGCAGCGTAATGATCAGTGCACCTTTTCGGTTTCTTTTCATTTCTACATCTAGGTCTGATAGATAATCCTCAACAAAATTCATTATCTTATTAGTGTTTCCTGAAGGACTTGGAATTTCAACAAGCTCCTTAATTATTTCAAGTGTTTTCTTCGTATCTGGATATGTATTCAATTGACTCCCTCCCTTATCGTATTATACCGTCAATTGGAAGCTTACTACAAATGTTGTTTACCGAATATTCCACCTAATACGCTTAGATTTTTTAATCGCTTCTCTTTCAAACTTCTTTCTTTTCTCTTTTTGAAACGGATGAATATACCCACAGTTCTCACAGCAGTAAAAGCCAATATTTCCCCTAACCTTTTGTCCATGAGGCAAAATCGTAAGTCCATCACCATATTCTTCTCTCAAGAATATTTCACTTTCCGTCAAATCCGGGTGACCACAATATAAACAACCATTACCCCCCATATTTTCCACCGCCCCTTTTTGTACATGCCTATGAAGGGAGCGGGAATACTATGAATGGATTCGTAGGAAGTTTACTGTAGCCCCTAGTCATTAATAAAAAAAACATCAAAGAAACAGGAGTGATATAGTGAACTCTTCAACACTGGACAATTTACCTCAAGGTAAGAAACATCCGAAAGGGTTATATCTCTTATTCTTCACAGAATTATGGGAGCGGTACAGTTACTATGGCATGAGGGCTCTTCTAGTCCTCTATCTAACAACTGCATTTGTAAGCGGGGGATTGGGTGTGGACCCTGCCAAGGCATTATCCATTTATGGAATATATACAGGAAGTGTATATTTCACACCAATATTCGGAGGGTGGATGACAGACCGCTATATCGGATTGAGAAGAGCGATTACCATCGGGGGCATCACAATGGCATGCGGGGATTTTTTAATCTTCCTTACTCACTCCCAAACTGGGCTATATGCAGGATTGACCCTCCTGGTGATCGGAAATGGATTCTTCAAACCGAATATCTCAACCCTGGTTGGTGAGCTCTATCCACGACATGATAAACGAAAGGATGCAGCCTTTACGATCTTTTATATGGGAATTAATCTGGGAGCATTATTCGCACCGCTTATTGCAGGGTTCCTCGCAGAGGATTTATTTCTGAAAACACTTGCGGATGGAACGATGCACTATGGATTTAAATGGGCTTTCCTTGCATCCTCCATCGGAATGGTTACTGGACAAATCATCTTTAGCACATTAAATAATAAGTATCTCGGAAACGTTGGATTAAAGCCCAATAAAGCATTGGCAGAAGAAGCGAACGAGAACCAGAATGTTCCTCTGACGAAGAAAGAAAAGCAGCGTACGAGAGCCATTCTAATCCTAGCCTGCTTTGTCGTTTTCTTCTGGGCTGGCTTTGAACAGGCAGGAAGCTCGTTCACTCTGTACACGAAAAACTTCATCGATCGAGAAGTGTTCGGCTACACAATACCTGTCGCCTGGTTCCAATCTGTTAACCCCTTGTTCATTGTAATTCTGGCACCTATTCTATCAAGTGTCTGGTTAAAGCTTTCAAGATCAAATAGAGGGGACCTGAACATGACGACAAAAATGGGAATCGGAATGATTCTCCTCGGACTCGGATTTATGATCCTCATTCCCGCAGTCATGCAAACGGGTTCGGATGAACAGAATATCACCATAAAGGCAAACTTACTGTTTATCGTCTTTACTTACCTTCTCCACACTCTGGGAGAACTCTTCTTATCGCCTGTCGGTTTGTCTCTGGTCAGTAAAGTAGCACCTGTTAAAATCGCATCCTTGCTGATGGGTGTTTGGATGGCTGCCATAGGGGTGGCAAGTCTTCTTGCCGGACAGTTAGCCTCCCTGACAGCCACACTGGGATATTTAGAAATCTTCGCTGTCATCGGTGCCACCGCCATTATCCTTGGCTTCGTCTTACTTGCCATTTCGAAAAAGCTTGTATTAATGATGAGGGAAGAAAACCAAACGTAATAGAAATAGGAAAACCGCTGCTGGGCACTAAGCCAAGCGGTTTTCCTATTTCACCTTCTTCTCAGCTGCACTCCCGTTCAATAATCCACCAATCAATAATATCGTGGAGGAAATGTAAAACCATACAACTAACGTAATGACGCTGCCCAGCTGACCATAAAACTGAGAATAGTCATTCAATTTAACATAGGTACCATATAACCAGGAAACCCCTTGCCAGCCAAAGGTCGCGAATAGTGCACCGGGAATGACATGTAGGAAAGAAATTCGTTTACTTGGAACAACCATATACAGAAACAGGAAGAGTATGAACATAAAAATCGAACTTAAACCCCATTTTCCAATAACCCATGCTTGACTCCATTCTCCGTTAATCTTCCCTTCAGCGAACCTTGCATGACGGATATATTCCTCAACCACTGGTACAATAAGAGAAAATGAAATAAGGAACATAAAACCGACTGTCAATAATAGATCATACAATAACGCAACCAGAAAGGGTTTCTTCCTCTCGATTTTATACGCTTTATTCAATGATCTCACCATTGACTGTACAGCCATGGAAGAAAGCCAGAAGGTAAAGAAGATGGAAATGGACAACACATCCCCCCGTTGGTCATACAAAATACGATCTATATTATTTTGAATGATGGCGTACGACTTATCAGGTGCAAAAGGCTTAATCAGAAGCAACACATTGGTTTCCGAAATGGGCAGATAACTAATCAACGAAAAAACAAAAATTAAAAACGGAAAGATCGATAACAATAAATAATACGCCAACTGTGCAGAATGATCGAAGAATCGTTCCTTAAAAAACCGAACTGTCACATTCTTTGAATGATGTAAGATATTCATGGTTTTAAACTCCTAAATAGGAAAAGATATTCTTATTTTCCCCTTTCATGCACAATTCAATCATTTTTGAACAGCTTTGCATTATCATATTCCCTTTCTTACCCTCATTCTACACTCCTTTTTCTCCACTCATCCTTTAATAAACCAAAAAGCAGGGAGTCTCTCCACCCATTTTTCATTTTCAAAGCATGACGGATTCTTCCTTCTAACGTCATACCGATTTTTGTTAACACTTTCTGAGAGGGAATATTTTGAGGGTCACATGTCGCTGAGATTTTATGCAAATTCAACTCTGAAAACCCCCTCTCCACTAATGCATTTCCTATGAGAGTTCCTATTCCCTTCCCCCAGTAATCAGGATGTAAAACATATCCAATTTCTCCAGACTGGTGAACGAAGCTTTTGATTATAATTTCTCCTGCACCAATCACACGACCGGTTTCCTCATCGACCAAGGCTTGAACATACCTTGTTTGTGGAATCACCTTTTCAGCTTTCAGCACATCTTCCACATATGCTAATGTTTCCACTTCCGAATTCGGGCCCCATGCCTGATACCGAGAAACAATTTCTTGGGACGCATAAGTATGAACGTCCTTCCAATCTTCTTTCTTTAACCTGCGTAAAAATAAATGAGAAGAAAGATTAATCTTTTCCATGTCATTCACCCCACATGCACTATAAATTGTTCTAATATTAACATAATTTCCCGCGTCAGCAATAAATTCATTCTGAAAGACTGCCATTATTGGACAAATAGACAAGATAATTCAAAAACAACATGCAATATTCACGAAACTAATAAAGGATTTCTCCCTCCCATTCAAGAATCAATAATAGAAAGAAAATTTCTTGCATCACTGTATGAAGCAGACGAAAGGAAAGGGAGAATTGAAATGGGAAATAACAAGGAAAAAATGGGGAATGAAGATGTATACACCGACTTTATTAATAAAATGACCTATGGTGAATATCTTGGCCTGGATACACTACTCCATAGTCAGAAACGTTTATCCGGTCATCATGATGAAATGTTATTCATTATCATTCATCAAGTAAGCGAGTTATGGATGAAATTGATTCTGCATGAAATCAAATCCAGTATCACTTCCATCCAAAAAGGTGAGCTTTCTCCTGCATTTAAAATGTTGGCACGTGTTTCAAAGATTCAATCACAAATCATTCATGCCTGGGATGTACTCTCCACACTTACACCATCAGAATACGTTCAATTCAGGGACAGCCTGGGACAAGCCTCAGGATTTCAATCCTACCAATATAGAATGATCGAATTTGCCCTTGGCTACAAAACGAAACATGTATTGGAGATTTACAAGAAGGATCCAGAGTTATTAGTCCAGCTTGAAGAGGCACACGAAGCCCCTTCCCTATATGATGTTTCTATCCTTGCCCTAGCAAATGCAGGGTTACCCATTCATGAAGATGTACTTAATCGGGATTATAAGAAGCCTTACACGGAAGATCAGTCTGTTTTGGATGCATGGACAGAAGTCTATAAGCATCCCGATCAGTATTGGGATTTATACGAATTAGCGGAAAAATTGATCGATATTGAGGATTGGCTTCAGCAATGGCGCTTCAGACATATGAAAACCGTGGAACGGATCATCGGTCATAAAATGGGGACGGGAGGATCAAGCGGCGTTGGCTATTTAAAAAAGGTTCTGGATCATCGGTTCTTTCCTGAATTGTGGAATGTCCGTACGAACCTGTAAACCCTTTGCATTATGTATTTTTTTGTGAGGCTCATATAGTAAAAGTGAAATTCACACATTTTTCTGCCTATTTTTAATTCCTTCATTTATAAGGGTTGCCTTTTAAATGGTTACCTGATATTATGTAAGAGAATTATTTTTGTTCGGAATGGAAGGATAGACAAAGTTTTTAAAGCTTTTCGCCTTGAAGTTACATGAGCAAGAATAGTAATACAATTGTGTGGAGAACACACGAGGAGGTAACATTATGTTAGAAGGTACAGTTAAATGGTTTAACGCAGAAAAAGGTTTCGGATTCATCGAGCGCGAAGGTGGAGACGACGTGTTCGTACACTTCTCAGCTATTCAAGGCGAAGGATTCAAAACTTTAGAAGAAGGTCAAAAAGTTTCTTTCGAAATCGTTCAAGGAAACCGTGGCGACCAAGCTGCTAACGTTACTAAAGCATAATCCATGCTAATTCGAAAGACTCTACTCTGTAGGGTCTTTTTTCTTTGCCATCACATTAAAAAGTGGATACAATAACCTTACCATGCTTGTTAGGAGGTTTATTTGAATGGCTAGACACTCTTTTCATATATCTACTGATTGGCCGGGGTTGCGAAATGATACAGGTACTTTAAGCTCGGAAAATTTTCATACGAAAATATCCATTCCAACTGAAATGGATGGGCCTGGAATAGGAACAAACCCTGATGAAATGCTTCTTGGAGCAGCAGCTACGTGTTACATCATCACCCTGGCAGCGATGCTTGAACGAAGTCATATTGAGAAAACGGATTTATCGATGACATCTGAAGGGATTGTGGAGGTTGAAAAAGGGATCATTACATATAAAGAAATCATTCACCGCCCTGTGCTGACATTGGGTCCCTCCACTACTGAAAAAGACATAACCCTTACGAAGAAATTGTTGGTGAAAGCAGAGCAGTCTTGCATGATCACCCGTGCCATCAAAGGGAATGTGACGGTAAAGGTAGACCCGGAAATACATATGTAAAAAAGGCATAAGCAAAGGGCATCCACTAAAGATGCCCGATTTTTTTAGGATTCAGCGTGAACAAGCTTCACTAACATATGGGCAAGCATATGCTGCTCTTCCTTGTTGCCCGCTTTCCATAATTCATGTAATAACTTTTCTTCCCTATTCTTCGGTTCCTCATGAGCCGCAAGATAATCCCCAACCTTCTGGGCTGCCTTTGCCTGCTGCTCTTCATTCATCCCTAACTTATCAGCCAAGGAAACTTTATTACCTAAGTATTGTTTGAAATGATCAAAGTTAGATAATATATCCTCTTTTTTGTCCTGGGACATATTATCTAACGTTTTGTCCACCTTGGACTCCATTTTTTCTTCTGTAGAATGATTTGCCATGTAAAACCTCTCCTCTCATTCAATCTAGTATGTATATTCCCACCACTGGGAGAGTTAAACATATAATTTCATATTATTGGTAATGGGATCTCAAACTCTCTGCTTCTTGTTTAAGTACTTTCTACAGAGTGTAAACAATAGAGTGAACACTGAATAATGAGGAGGACTAATCATGAATACACAATTTGATAAATTATTTATTAATGGAGAATGGGTAAAAGGAAGCAGTGAGAATATGATTCCTAATAAAAACCCATTCAATAATATAGAACTTGGTTCCATTAAAGCTGCCAGTAAAGAGGATCTCGACTCTGCTTATAAATCAGCACAACAAGCTCAAGAAAGCTGGGCGAAGGAACTTCCTCAAGTAAAAAGAGAAGTGATGGAAAAAGCCGTTCGAGTTGTTGAAAACAATCAGGAATTGATCATTGATTGGCTCATTAAAGAGTCTGGCAGCACTTACATGAAAGCGGCAGGCGAAGTGAAGGTCTCCATTAATAGTATGAAGGAAGCGGCAACCTACCCTTACAGGATGGAAGGGAGAATCCTTCCTTCTCAAGTGCCCGGCAAAGAAAACCGTGTCTATAGAGAACCGCTTGGAGTTGTGGGAGTAATCAGTCCCTGGAACTTCCCCTTCCATTTAGCTGTACGATCAATTGCAACGGCTATAGCTACCGGAAACGGTGTCGTTGTTAAACCAGCTACACACACTCCCGTGACAGGAGGTCTATTATTTGCAAGTATCTTTGAAGAAGCCGGACTGCCGAAGGGATTGTTAAATGTAGTCGTCGGAAAGGGATCAGAAATTGGTGATGATATCGTTGCTCACCCGATTCCCAGGTTGATTTCCTTTACCGGTTCGACTGAAGTGGGACGTGGAATAGGGGCACTCGCAGGAAAGAACCTGAAGAAGACTGCTCTTGAGTTAGGCGGAAACAACGTCTTTATCGTACTTGATGATGCAGATCTAGATCAGGCAGTTGAAGCAGCCCTTTTCGGAAAATTTTATCATCAAGGACAAATTTGCATGTCCATTAATCGAATCATGGTTCATAAAGGGATGTACGATAAATTTGTGGAAGCTTTTGTATCTCGTGTAAAAGAACTAAATACAGGAGACCCTTCAGATAAAACGACCCATATCGGACCCTTAATTGATGAAAATCAAGTAGATCGCATTCTGAAGGATATTGAAGACAGCAAGGAACAAGGCGCGGAAGTTGTATTAGGAGGCAAAGCTGATAAAAATTTATTGCACCCTACCGTAATGACTCATGTCACCAACTCAATGCCAATTGCAAAAAATGAAATCTTCGGACCTGTAGCAGCCATCATCCCGTTTGAAGATGACGATGAGGCGATCCGCTTGGCCAATGAACATCCATACGGCCTAAGTGGAGCTGTACACTCTTCCTCCATAGAGAGAGCGACTAATTTGGCCCACCAAGTAAAGACCGGGATGATTCATATTAATGATGAACCTGTGAATGATGAGCCGCATATGCCATTCGGAGGTGAAAAGGATTCTGGCCTTGGCCGCTTCAATGGCGAATGGGCTCTTGAAGAATTCACAACGGTTAAATGGGTCGCCGTTCAACATAAGAGAAGAGATTATGGTCCTTTTATTGAGAAGAAATAAGTCAAAAAGCGAGTCATGATGACTCGCTTTTCTTATGGGTTGATTTTAATGCAGTTGTATAAATTCTGAAAATAAAAACCGCTTTTAAAGAAAAATGCAGCAGCGTAAAATATTACGACGAACTTGCTTATTACGACTAAAGAGATCTGATCTCTGACCAAAAGGACCACAGCCCTCATTTTTACAGCTCATCAAACCCATTAGCATCCGATGTCTTCGTATATTGCCTTGATTTCTGTTCAAAGAAATCGGTCTTTCCTCTATCCACTTCCTGATAGGCGATGATCCATTTTAATGGGTTGGTCCTAAATCCTTCGAATGGTTCTTCAAACCCCAGCTGTTTGGCTCTTTTATTCGCCATGAATTTAATATAATCTTCAAGGTCGCTCATTAACAACCCTTCAACTTGAGATCCGATGATGTCCCTTCCCCACTCTATTTCAAGGATAGCTGCCTGTTTGAAAGCAGCTTGTCCAAAGTCACGGAGCTCATCCGTTTGATAAGCCGGATTCTCATTAAGGACTTCTTTATATATTTTTTCAAACAAGCCGACATGCAGCTGTTCATCCCGATTGATATAATTAATCATCGTCGATGTCGCCACCATCTTTTGATTTCTGGCCAGATTGTAGAAGAAGGCAAAACCGGAGTAAAAGAACAACCCTTCCAGAATGACATCATAGATGATTGACTTTAAAAGATTCTCAATGGTGGGGGATTCTACAAATCCTTTATATCCATTCGTTATAAATTCGTTCCGTTTCTTCAAGATAGGATCGTTCTTCCAGAAATCAAACACTTCATCCTGCTTCTTTTTTGACACGATACTGGATAATACGTAACTGTACGAGTGGTTATGGACGACCTCCTGCTGTGCCAAAATGATCATCAATGCATTGAGGCTGGAATCCGTCAGGTAGTCAGCCACTTTACCGGCGTAATCTGTCTGCACACTATCAAGGAGAGCCAGTAAGCCGATAATTTTCAAAAAGGACTCCTGCTCACTTGATGAAAGAGTAGGAAACTGCTTGATATCCTTTGCCATATTGATCTCAAAAGGCGTCCAGAAATTCCCCAGCATTCTCTTATACTTTGGATATGCCCAAGAGAACCTGACATCATCCCAGTTTAATATATTCGAACTTTGTCCATTTACAATTCCAGTAGATTTATTTGGTGCCTCAGAATCTATTAAGATTCGCTGCTTTAATCCATTCATGTTATCATCTTCCTCCCAGTCAGCTATGGCAGCTTTCACATTCATCGAAATTTGAAACTGATGTCGATCTCACATAGTAAGTCGTTTTCAATCCTGACTTCCATGCATCTAAATGAAGAGACAGCAACTCTATCGCCTTGATATCATTCCGCACATACAAGTTAAAAGATATTCCTTGATCTATATGTCGCTGTCTTTTCTCATTCTGTTTAATACTCCAGTGTTGATCTACGTTATAAGCCGTTTTGTAATACCAGGTCGTCTTTGGTGATAAATCAGGTGCTGTAACAGGAATCTTATAGTCTTTCTTTTCTTCCGAGTACTCTAATCTGAATAAAGGATCAATACTTGCTGTAGAACCGGCTATGATCGAAGTGGATGAATTGGGCGCAACGGCCATTAAATATCCGTTTCTGATTCCTCCTGAAGAGACATCATCCCTGAGTGAATCCCATCTCGGTCCGGAATATCCTTTCTTTGAAAAATACTCTCCAGTCGACCAGTCTGAGCCGCTGTAATATGGATAGGAGCCCTTTTCTTCCGCTAATTCATGACTGGCTTTGATCGTGTAATAAGCAACATCCTCGTACAGTGAATCACAATAATCAACTGCTTCATCGCTCTCCCATTTCAAACCTTTCAATGCAAGGAGATGATGCCATCCAAAGGTTCCTAATCCAACCCCTCTATAGCGCATGTTTGTCAGTTGGGCTTGCAGGACTGGAAGTTTATTAATATCAATGACATTATCAAGCAATCTCACTCCTATGGACACGACCCTTTCAAGCTCATCATCCATGATCGTTTTGGCTAAAGAAACAGATGCCAGATTACAGACGACATAATCCCCGGGAGATTTATAGGTAATGATTTTCCCGTCCTTTATGACCTCTTCTTCCATGACCGTCGCACTCATATTCTGGGAGATTTCCGTACATAAATTACTACAGTAAATCATTCCCTTATGCCCATTGGCATTTAGCCGATTGACAGTATCGCGGTAAAACATGTAGGGCGTTCCCGTTTCGAGCTGGGAAATCATGATCCTCTTGAAAATTTCAATCGCCGGAACCTCTTCCCTGGAAAGGCCGGGACATTCTACACACTCCCAATACTTATCTCTGAACGAACCTTCTCCTTCACGCTCATCAAAGAAATCTTCCAGGGAATATCCCATGACCATCCTCACTTCATGAGGATCAAATAGATACCAATCCCCTCTCTTTTCCACTTGTTCCATGAATAAATCCGGTAAGCTGACTCCAGTGAAAAGATCATGAGTTCGCTGCCTTTCATCACCATTATTTAAGCGTGTATCAAGAAAAGGAAAAATATCCTTATGCCATACATCCAAATAAACAGCTATCGCTCCTTGACGTTGACCTAATTGATCAACGGATACTGCTGTGTTATTTAATTGCTTCATCCATGGAATAACACCTGAACTTACTCCCTTGAAGCCTTTGATATTACTTCCCCTGCTCCGGACCTTCCCCAGATAAATACCGAGACCGCCACCGTTTTTACTTAGTGTGGAAACATCTGTATTACTGTCATAAATACTTCTTAAATCATCGGCTACCGTATCAATAAAGCAGCTGGATAACTGACCATGGCTTTTGCCGGCGTTAGCAAACGTAGGAGTTGCTACCGTCATATACAAATTAGACAGGGCCCAATAAGCTTCTTCAATAAGCGACAGTCGCTTATCACGGGGTTCGTTCATAAAGAGTGTCATGGCGATGATCAGAAATCGTTCCTGAGGTAATTCAAGGATTTCACCATCATGGGATTTAGTTAAATACCGCTCTGATAATGTGACGATCCCTATGTACGTAAACAGATGGTCTTTAGATGAATCCATGATCCTCCCCAAATAGTCAATTTCATCTTTGCTATATGATTCCAATAGTGCTGGCTTATATAGTTTCCTTTCCGTCAATTCTTGTATTAATTCATAAAGGGAACTGTACAACAGGCTTTCTTCCACTCCCCTTGAATAAGCGATCGTACGATAGAGTTTCATTAAATATAATTCTGCTGCCACATACGTCCAATCAGGTTCATGGGCAGAGATACGTTCAACTGCAGTGAGGATCATGAAATGATAAAGCTTTTCTTTGCTCAATTCAGATTGACCCTCTGTATACTTAAAAGTCTTTTCATCGAATTCTTTAAAATGAAGTTGTGGAAAGCGACTGTGGAGATTTGTAAGAACCGCTTTTGCTTCCATTGTGATCCATTGATCTTTTGATACGATTGACATCATCATTCCTCCCAAATTTATACAGTGTGGGAAGGATTCAAAAAAAGCCCATCCTATTAATCGGATGGGCTTTATGTACGAAAGATATATGAATAGACTAAAGGGCCTATTCCAATCCTCGCTTTATCCTCCCAATTCCCGAAGAAGATAACACGTGATAAACAAGGCAGGTCTCCTGACTCGTGCTTCGCCCTACTCTAAGGCCTTCCCATCGTATATGACAGTGGCAGTTCCTTATTTCGTCAGCACTTACAGTTGCGGGGACAGCTCCGGAGTCACACCGGATTCCCTTTTAAGTCCATTCAGACACCCTATTCACAGGTTATAATCAATATATAGTTTAAATAATTTAACAGAACACAAAATGTTGTGTTCTGTATCATCATAAACGATTAAAAACGAATTTACAAGTGAAACTATTCACTTTGTTTAGAAGGTGAAATCTTCTAATAGTATCACTCTATTCCCCTCTTAAAGTCAAGAGATGTAACATGTTGAACGAAAGGAAGGAAAACCCTTCCTTTGAAATATGCTTATAATTATTATTTTTCATGAAAAGACAAGAAGAATATTGAATACTGCCTTCAAAAGGACACTAGTCAGCCGACACCTCCCTAAATGTTAGTTGAAGAAAATGGAGCCACTCTCTATAATTCAAATAGAAGGTTGTTTGACAGTATTCTTTGGTCCCCAATATTTTTTATAGGCTGTTTAAATGGAGGAAAAGATCTCGATTTAAACAGCCTCTTTTTTTAGAAACCAGTTGAAAGTCTTTTTACATTATCATTTCTGTACGGCAGTTGATAGTCGAATGTAACCGTATACATAATAGTGAAAAAGGGACCATATTGGTAATTCACTGTATTTCAACCTCATTACAATCTATACTTTTTGGTTTAAATACTTTCTTTTTACGGGCTTTTCCTTTAAAATGCGCATTAAGTGATTTTTTTGAAATCACACCTTACTTCTGAAAGGAGTCTATTATGAAAAAAATATTTACGACTTTACTATTAGCTTTATTAACGATTGGACTAGCCGCTTGCGGTTCGAACGAGGAGAGCCAAAAACAAGCTGACGATAAAGCGAAAACAGAAGAAAAAAGCGATGGACAGGCTCAGGAAGAGCAAGCGAAGCAAATGGAAGAAATGCAGAAGAAAATGGATGAGCAAAAGATTGAAAAAGACAAGATCGTTGCCATTGTAAACGACGAAAAAATTAAAGGTGAAGATTTCAATAACGTATTGACTCAATCACAAATGCAATATCAACAAATGGGTCAAGACCCAACAAGTAAAGATGCAGCAAAGAAAATCAAGGAACAAACAATTGATAGCCTGGTTGGACAAACACTTCTTATGCAGCAAGCTGATGAAAAAGGATATAAGGCATCAGAAGATGAAATCAATAAACAACTGGAAGAAGTTAAAAAGCAGTACGGCGATGACAAGAAGTTTGAAGACGCAATGAAAAAAGCCGGATTCACGATGGATGAGTTAAGAACTCAAATCGCTGAAAACATCAAATACACAAACTACGTTGAGAAAGAAATCAAAGTAGAACAAGTCTCTGAAGATGAAATGAAGAAATTTTACGATCAGTACGCAAGTCAGCAAGGTCAGGGCGAATCAAAAGAAGCACCAAAATTTGAAGAAGTTAAACCTCAAATCAAGACTCAGTTAGAACAACAGAAAAAACAAGAAAAACTTGTGCAACATGTAGAAGATTTAAAGAAAAATGCTAAAGTTGATATTAAAATCTAAAGCTCCATCAAAGAAAGCCACCTGCAGATAGGTGGCTTTCTTATGTTCTATTCCCCAGATGTTTTTCTCTGCTCACAAAGGGTATGGTATAACAACGAATTATTAAGGGAGGATGATGGAAAATGACGAAGAGGACCAATGACAACCCTGAACAAATCAATAAAGATCATGACGGCATTCTCGATCAGCATGAAAGTGAACAAAATGTGGATCCAATTCCCCTCGATGACTTAAAAAAAGAGCAGCGGGACGAGAAAAATAAGCATCATACGAAAGATGACTCATCAAGCAAAGAATAATAAGGTAATCGAAAGCCCTGTGGGATTCCCACAGGGCTTTCGTTCTTCTTATTTAGATAACCAATCTGTATGGAATGTTCCTTCTTTATCCACACGCTGATACGTATGAGCACCAAAGTAATCACGTTGGGCTTGAAGGAGGTTGGCAGGAAGTGACTCTGAGCGATAGCTGTCATAATACGCTAAAGCACTCGCAAGACCTGGTACAGGGATACCTAACTTAATGGCTGTAGCCACCACTTCTCTCGCTTCCTCCTGATAGTTTTCAACGATTTCCTTGAAATATGGATCCAGTAGTAAATTCGTCAATCCCGGTTCACGATCATAGGCTTTCTTGATTTCTTCCAGGAAGCCTGCACGGATGATGCACCCACCTCTGAAGATCATGGAAATTTCGCCGGGCTTCAGGTTCCAGTTATATTCATCGGAAGCAGATTGGAGCTGGGCGAAACCCTGTGCATATGAGCAAATTTTGCTTAAATATAACGCCTTGCGAATCATTTCGATAAACTCTTCTTTGTTACCGGAGAACTCCTTATTTCTTGGTCCTCTTAAGATTTTACTTGCCTTCACTCTTTCTTCCTTCATGGCAGAGATGAAACGGGCAAATACAGATTCAGTTATGATCGATAATGGTACACCTAACTCCAGTGCAGAAATACTCGTCCATTTCCCTGTTCCTTTCTGCCCTGCTGTATCCAGGATTACGTCAACAAGGGGTTTTCCTGTTTCTTCATCCACCTTTGTGAAAATATCCGCCGTGATTTCAATCAGGTAGCTGTCTAGCTCCCCGGCGTTCCATTCTTTAAATATCTCATGTAGCTCTGTTGCGCTTAAACCCAATACATTTTTCATAAGATAATACGCTTCACAGATAAGCTGCATATCACTGTACTCAATTCCATTATGGACCATTTTCACATAATGGCCAGATCCGTCCGGACCGATATATGTACTGCATGCATCGCCTTTTACCTTTGCCGCAATTGCTGTCAGGAAAGGCTCGACTAAATCGTATGCTTCCTTCTGACCGCTCGGCATGATAGCAGGACCGTATAAAGCGCCTTCTTCTCCACCTGAGACACCTGCACCGATGAAGTTGATTCCTTTTTCACCAAGTTCCTTATTACGGCGAACCGTATCTTCAAAGTATGTGTTTCCTCCATCAATTAGAATATCTCCCTGATCTAAATGAGGAAGCAATGATTCAATCGCTTTATCGGTAATATTACCGGCTGGAACCATTATCAATATTTTTCGTGGTGTTTCTAATGACTGGACAAACTCTTTTACATCGTGAGTACCGACCATTTTTTTATCTGGATGCTCTTCAAGTACTTCTCTTACCTTCTCATCAGACACATCATAAATGGAAACGGAATAGCCTCTGCTTTCGAAATTCAAAGCCAGACTCTTCCCCATCACTCCGACACCAGCTACTCCTATTTGTTGTTTATTCATATATTTATCATTCCTTTCACTTCGGGTAATAATATTTTCACCGTATATATTATAATACGAAATAATTTTCCGTGGTGGAATTTTATGAAATAATATTTTTTTATTTCATGAAGTAGGTTAAAATTATTTTCATGAAGATTTCGCTTAGAGGAGGTTTCCCCTGCATGAAAGAGGATAAAGTACAGCATTGTTTACCTCGTATCCGTTCCTATTACTCTCAATTCAGTGAAAAAGAAAAGATGATTGCAGATTTTATTATTGCTAATCCAGAAAAAATTATCCACTCCACTATCAGTGGTGTAGCAGAAGAACTGAACGTTGCAGATGCTACAGTCTTCCGTTTCTGTAAACGCCTGGGCTTTAAAGGCTACCAGGCAATGAAGATTTCCCTTGCATCCGACCTGGTGACACCTATAAAAGATATTCATGAAACAATCAATGAAGAGGACTCTGAAGGTGTTATTGCCCAAAAAGTGTTCAGGTCCAATATCAGGACATTAGAGGATTCTTTAAGCATGCTGAACGAGGAAATGTTTACGAAAGCTATTCGAGGGATGATAAGTGCCAGAAGAATAGAATTTTATGGTACGGGTGGATCGGGGTTTGTTGCCATGGATGCGCATCATAAGTTCCTCAGAACAGGCATGACCACTACTGCGTACAACGATTCCCATATGCAGCTGATCTCCGCTTCACAATTGACCGATGCTGATGTAATCGTCTTTATCTCTCATTCAGGATCGAACAAAGATTTATTGGAAGTATTGGACGTAGCGAAGAAAAATCGGGTAACGACCATCGCCATTACTCACTTTGCCAAATCACCTTTAAGCATCGGGGTCGACATTCCTCTATTTACAGTTTCTCAAGAAACCGAATATCGATCTGAAGCACTTGCTTCAAGAATCAGTCAGCTTAGTATTGTCGATGCCCTCTACGTTAACACCATGATGAAGAGAAAAGATCTATCCAAATCTTCCCTGCAAAAAATGCGTGACGCGATTTCCATTAAGAAAATATAATTGTAAAAAGGGACGGACCTTTTCAGGAGATCCGTCCCCAATCATTATTTCGGATACTTCAGTGCATTCTTTTCCAACTTCTCATATACTTCCTTTTCTAAGTCGATATCCATTTTATCAGCCAGCTGGACTAAATAAATCAGGACATCAGCCATTTCTTCTTTAATATTTTGACGTGTCGCTTCCACTGCTTCCCGGCTTGTTTTCCATTGGAAATTTTCCAGGAGTTCATTTGCCTCTAATGAAATGGAAATGGCAAGATCCTTTTCATTATGATTGGCATCCCAATTTCGTTCATCCCTGAACTCAATGACTTTTTCATACATTTGTTTCATCTACTCTCTCCCATTTCCCTTTGATCATTTACCGCTTCTTTACTATATCATGGGTGGAAAAAGGAATGTACGGTGATATTATGATTCCAGTCTTTCAAGGCGGAAATATCTCACCAAGTGTGTGTCTTTCCCTTTCTTACCAAGGATAAAGATGATTCACAGGTTAAGAATAAGAATGTACTGACTACTTACAAATGGGAGGAACAACGTTGACTAATAAAAATGATAATCGTGAACGAAAAAACAAATACCCAAACAATAAAAAAAGCGATACTGAATTCTCGAAAGAACTCAATATCCGCAGTGAAGTGACGAAGAAGGATTTAGGAAAATAAATTTTAGAGAATGTGAAGGCTGCTTTTTATAGCGGCCGATTTAATTGAGACATAATGGAAAGACAACCATTAATTTTTCAATATATCACCGGTTACTTAAATATCTCCATAAAAAAACAGACTCACGAATGAGTCTGTTTTTGGAGTTGTAAAGTTAGATTATGCTTTACGTACGTTAGCTGCTTGTGGTCCACGAGCACCTTGTTCAACGTCGAAAGATACTTCTTGACCTTCGTCAAGAGATTTGAAACCTTCACCTTGGATCGCTGAGAAGTGTACGAATACGTCGTCTCCACCTTCTACTTCGATGAATCCGAAACCTTTTTCTGCGTTAAACCATTTTACTTTACCATTTTCCATGTTTGTTGCCTCCTAAAGTGCTTTACACACAATGTATTACTATTCTTGCGATATCAGGTGAAAAATCAAATCTTGTTCTTCCCTCGTATACCGGACAAAAATAATTCTTCTATAGAATAACAGTAATGAAACAAATAAGCAAGTTCTTCAACGAGAAGTTTTGAAAGTCAGACCTCTGACATAACCTTCCCCCATCAAATGGTCTTTGGATATGACTAACCATTACTACGTTCATGCACGTTAAAGCGCTACCATTATATTTATCAAGATTTATCATTAATGGGACTCTAAAATGAAGGGTAAACTATGGTATAATGAGAGAATATGAAAGGGAGTGCCCAATGAAATCCACAAAAAATCGGTTTAGTAATGGCGCAATGGTTACGATAAAGGAAACTGGCGAAACAGTGACAATATTGAAATGGCAATACGTAAAAAATATGAAACGATACTCATACATCGTAAAGGAACATCCTGGCACGTTTTATTTTGAGGAAGAATTAGAAGTCAACTAAAAGAAGTGATCATATCTTAATATGATTTTGGCAAGGACTCTTACATGATCTCCAACAGAGTCCTTTTTACTTTGAAGGACAAGTCGGCGCAGGCCGTGTAACTTTGAGAATCCGTTATAAAGATTGATTTACATATTAAAGAAGAAGAAAGCCTGCATCTTTTAAATAAGATGCAGGCTTTCTTTATGTATGACCTGTGAGGGATTCGAACCCACGACCCCTTCCCTGTCAAGGAAGTGCTCTCCCACTGAGCTAACAAGTCGCGATGGAAGGTATATATTAAATTATAGTCATGATAAGAAAAATGTCAATCATTTTTTGTTCTATTCATTTATATTCTGGGAATTCATGTATAAAGGAACATTCGTTCGCATATACTGTGAGTACACTTCCTGGAGAGGAGCCCACAAATGAATACGGTATTACAGCGCTCATTCATGGACCAACGCCCCATTGAAATTATCTATATGACTCCTGAATCCATTTGTACGAAAAGAAAAATCATCGTTAAAAAAATTGATGGGGATTTTATTCTGGCCTATTGCTTACTACGAAAAGATTTCCGCAAATTCAGACTACATGATATTTTGGCCGCTTATCCTCTTCTTCCTTATAAGAAACGAACCATATCCTAATTGGAAACTAAAATACGTGAGGCTGACCTGGTAAAGGGTCAGCCTCACGTATTTTTTTTATGCTGTTGCTTTCTTTGGTGTTTTGTCTTCTCTTTTAATGAAGAATTGTAACGCAAGCATAACAGCAAATAATACTAAACCAATGATGTCTGTGCTTCCCTCCGGATAGATCAGCATTAAACCGGCTGCTACACAAAGGAAACGTTCAATCACATACACTCTTCTGTACCAATACCCAATCATTCCTGCCCCTATGGCCATCATTCCGGTTATTGCCGTAAAGACAACCCATAATAATCTCGGAATGGTTGTATCAATCATCAGCAACTCAGGTGACAGGACGAACATATACGGAATAATAAAGGCTGCAATCGCTAATTTAGCAGAATTGACCCCGGTCCGTATTGGCTCTCCCCCTGACACCCCGGCGGCGGCAAATGCTGCAAGGGCCACCGGCGGCGTGATATCTGCAATGATACCAAAATAAAAGACAAATAAGTGAGCCGCTAACTCAGGTGCACCTAACAAGATGATCGCCGGTGCAGCGATTGTGGACGTGATTACGTAGTTGGCCGTTGTCGGTGATCCCATACCTAGTACAATCGATGCAATCATCGTAAATACCAGAGTCAGGATTAGTTTACCTTCTGATGAATTTGTTAGATCAGCAGCAAGATCAACTAACCCATTCGCAAGTGTCAGCCCTAACCCCGTTTTTGTCACTACGCCGACAATCATCCCTGCAGCCGCAGTTGCTACCGCTACAGAAAGCGCAGTACGTGCACCGTCTACGAGTGCGTCAACTGCATCTTTAAAGCCAATCCTTGTCTCTTTTCGAATCGCGCTAATCACGACCGTAGCAACAATTGACCAAAGTGCTGCACGCATAACACTCATACCGCTCACTAATAAAATAATGACTGTAAGAATCGGCATTAATAAGTAGATTTTCTTTAAAACTTCTTTACGATTAGGCATCTCTTCGTCCGAAAGACCGCGAAGACCGATTCGCTTCGCTTCAAAATGAGTCATAATCCAAATTCCTGTAAAATACAAAAGAGCAGGAATGGTGGCAGCCTTTGCGATATCCCAGTATGAGATGCCTCCAATGAATTCAACCATTAAGAATGCTGCAGCTCCCATGATTGGCGGCATTAACTGACCACCCGTTGAGGCCGCTGCCTCTACTCCACCTGCAAACTCTTTACGATAGCCAAGCTTTTTCATCATTGGAATGGTAAAGGAACCAGATGTTACAACGTTTGCAACGGAGCTCCCGCTGATTGTTCCTTGCAGGGCACTCGAGAAGATTGCAACCTTAGCAGGACCACCAGTGCGTTTACCGGCAATGGCAACAGCTAAATCATTAAAATATTGCCCTACGCCTGTTTTAACGAGGAAGGCCCCGAATAATAAGAATAGGAAGATGAAGGTTGCTGAAACATATAGTGGCGTGCCAAGGATCCCTTCACTGGTAAAGAACATCGTCTTCACGATATCGTCCCAATCATATCCCCTGTGCGCAAGGAATCCAGGCATCAATCGACCATAATACATATAGAGAATGAAAGCAGATGCGATAATCGTGATGGGGAAACCGACTGCACGACGGGTTGCCTCCAATACTAAGATCATCGCAGCAAAACCAACATAAAAATCAAGTGATGTCATAATGCCGACCCTGCTGACAATGTCATCTTGCATAATCGGCCAGTATGCACCAATTCCTACAGATATGACAGAGAGAACGACGTCATACCATGCCACTTTATCTTTTCGCAGATTCTTTTTCCTGGCAGGAAAAAGAAGAAAGACAAGTGACAAAGCAAACCCTAAATGAATCGATAATAATAATTGTCTAGGGATGAATTGAAAGATCGATGCGACTAATTGAAATAATGAAAATGCTAATAGACCATAGAAGATCACCCATTTAAACATTCCATGGTGCAGCTTTCTCGTTGATGATTCAGGATCATATTTTTCTAATAATTCTTGTTGTTGTTCAGAGGTTAATGATTCAAATTCTTTATCTTTTCCCAACAACGGTCACTCCTTTCCACTGATCATATAGTGTTTGTTTCTTTAAATGCATTCGAACGACAGACCCTTTATCGAAATAACCAGCTAAAGGATAGACTTTATCACCCAATATGAGTCGATGATTGGCAACCACTTGTCCGATTCGAATATCAATGTATGGAAACACTTTATTCATATTTGAAATTAAGTACTTTCCTTCTTCTGTCCTCTCGAAGGTTTCATTACCTTCTGCATTTGCAGGCATACCAATTGCAGTATCCTCATAAAGCAATTTTGTCTGTTGAATTTGGTTTGTAGATTGGCGGTAAAACTCTTCTACTTCTGAGAGATGAATAGAATGAGTGTAACGAACCGAAAATGTATGATTTTCAGGAAGTCTGAAAAGGACAGGATCACCTTCAGTACTCCTCGGCTCGATTACCAGGTATGTTTGAAAGGGAATAAAGATGATGAATAACAGAACAAGAATAATGAGAATTGTTCCTATGAATGAAATTTTCTTCATAACAAAGTCCCCACCATTCCATTTATTGCTGCTGTACATAACATTTTTTTTGCCTATACCAAAACAAAAGAATAGACCGTTTTACGCGGCCTATCCCTTCGTCCATCTGCTGGTGTGGATCTATTCCATTGAAACGCCTTTTTCATCAAAGTATTTCTTCGCACCAGGATGTAATTCAATTCCCATACCTTTTAGTCCATCTTCAGCCTTGATTAACTCACCTTTAGCATGAGTGATTGCATCTGTATTTTCAAAGATGGCTTTTGTAACATCATAGATTACATCTTCGGAAATATCAGCATTTGTTACTAGCATTGCACGAACCGCAACGGTTGTAACTGCCTCATCGACTTTACTATACGTCCCTGAAGGAATTTCATCCTCAGAGTAGTATGGATATTTCTCGATCAGTTCACTGATTTTACCGGATTCAACCGGAACGATTGTGATATCTTCCGTTGCTGCCAATCCTTCAACCGCTCCGGTTGGAGTACCTGAAGTAATGAAAGCCGCATCGATTGTTCCATCCTGGATACCAGTAGTTGAATCGTCAAATGATAGATTACGTGCTTCTAAATCTTCTAGCGCAATTCCGTGAACCTCCAGGATTTGCTTCGCGTTCAGTAAAGTTCCAGAGCCGGCTTCACCGACAGAAACAACTTTCCCTTTCAGATCTTCAACGGACTTGATACCAGAATCCTTTGTTGTAACGATTTGAATCGTTTCAGGATATAGTGTGGCAATTCCTCTTGCGTTTTCTACTTTATTATCGCTGAACATTTCAGTTCCTTCAGATGCATAAGATGCGATATCGGTTTGTGTAAAAGCGATTTCAGTTTTACCATCTTTAATGGCCGCCATATTTTCAGCCGATGCCCCTGAAGTAGAAGCAGAGGATTTGATTCCTGTTTCGTCTTCAATGATCTTAGCGAATGTTCCGCCTAACGGGTAATATGTACCCCCTGTTCCACCTGTAGCAATCCCAATGAAGTCAACCTCTTTGTTACCTTCACCCTCAGATGATCCTCCACCTGATCCGCCGCCACATGCAGCAAGAATGACAGATAGAACTAGAAGTAGTGCAGTGCTTAGATAAAAACTGCGTTTTTTCATATTCTAATTCCCCCTATTAAATTTCTACTTTACCGAAATAATTGTAACACAGTCTGTAACAATCTTGTCAAATCAAATACATAAAATTTTAACAATTTTTATAAAAAAACCATTCTAGATCCATTACACACTGATTTAAATCTGTTGTACGGCTTGTTCTTGTCATGTCAATTATTTTACAAATGTATACAAAATGTATAAAGCGGTTACATTACCCCAATCATTTTTTCTTCCCCGACGCATGTTTGTCCACAGTAAAAAGACTGAAGAGGAATTATTCATCTTCAGTCCACCTGTTATATATCAGATAATGAGCTATCCAATCAATTCCTCATCCTCAAATTTCATCTTATCTTCCTCTAAAATATTTTCTTCACGGTCCCGTAGGCTATGTGCAATTCTCGAAGAAGCATTTGCCGCAATACTTGCGACGATATCATCTAAAAAGGTGTGAACACCCTTCCCGTTCTTCGTATCCAGGTCACGGATGATACCGATTTTATTTTTATCCAAATGACCAAAAGTGGTAACAGCGATGCTTCCATATCCTAATGCTGCACCTAAAGCAATGGTCTCATCTACTCCAAACAACCCTTCATCTGTTTCTACAATCGATTGAAGTGGTTCGGAAAGCTTCTTCTCTTCAGCAAGTTGATCCAGTTCTACCCCTACAAGAATCGCATGCTGAATCTCTCTTTTTAACAACACTTTCTTCACACTTTCGATACAATCTTCCATATTTAACTCATGATTATATGGATACTGCATTTCATAGACGATTTCAGCAATATCTTCTATAGATACGCATCTATCTTTCAGCCTCTGTAATGCAGCTTTCGTTACATCCCTTGAATGTACAGATTTATTCATTGAGATACCCCTTTCTGGACTGTCCAAAAACTTACATGAATTATATCATTCTTTTGAATTTTCGTATTGCAATCCGCTTTAGGGAATTATCGAGAAGAATATGATACAATCTTTCTGTAAACGTTCACACTGATTATAGGAGGCTATCGTCATGACAACCGCAAGAGGAACTGTAACCGAATTAAACCTCTTTAGTAAAGAACTGAAAAAAGAGATTAAGATGCTTGTATACCTGCCAGCTACTTTTTCTCCCCTCTATAAATATTCTCTACTGATCACCCAGGATGGTAAGGACTACTTCCAGCTAGGAAGAATACCTCGACTGGCTGATGAACTTCTCGAAAATAGGGAAATAGAAAACATGATTATCGTGGGAGTTCCATATAAAGATGTTGAGGACCGGAGAAGAAAATACCATCCACATGGTGAAGAAAATGATGCTTACATTCGCTTTTTAGCACACGAGTTGGTCCCATATCTGGACGAGCATTACCCAACTTATCATATGGGAATGGGACGTGCCCTGGTTGGTGATTCATTAGGAGCCACAGTCTCATTGATGACTGCATTAAAATACCCAAATACATTTGGCAAGGTTCTTCTGCAGTCACCTTTCGTGAACGAGAAAGTGTTGGAAGCCGTAGAAAACTTCTCACAACCTCATTTGTTAAGCATTTACCATATCATCGGTAAACAGGAAACAGAGGTAAAAACGACGGACGGCAAAGTAAAAGACTTCTTAAAGCCAAACCGTAAGCTTCACGAGACATTCGATCAAAAAAGATTCTCTTCCTTTTACGATGAGTTCGACGGAGATCATACATGGAAACATTGGCAACCCGATTTGAGACGTGCTTTGAAGATGATGTTTAACTAAACCCCGAATAGGCAAGGGACCGCCCTTGCCTCTCCTTAAATGAATGCAGGGAGCTATCGAATCACTTTGATAAATGGAGATCCTATCCGTTCGCCCTATATTAAATTTTTGAAAAATTTGCTATACTATACATAATACAAAGATAGTTAAATAGAGGAGGATTGAAGAAAATGAATTATGGTATAGTCATTTTCCCATCGAAAAAGCTGCAAGATATCGCAAACTCTTATAGGAAACGTTATGATCCTCATTATGCATTGGTTCCACCACATTTGACTTTAAAGAATGTATTTAGTGCAGATGATGATCAAATCAAGGATATCGCTAATAAATTAAATGTTATTTCAAAGAAATACGATCCCTTCAATTTAAAAGTGTACAAAGTAAGTTCTTTTCAGCCTGTGAACAATGTAATCTATTTCAAGGTGAACTCCACTCCTGAACTGCAAGGGTTACACGATGACATGCATAGTCAAAACTTCATGGGTGACGAGCCGGAATTCGCTTTCGTTCCTCACATAACTGTCGCACAAAAGCTTTCAAATGATGAACACTCCGATATTTTCGGATCATTGCGTATGCTTGGAATCGATCATGAAGAAACCATCGACCGATTTCACTTGTTGTATCAATTAGAAAACGGCTCTTGGACAGTTTACGAAACCTTCCGTTTAGGAAAGGAAGAGTAAGAGTTGAAAGTCGAAGTTGCAAAAACAGAAGATCAGATCCAAGAGGTATTCAACATAAGAAAGACAGTGTTTGTGGAAGAACAAAAGGTTCCACTTCAAGAAGAAATCGATGAATTCGAAAATGATTCCACTCATTTTGTCCTTTACGACCAAAAACATGCTGTAGGTGCAGGCCGTTTCCGTATTCTTGATGGACTTGGGAAAGTTGAAAGAATATGCGTTTTAGAATCCGTCAGGGGAAAAGGAGCTGGGCGTGAAATCATGCTTGCCATTGAAAAATATGCGAAGCAAGAGAACTTATCCCAATTAAAGTTAAATGCACAGACATATGCAATCCCTTTTTATGAAGGCTTAGGCTACAAAGTTACATCTGATGAATTTCTGGACGCAGGAATCCCTCATAAAACAATGAAGAAGGATATTTAAAAGGAACAAGTAATTAAGCAGAACTGCTTAATTACTTGTTCCTTTTTTGTTTCCTGCAAATCATATTAAGAAGTATATTACAATATCAACTCGTCGATAATGGGAAAGTGTATGGGAAGGGGGATCCTCATGGGAATCACGTCAATTGCCATCGAGTTAATCGTAGGATATTTTGCCTTATTGATTCTTACAAAAATACTCGGTAAAACTCAAATCACTCAAATATCTGCCTTTGATTTCATTTCAGCATTAATTCTTGGTGAACTTGTAGGGAACTCCCTTTATGATGGAAAGATCACTGTACTTCCAATCCTTGCTGCCATTTTTATTTGGGGGAGTTTGATCTTTTTCACAGAGTATTTCACCCAGAAATCCCGAAGGTTTCGACATATGTTGGAAGGTACACCTGCCTTAGTCATCAATAAAGGGAAGATCAACTTCGATGAGCTGAAGAAAAATCATTTAGATCTGAATCAACTGCAGCATCTACTTCGTGCAAAAGATATTTTCTCAGTAAGGGAATGTGAATTTGCCCTTTTGGAGTCTGACGGTACGCTGAGTGTGATTAGAAAACCGCTTTATGAAATCGTACAGCGTCAAGACCTTAATATACCTGCAAAAAATGCTTCCCTTCCACTTTCTTTAATTCTGGATGGAGAAATCGTTTACGATAATTTAAAGCTTGCCGAACAAAGGGAGGATTGGCTTTTAAGCGAAATAAAAAAACAAGGCTTCCTCTCCTCAAAGGACGTTATGTATGCTGAATGGGAAGAAGGAGAAAGCCTGTTAGTACAAGGTTATTAGTGGGGCTTAATGATGAATTCATTGTTACTGATCGTGAACGATAAGAGTTTTTTTCGTTCAAGACTTGTAAGATAAGCTGTTACCGAAGTTCTGAACAAAAGCCATTGCCCTACATTTGATACAGTTATTTTGTGTAGATTCAAATACTCTTTCATGATCTTTTCAAAAGCAAAGCCTTCTTTACTTTCATTTACTAATGTCAGAAGAGAATTCATACGTTCTTCATGAAGATCGATATTCTCCTGAACTGTTTTCACAAAGTTTTCTTCATAATCCCCGTGTCCCGGAATCGCTCCTTTGCATGGTATGTGAAGGAGTTTTTCTAATGAATCCAGTGTTTGATCCGCATCGATGATAAACGGGATGACATGCTTTTCCAACGTATCCCTGCCAAAATAACTGTCCGCCGCATATAAAACATCATCAACAAGCAGACCTACCTGACCATATGAATGACCCGGTAAGTCAATTACTTCAAAAGTGAAAGGACCAATACTATTCTCACCAATCTTCAACACATCATCAATGACCACTGATTGTCCTTCAAGAAACTTATTTCTCATATCATTTATGGGATTAGCTCCATTAAATAGATATATCGGTTCCAGGATCGAATTCTCAATGATCGCTTTTTCAAGTTTTGGAGCAAACAATGAAGTCCCTTGTTTTTTCTTCAGGAAGTGAGCTCCTCCAAAATGATCTGCGTGGGCGTGGGTGATGACACAAAAATCCAAGGGCAGCCCTTCATTGGATAAGATTTTGATCACTTTCTTCATGGAAGAATCATCCAAACCACTGTCAATAAGAAGGCCCTTTCCTTCTTTAATGCAGTATCCAATGGTAACGCTCCCTGTAAATGCATAGCAATGCTCGGAAAGGTTTTGTAATTTCAAGTCATTACCTCCAAATATGTAAGGGACCCGATATCCGCAGTTAATTAAAAGATCCCATAAAGAATGCTCCTTTTGGGATCATCAACCTAAAAAAGCCCCTAAAACTTCTTTATACATATTCGTTAAAGTGCTTTCCTTTTCCTGTTAACCGCGCTAATAATGTTGTTGGGACGGATGGTTTAGAGAGTGCTTCATATGAAGTTTTGCGTTGATTTGATTGAAGTACATGATAGGACGATTCTGCTTCTTCAGTATTTGCTTGATTATTATTTTTCATGGGCTTTACAGCTTGCACGGGGAAAAAGGTAAACGGATGTTTTTCAACTTTTATTTCTCGTTCCTGATACTGTTTATACTGATGGTGAGGAATTGGAGCAATGTATCCCATTTTCTTTACCTCCTTGGTATTAGTTACCCATATGGGGTTGATCCTTAAACTTTATTTAGGCTTTATAGATTCTAAGGGCTGTATCTATTTTGTTGATATATGTACCATTTCTGGATGAAAGTCTAATCACTTTTCCACCCTAAAAAAATAGGAGAATTAACATAAAGTACGTGTTGTAACACACCTTTATGTCCATTCTCCTTTATTTTTTATAACTTTTATTTCTTCCCCTTGTTTAACATATTAGAGATGGTTCCAAAGTCTAATTGCTTTCCATCGTTCACAATCGACTGTACAATCTTATTTTCCATTTCCTTGTTTACTGGTTTATTGGCAATTTTAGATACTCGTTTTATGACGCTTCTAACGGTTGCTTCATCTTTGAAGTTTGCATTTTGTAATGAGTTCGCAAGCTCTAACACTTCGTTCATGTTTACGCCTGTCTTCTTCTCTAAATTCTTAAAAAAGTTATTATTCATTTCCATCACGCCTCCTTTTAACTATAAGCATCATATGTTAAAAACCCAGGAGCGTGATTATGAATTGATTTTTCTGAAGGTTTTACATGTTATTCTGTAATTTAGATTCACTATTAAAAAAATAGCTCTCTTTCGTTAATCTTGTTGCTATCTACACAGAGAAAGTAAGGCAGATGAGCAGCCTCATTGGGGTCTCACCCAATGGCATTGCATATCTTGCAAAAAAAGTAAACTTGAATTAGTGGTAGTGTGAAAACGTGACCGTTCCTTTCCGCGGGGAGGAAGTCGAGCCTCTATTTCCCGCAGGAGTCAATTGCCTTCCGCTACAATCCACTCTGTGCTTCTAATTTTGTCTTCCTAATAACGGATAGACAAATACAAAAAAAGCTCCTATAGTGATTATGTTAGCGTTTGTTCAAAAAACAAACTACCTACAAAGGAGCACAAATTTAACCTTATTATGATAGGTCAAAAATTAGTTAATTAGTAAATGTTTATCGTTATTACCTACCGTGGATTTAGCTTGTTTTATGACACTTTTTAACTCTGTCACAAAAAATCTATGAAAGATGGTGAGGGGAACTGCGCAGACTCCTGCGGAAGTACGGTCGTGCCGAGACCCCGTTCGGCTAAGCTGAGGAGGCTCGGCCGAACGCTAGCTGTAAGCGAAGCAGTTCCCCTCACCATCCAGCACTCTCTGATTGACAGAGCCCGGGCAGACCATATGTAAAATCAACAATCATTGTGAAAAGAGCCTAAAAACAAAAAGACAAAATCTCTCTAATGAGGATTCTGCCTTTTGTACCCCTTTCTAACAGAAGCTTGCTCCAACGATAATCAAGAGAATGAAAAGCACAACGATCAATACAAATGTTGAGCCATAACCGCCGCCGCCATATCCACAGCCACCGTATCCATATCCATACATATAATTTCACCTCTCTTTTACCTTTAGTCTCTTATAACATATGTATAGAGAGATCATTACGTATGGGCTTTTGGAGAATTTATTGTGTGTTTGTCCAATTGTACAGGTCGAATGTCAGGTTTCCTTCACGGTCAAGTTGGGCAAGAAAAATGGATTCAACTTGCAATTGTCTTTTGGCCAGTTCTTTTTGTAACCAGGGCAGGGGAAATCCTACTTCTCGCAGAGCCTCTTCATCTATTTCCCCATCTGAAATGACTGCTTGTGGAGGAGTGGACATTTGTGAGATCTTAAATACATCTTCTCGAACAAGCGGCCTTTTTTCTCTTTTGAGCAGAACACTTAGATCTCCGTTGGTATCCAATGACGCGAATTCCACATCTGCAGCTCTGAAAACGTCTTTCTTTCTCAATTGCTCAAGCAGTTCATCGACGGAATACTGTTCCTTCTTTAAAGCCTTCTCATCAATATTTCCATCCTTTATGAAAACTGTCGGCTTTCCCTCGGCGAATCGTCTAAATCGAACGCTCTTAAGAGAAAGAAAGGAGAAAATGAGTGGAAAGGAAAACCATAAAAAGATGCTCATCAGTCCTTCACTTAAAGGGAGGCCCAGATCCATGGAAAGTGTCCCTGCAATGCTCCCAACCGTGATCCCTGTAATGTATTCAAAAAATGACAATTTAGATAACTGCTTCTTCCCAAGTAACTTGGTTATTGCAAATAAGGAAAGTAAGATAAATATACTGCGTAACGCCACCTCTAAGTATTCAGGCATCGTTCTTCACCTCTATCATCCTTTTGGTTTGAAAAGGAGTGCCCCAATAAAACCGAATATGATCGCCGACGAGATCCCTGAGCTTGTGACTTCAAACATCCCGGTAAGGACTCCCACTATCCCATGTTCCTGTGATTCCTGCATGGCACCATTGACCAGGGCGTTACCGAAACTTGTGATGGGAATGGTCGCTCCTGCACCGGCAAAATCAATGAGAGGCTCGTACAATCCAAACCCTGAAAAGACCGCCCCTGCCACAACCAGTAAGCTTAGTGTATGGGCTGGAGTTAATTTAGCAACATCAAACAGTAATTGACCAATCACACAAATGATCCCGCCTATTGTAAAAGCCCAAAAAAACATCGCTAACACTTCGTTTCCTCCTTTCATTTACATATATTCGATGGATACCGCATGAGCAATACAAGGAATTGTTTCTCCTTGCTGAAATGTCAATGGTGATAACAAGGCTCCCGTCGCCACAACCAAGATGCGTTTATATGTTCCTTTTTTCATTTCATTTAATAGGTGACCGTACAGGACTGTAGCAGAACAGCCTGGGCCGCTCGCTCCGGATTGAACAGGCTGATTTTCACCATAAATCAATAATCCGCAATCTTTAAACTGATGATCCGAGAAGTTGTACCCCTTTTCTTTCAGCATTTCAACAGCTGTATGCCTGCCGATCTTAGCCAGATCACCTGTGATGATCAAATCGTAGTAAGAAGGATCTCTCCCCAGATCTTGAAAATGACCTGCAATCGTATCAGCAGCAGCTGGTGCCATGGCTCCTCCCATGTTAAAAGGATCTTTCAACCCCATATCCATCACCTTGCCGATGGTTGCAGCGGTTACTCTCGGTGTAGGGGTTGTAACAGACTTTCCTTCACCAATTACTGCAAAACCTGCACCTGTTACAGTCCACTGAGCTGTTGGAGGCTTTTGCCCCCCGTATTCAGTCGGGTACCGGAATTGTCTCTCAGTTGCGGAATTATGGCTTGATGCCCCCGTCACCACATGCTGAGCTCCATGATAGTTAACCAAGAATGCAGATAATGCCAAACCCTCCATCGACGTTGAGCATGCTCCGAATAATCCGAAGTATGGGATTCCATTGGTCCTGGCGGCAAAGCTTGATGGGGTGATTTGATTAATCAGATCACCCGTTAAGAAAAACTGTACATCGCTTTTTTGAAGTGACTGTTTTTCCAACGCAATCTGAACCGCATCTTCAATGAGAGTTCGATTGGCTTTTTCATATGTGGCCTGTCCCATCCAAAGGTCATCGTAAAACTGATCAAAGTCGGAAGCTAAGTTCCCTTTTTTTTCAAATGGACCGCCAACGACACCGGTAGACAAGATGGCCGGATGTGTAGGAAATACCCATGACCTTGAACCCTGAAGCATTAAATCACCCCCAATTGAATTAAGATTGTCTTGATTAATGCCACGACAAAGGCTGAAAACACTCCGAATACAATAACCGAACCAGCAAGCTTGAATATATTACCGCCTACCCCCAAGACATACCCTTCCGTTTTATGTTCGATGGCTGCTGATATAACTGAGTTTCCGAACCCGGTCACAGGGACAGCACTCCCCGCTCCTGCGAATTGACCGATATGATCATACACGCCAAAGCCCGTGAGAAGCATTGATATAAATACCATAGTGGCAACAGTAGGATTTCCTGCCGTCTGCTCAGTGAAATTAAAGAAATAAATAAATACATACGTAATGGCCTGACCGATCAAGCAGAAGAATCCCCCCACAAAGAAAGCCTTTAGTACATTTTTAAGTAGTGGCCTCTTTGTTTCATATTGTTTTTCCAACTGTTCGTATTTTTTCTGTTCGGGCGTTTTTGGTGGTTTCCCCACAAAACATTCCTCCTACGTCTTTTCCTTTTGAAGCTTCACAATATCCTGGAACTTCTTTTCCGCATCTTTCTTTGAAATCGAACCCCTCTTTAGCTTTTCCTTTAAACGGATGGTTTCAAGAAATATCTTGTAATCACTGGACAATATAAAGTCTTCATCCGGATATTTATCTTCTAAATAATGATCCATCTTCTTTTCGATCTTCTTCATATGAAACCTTTGCAGATGCTTCACTTTATATACCACCAGCGTTTCTTCTTTTCCTTGTATGACCGCTACATCATAAAGCTCTTTCATTTTGGAGATTTCCCGTTTAATGGCATGACCATAACTGTCTGTTTCTGGGTTATCCACTAATTCAATGGGTGGTGGATCGGTTTTCTTCATTAGCGCAATCTTGCTGTCGTTTCCATCTTCCTTATTCGTGCACCCTATCAAGACGAGTAAAGTTAGTGGAACGATGATCCGTTTTTTGTTCATGACATATCCCTCTTTTATTTGTACTCATGCTTTATTTTTTTCATAAAGTCAGATTTTATGAAAAAAAAAAGACTGCCCATTTTGAGCAGCCTATCCTTTCTTCACTTTTGATCCACAACCGCACCCTTTTTTCTTGATGGGAGAATTTGTTGGTTTCTTGGTATTTACAGAAGAATACTTCATAATGATCGCCCTCCTTTACCATTCCCCTTACGACCATTATATGTGCGATAGTGCAAGCTTGTTTCCACTAATTACCTATTGAGCTACTCTCTTATCCAACTTTGTACAGCCGCCTCTAATATGGAAGCAACCCCAGCAACTGCCAATACTGTGATAAGCGGGATGAAAAATTGTGGAAAAAAAAGATTTCCTGCATATAGGAAAACAGCTACCCAAATACCTGTACACCAATAACATGATAATAGCTCCCCTATAAACCCTTTAATTCCACCTTTTTTCGGTAAAAGGAAGATTTCTTCCACCCCATCTTCTGACATTTCAGGTACTTCATCAAAAAAAGGAGACCTTAAAAATTCCGTTATTTTATCAAACACGATGAGGTGAGTCATTCTAAACACAGCAATTCCCAATATTAATATGTCAAGTATATCCATATTCCCACTCCTTATATAAACTATATCCCGCCCAATTTAGTCAAAAGGGGCATTTGTCCGTTACCCAATTTCCTCTTCTACAATATGTTATTAGTGTAGTGAAAATTATTTAAGGAGGAAAATTCTTATGGGTTGCGGTAATTACAGAAAAGATGACATTGCAGGTGCAAGAGACCGCGGTTGTGTATGCCTTGCTGTTCGAGCTATTAAAGATGTTCAAGATGCAGCAGATCAAGACTGTTTTGATTGTAAAAATGATTGTTTTCTTGAGCCATTAGGATCTTTGGTAAGTCCAGTTGGAAATGCACCAAATACTCGTGTTTTCAAACTTTATAATAAAAAAGGAGACCTATTCAAGGTTCACCCTAAACATTATTGCTGGAAAACACCTTACTTCCGTGTGAAGAATGTATTTGACGACTGCTGTGCTACACTTCAAGTACTGAAGAAAGTTCATGTTACAGGCGAAGACGTAGAATCAGAAGACGAATTAATGGGGTTAAACAATAACTTCATTTACGAATTGACTGGAGATTGTATCACAGTTGATCTGGATTGCTTCTGCGCTATTCAATGTATCGATGATGTAAGAGTAGAAGGAGTTTGTGACTAATCAGCAACGAGTATAAAAAGCCAGTCGGAAATTCCGGCTGGCTTCTTTTATTTTAATCCAATGATTTTGATCGCCTTTATAGAATTTCTTTTTAAAGTGACTTCTTCACCTTGAAACGTTTTTATATCTATGGATGCGCTATCGGCACTGGTTAATACGCCACGATACACCACTTCTTCTGTTTGAAAGGCACATGGAAATGGGGCTCTCCCCATTATACTCTTCTGCATATATTCAATTTTCCCATCCATATCCAGATCTTTAAAAGGAGTAAGTGGTTTAAAGTAACCGTCATGTGAATGTACGAGACCTGATTCACCTTGATTTGCTTCTTCACTATTAGTAGTCTCTTTTATAATGGGCCGAACCTCTTTAGGTTCCCTTTTCACAATCGTATGGTACTCAGGCTGTTTTAACCTCCCTAATGGAGCAGCTTCAATCAACTCAGCGCTGTTCCTTTTCATTTCGATTGACTGCGTGTTTCTTTCTTCTCTTTCTGGTTGAACGATACTTGGCGAACCTCTATAGACTTCCTGCATGCTGCTTTTCACATCATTTAATCTGGGTTGATGTATATATAATAGTGGCTTTTTCTGTCTATTCAAACCTATCCCTCCTTACATTCTACATTTATATGTATGCAGGAACCGCCTATGAGTTTCTTATTAGCATAGATAAATACTATCTCTACATAACAAAAGAACCCTGGCTGCAGAAAGGTTTCTGCAGCCAGGGTTCCGTATGTCTATATTTCAACCTAATACATGATAACCGGAGTCTACATGCAGGTTCTCACCTGTAATCCCTCTTGAATAATCACTAAAAAGGAATACAGCTGTATCACCGACTTCTTCTTGTGTTGTATTGCGGCGGAGCGGAGCACGCTCTTCGATTTCTTTCAGTATGCTGTTGAAGTCACCTACACCTTTAGCAGACAGGGTGCGGATCGGTCCTGCAGAGATCGCGTTCACACGAATGCCGTGCTTTCCAAGATCGCTGGCAAGATATTTCACACTCGCTTCAAGAGATGCTTTTGCTACACCCATAACGTTGTAGTTTTGCATCACTCTCTCACCACCAAGGTATGTCATGGAAACGATGCTTCCACCTTCAGTCATAAGATCCTTCGCTACTTTAGCAACTGCTGTCAAGGAGTATGAGCTGATATTGTGAGCCAGAAGGAACCCGTCTCTTGTTGTGTTCATGTAATCACCAGCAAGCTCCTCTTTATTGGCAAAAGCGATACAGTGGGCAAGTCCGTGAATCACTCCGACTTCTTCCTTAATCGTTGCAAAGCATTTTTCGATGTCTTCATCACTTGTTACATCACAAGGCAACACTAATGAATCTTCCCCACCTTCCAAAGTCCCGGCAAGATCGCTAACCCCTTTTTCAAAACGCTCGCCTGCATATGTAAAGATCAAACGTGCACCTGATTGATGTAAGGAACGGGCAATCCCCCACGCTATACTGCGTTTATTCGCAACTCCCATAACGACATATGTTTTACCTTTTAATGAAAGAGTCATTTTAATCCTCCTATTTTATACATGTTATTAGTACCTGATACTAATTCTACAGTAATACACAATAAAAGAAAAGAAGAATTCCTACAGGATTCGCCTTTTTACTTCTTCGATTTGAACTAAATGCCTTTGTTCATGTTTACCGAGAAGCTCTAACACTTGCCATATGGGCATATCTCCAAATCGATGATGGTTCATGGATCGACTTTTCAAACCTTTTTCTGTGTATGATTCCAGGAAGCGTATAGTGAATGACCGGGATTCATCTAATGCTAGAATTAAATTTTCCTTTTTTTGAAACTCAGAAGTTGGTTCGATTGGTGCCTTCAGTTTTCTAGATGGATCATCGAATACGGATAAATCAGCTCGATTTTCACATGTTCCTGATTGATTTTCCGCTGACTCGAGAGCCAATGTTAAAAATCTTTTTTCAGCTCCTGCCAGGTGAAGAACAATTTGGGCTATGCTCCATTCCTCTGGCGAAGGCTTTTCATTCAGCTTCTCAACTGGTACCTCCATGAAGCTTCCTTTCAGCCTATCTCTGATTTCAATTACCTTTGTTTCCCACATTTTCATGCCTCCCTTTAGTATCTCTCTCTTATTAGATATTAGTGGTAAGAGTGTAAACTCCTCTAAAAAATAGTCTCTTTTCGCAAAGATTGTTGTTTTCTACCATAGAATCTGCCAGGGCTCTGTCAACCAGTGTGTGCTGGATGGTGAGGGGAACCGCTTCGCTTGCAGCTAGCGTACTGCCGAGCCTCCTCAGCTTAGCCGAACGGGGTCTCGGCACGCCAAAATCCGCCGGAGTCTACGCAATTCCCCTCACCATCTTTAACAGAATTTTCATGACAGAGCTTCAAGGTGTGCAAGAAAACAATGCAACAAGAAGAAATATTTCTTCTTCCTTAAAAGGAAAATCAATCTCTACTTACCTTAAATGAGATTGTTTGCTAAAATTCTTGTTGTTATTATTTCCCATTAAGGATACATGCTCAGAAAGTTGATCCTCGCTGCAGGATGCTCGACTCCTGCGGGAATAGCTGGACAGTACGAAAAGCGGAGGGGCTTTGCCCAGGGGCGACAAGCATAAGACGAGTCTGCCGGAAAGGCGCTCTTTGCCTTTTTGGCAGACTCGTCTTATGACCTCGAGCCCCTAAGCCCCATAGCTGGACAGGTGAGACCCCGGAGGCGCAGCCGAGGAGGCTCACCGCCAGCCCCGCGGAAAGCGAGCATCCTGGAGCGGAAATCAACTATTACTTTCCCCTCTACAATAGCAACAAACTATACGAAAAGAGCCAAAAAAACTTCCCAAGAATAATTTCTTGGGAAGTTGATTAGTTCTTAGCAATACTCACAGAATTCAAGTTCGCGTTTTAGTTCATCTACATATTCTTTTGAACCGGTTACGATCAAGCGGTCGTTCATGTGGAGTTCTGTATCTCCGTGAGGAACAATGGAATCTTTCCCTCTAAAGATCCGAACGAAGATAACATCTCCTGTAAACGGAAATTTACGAAGGGTCATGCCTTCAAACTGACTGTTCAGCATACGAATCTCATATAGCGATGTCTCTTGGTTCGTAAGGATATTCATGACAGACGGTGACTCAATGAGCGCACGCAGTAACGCTTTCGTTGACAGGAATACGGAATATACTTCAATGTCCTGTTCTCTAAGTGTCTCATGTAAGTCAGGACTCTCAACCCTTACAATGACACGATTCACACCATATTCTTTAGCGGTAACGGCAAGTGTTGCATTGATTTCTTCATCACCGGTTGAAATCACAATGATGTCAGAATCAAAGATGTTGTTCTCTTCGAGCGTGTCTAACTCGTAATTGTCAATTTCATTGATGGTAAACAGAGAATCAGCAATATTACGATCAGACTTATCTTGTTTTGTATGATACAAGACTGGTTCATAAAGGGATGAATGAAGTTCCCTTGAAACCGGCATCGTAAGTTGATTCGCTCCCAGGAATGTAATCTTGAGCTTTTTCTCCTTTGCGCTTTCCCTTGGGAAAAGCTTTTTGAAGAATATTGGCGTGATGATACACGTGATCACCGCTACTAATATGAGCGTACCACTCATCTGCGCTGTGATGATTTCCATTCTCTCAGCGATTTTCGCAGCTGCAATGACAAGTGATAACGTTGATGTAAGTAAAAATGCTGATGCAATCGTTGTTTTCGTATCATACCAATACTTTAATAAGTAAACCGGGATGATTTTCGAAACTAGGAAAGCAAGCAGAAGTAATGGAATCAACAGAAGCATCTTTTTATCGCTAAGCAGTGATCCCAGATCCAATTCAACTCCTACCATCACGAAGAAGATCGGGATTAAAAATCCATAACCAAAGGAATCCAGCTTATGAACCATTTCCTGATTTGGTGCCAATAATGATACCAGTACACCTGCAAGGAATGCACCTAGAATGTTTTCAGC
Source organism: Rossellomorea yichunensis (assembly GCF_032337515.1). NCBI lineage: Bacteria > Bacillati > Bacillota > Bacilli > Caryophanales > Bacillaceae > Rossellomorea > Rossellomorea yichunensis. Next base: position 290,519 of record NZ_JAVYAD010000001.1, on the reverse strand, counting down.
CCCAACGGTTTCAGATACAGCTACAAGAAGAATGATCAATGTAAAGACTGCTCGTGTCCCGATTTGAACGGTACCTGTCGACAAGCTCTTGATGAAGGAATTGTTCTTTAATCTCTTTGCCAGGAAGTATAAGAGTACTCCAACACCGAACAGGATAAGGAGAAGCCACATATTTCCATGACCTTCACCGTAAAGTGACACGAATACAGCCAGTAAAATCATCGTCACAAGATCTGCAATAACCGCCACAAGCAGGATGATCTGCCCGATTGCGCTTTTCATGATATGTGCTTCCTTAAGTGTAGGAACCACGACACCAAGTGAAATGGTGGAAATAATAAGGGTCATTAAGAATGCATTATCAATGAGCCCGAATAAGACGAACAGATAAGACAGGCCAAGTGAAACAAAAAATATCCCGATAAAAATAAAAGTCGCTACCTTCAGACGGTTCGGTTCTTCTTTTCCATTAGGTAGCAGTTCTTTTTTCTTCTTTCCTCCTGAAAATGCAGTGAAATCAATTTCCAGTCCACTCAAGAACATAAGGAAAATAAATCCAAGTGTAGACAGTGTTTCCAACCACATATCCTGGTGAACGATATCAAATCCGCTCTTACCTATTATTAATCCCATAATGATTTCCGCGATGACTACAGGGATGAAATTTAATTTGAATTTATGCAGCAATATGGGAGTTAAAAAAGCTACAAGAATGACAATAACCAATGATGTAACGGACGCATGCTGTTCCATCTATACCTCCCCCTCTCTCTTCTCTCTATATTAAATAATTCATAAACAATGTCGCTAAACCAAAATAAATTAAAATACTGATAATATCATTTATCGTCGTAATAAAAGGACCGGAAGCGACAGCTGGATCCACTTTTAGTTTGTGCATAAGTAATGGTACTAATGTACCCGCGAGCGTTGCAACAAATAATGACACCAACACGGATATCCCAACGAGCACCCCCAGGAAGAATTCACCTTTCCATACATAGACCACGATGCTGACGACTATCCCGCATGTAGTACCAGTTATAAGTCCGGTTCCCGCTTCACGGATGACAAGGGACATCTTGTTTTCCTTTTCCAGGTCACCGGTTGCAATCCCCCTAACAGCAACAGCAAGGGCCTGAGTTCCAGTATTACCTGCCATTCCGGCGATCAAGGGGATAAACACGGCAAGAATCGCAACTTTATCTAACGTGTCTTCAAATCTCCCGATAAGGCTTGCGGTGAACATTCCTAGAAACAGTAATGCAATCAGCCATGGCAGACGCTTCTTCGCTGCATTAAATGGACTTCGGTCGATGGAATCCAAATCGGCGATACCAGCCAACTTTGAATAGTCATCAGATGCTTCTTCTTCCATAACGTCCATAATGTCATCGACGGTAATGATCCCCAGTAAGTGATGTTGGAAATCAACAACAGGCAAAGCAAGAAAGTCATAATCTTTCATTTGTCTAGCGACTGCCTCCTGATCTTCGCTGACGCCTACAGACATGACACGATCACTCATAATTTCGCCTATCATCACATCATCATGGCTGATGATGAGATCTCTTAGGGAGATTACCCCCACAAGCTTTTTATCATCATCCACTACATAAATGTAGTAAATCGTTTCAGCATTAGGGGCTTCGTTTTTTAATATATACATGGCCGATCGGACGGTCTGATTCTTGGAAATGGCTACAAATTCAGTAGTCATGATACTACCGGCTGTATACTCTTCATAATGCAATAATTCTTTTATTTCTTTAGCTGATTCATCATCCATGATCGTTAAATAACTAACTACCTGGTCCTTATCCAGCTCATTTAAGACATCCACCGCGTCATCGGCATACATATTCGATAGCATTTCAGCGGCATAAGTTGGATTCATCTCAGCTAATATATCCTGATAATCCTCTTCATCTATATCCAGACTTTCAAAAAGCTCCGCCATCTCTTCCGGAGACAGGTAATGATACAGGCGGCTTCGCAGGGCTTCATCTATTTTCGAAAAGAACTTTGCTTGGTCATAAGAGTGTAAATGGACGAATTCTGAGCGAAATAAATCCAGATCTTCTTCTTGAAGGGCTCTAATGAGAAGGTCTTCATCATACATTTCTTTTTCTTGTCTATCTCTATCTTTTGATTGATCCTGGGTTACTTCAGACATCATATACACCCTCCTTCTTAACTTGAATTGTATATAGTCGTAATAATACTAGCAAATCTTATGACGAATGTCTCTTATGAAATGATAACCATCTCTAATATGGTTTTGGTTATGTACGGAAGGTATATTAAAATATGAATAAACATCCGCTCGATATGAAAGACTGAATCATTAATATGGCATAAAATAACCGAAAAGAAAAGAAAAATGCCACAGGAAAGTAGGTATCCTATGAAAATAGATATAATCGGAGACATTCACGGCTGTTATGAAGAGTTCAAAGAATTAACAAAAAAGTTAGGCTACGATTGGACATCCGGTCTCCCCGTCAATCCACATGGAAGACTGCTCGGCTTTGTAGGGGATTTAACTGACCGTGGTCACCACTCGCTTCAGACCATTTCAACGGTCTTTAATCTGTTTGAAAAGGGATGTCTTTACTATGTCCCTGGGAACCATTGTAATAAACTCTATCGCTACTTCCTGGGGAATAATGTGAAGATCCTGCACGGGCTTGAAACGACAGTAGCGGAATTGAGTGCCATTCCCCGGATTGAAAGAGACCGATATCGGGATATGTTTATCACTTTGTATGAACAGTCTCCTTTATATCACGTGTTGGATGACGGAAAGCTAATCATTGCCCATGCAGGTATTAAAGAAGAGCTGATCGGAAAGCAGAGTAATCGGGTGAAAACTTTTGTTCTGTACGGTGACATCACAGGTGAGAAGAATGAAGACGGTACGCCGGTCAGAAAAGATTGGGCTTCGGATTATAAAGGTGACGCGTGGATCGTGTATGGCCACACCCCGGTAAAAGAGGCCCGAATCATTAATAAGACTGCGAATATTGATACAGGAGCTGTGTTTGGCGGGAAGTTGACAGCTTTGCGATACCCTGAGATCGAAGTGGTGAGTGTGGGGTCGAGCATGCCTTTTGTGGAGGAGAAGTTTCGGGAGTTTGAATAAGGTGTGATAGTGCTTGTTCCCGCTCCACAAAAAAATAGAGATTCTTTTCAGGTCAACCGAAAAGAATCTCTTTATCTCATTGTCTTTCAAGCAAAATCTGCATATCACGAGGCATCGCAGCCTCCACGTGCACCCATTCTTTTTTAACAGGATGAAAAAAAGACAGATTCTCACAATGCAGTGCCTGCCTTCCAATCAACGCCACACTGCCCCCATACAAATCATCCCCTGCCAGTGGGTGCCCGATAAATGACATGTGAACCCTGATTTGGTGTGTTCGCCCTGTTTCCAATCTCAATTCAATATGAGCGAAATCCTGGAACTGCTTTTTAACTCTATAGTGTGTCAAGGCATACCGGCCATCCTGCCGCACTTCTCTTTCGATGATACTATCCGGTTTCCGGCCGATAGGCTCTTCTATTGTACCGGTCTCCGAGTCCAGCCGGCCTTCTGCAAAAGCTTCATACGTTCTCTTAATTTCCCTCCCCTTCTGCTGTAGGCTGAATAAATGATGAACGTGGCGGTGTTTTGCTACTAGAACAAGTCCCGATGTATCCTTATCTAATCGAGTAACGATATGAACCGTTGAACAAATACCCACCCTCTCATAATAACCGGCAATGGCATTGGCAAGACTTCCAGTCGGTTCATACTTTGTCGGAATGGATTTCATACCCCATGGCTTATCCACTACGAGAACATCCCCATCCTCATATATGATTGACAATGGAATCTCTTCAGCAACTAATGACTGACTCCCTTTTTCTTCAGGGAACTTCAACTCAAGAATATCCCCTTCTACAAGGTGATATCGGACATTTTCTTCTTTTCCATTAACGGTAATAGTCCCTCCATTAAACTTCACAGCAGTCAGTGTACGCTTTGAAACCTGCTGATCGATTAGAAACTCTCTCATCAGTTTCCCGTCAAAGGAAGAAGGGATAACCCATTTCATTATATAGAATTTCATTGTACACTTCCCAGCCTTAAGTCATTCATCCGCAACAAAGGAATCATGCACCCGCTTCCAGAACGGAAACGGACGAAAGCGGGCAAAACGGATTTTCTCATCAGCGACACGATATTGAATGCTCTTCACATCTTTATGAAGAAGAGAAAGATGGTCGATAGTGACCAGGAAATCCGGTCCATTCACCGGCTTTAGCATGCATGTATGATGTGCAGGTAAAATCAAAGGTGATCCGATGGTACGAAATACACGATTATTGATGGAAGCCATCTCCGCAAATTGAATAGCTGGAAGAGACGGATGAATGATTGCCCCGCCAAGTGCTTTATTGTAAGCCGTACTACCTGATGGAGTCGATAAGCAGAGTCCATCTCCTCTAAATCGTTCAAAGTGCTGGCCTCTGATTTCCACGTCCATAACCAGGGTTCCTTCAACGCTTTTGACCGTCGATTCATTCAACGCTAAGTAACGGGTTTCTTTCCCTCCGTGCTGATAGCGGATGATCGTTTCTAATAATGGGTATTCGATAATTTGATAAGGTGTCTTCGCGATGGCGATCACAAGCTTCTCGATCTCTTCCGGCACCCAATCGGCATAAAAGCCGAGATGTCCTGTATGTACACCAACAAACGCTGTCTTATCTAAGCGGGATCTGTAGCGATGAAATGCATAAAGCAGCGTCCCATCTCCTCCAACCGATATGACGATATCCGGTTGGTCATCATCATAGGTTAAATTAAAATCTTGGAGATAAGTCCTCATTTTGTGCATTAATGTATTGGACTTCGAATCACCTTTTGATGTAATCGCGAACTTCATTCGTGTACCCCCTTCAAGTCACTGCTTATTTGGTTTAGAGCTTTTCCCCCGTTGATCCTTTTCCTTTTTATTAGTAAATATGACTTGGGCTTCCTGAATTTCTTCACGGATCAAGCTCATTTCTTCATCCAGTCTGAATGCTGCTTCAGCAGCGCTTTGAATGCGAAGACGAACTTGCTCGGGAATCTGTCCACTGTACTTATAATTCAAAGAATGCTCGATCGTAGCCCAAAAATTCATCGAAAGTGTCCGGATTTGGATTTCTACCAGAATGTTTTTTTCTCCGTAAATCGTTTGAACCGGATAATCAATGACAATATGATAGGAACGATACCCGCTTTGTTTTTTATGGGTCACGTAATCTCTTTCTTCTATAATAGTAAAGTCATTCCGTCCACGAAGCTTTTCCACTACTACATGAATATCCTCCACGAATTGACACATCATCCTAAGACCGGCGATATCTTGCATTTCTGTTTCAATATTCGATAGCTTGATCCCTTTTTGATTTGCTTTATCAAGAATACTCGCGATCGGCTTCACTCTTCCAGTCACAAATTCAATGGGAGAATGTGTGTTATGAAGTTCATATTCTCCCCTCATCCCTTTAAGCTTAATCTTCAATTCATCAACCGCTTGTTTGTAGGGAGCTAAAAATTGTTCCCAGTGATTCATTCTCCTCACCTCTTTACGTCACGTGACTACTTATCAAGAAAAACTCTCTCTACCTTTTTAACCATTTCGTCACCATAGTTCCCATTTCCTTCTATATTGGACACAAGATAATCGAGCTCTTCAGTGAATTGATCTAACTCCAAAGAATAATCATGGCTTTTCGCAATGACTGCACTCTTTTCTTGAAGTGCTATTTTCAATTCATCCCAGATCGACTCTTCCAGGTATAAGTAAACATATTCCTCTTCATTTTCTGCTAAGTATACAAATGCATAGCGATCGGAGTCTGCAATAATTTGACCAGCTGCCGTTGTCCCTTGCAGGAGCTCTGCTTGGTCGGTATGTAAGTATAATGTACCGTTTTCATATGTGGTGTGTTTAAATTGAACTATTTTCCTCATGCTTTTCTTCATCCTTCCATTAAACAATCAGTATCATTTTAACATAAGACAACCATTTCATCTAAACATTGAAGTTCTCTTTTATTAAAGAGATAATAGAAGAAGTATGCAAGGAAAGGATGCTTGTTATGGCTCAGGAAATTGAAATAGAATTCAAAAATTTAGTAACAGAAGATGAATTTACGCGATTAATCTCACATTTTCATATAAAAGATGAGGATTTCTCATCTCAAGACAATCACTATATTGATACTTCGGACTATCAATTAAAGAGTATACAATCAGCCTTAAGAATCCGGGAGAGGAACGGGACTTATACGCTGACCTTAAAAACCCCTTTAGAAGAGGATCTACTAGAAACGAACCAAAGGTTAACAAAGGAAGAGTCTGAATCACTTTTACATCAAGGGGCATTTCCTGAAGGAGAAGTCAAAGATGTTCTGGATTCCCTTCAAATCCCCACTGGGTCCCTTCATTATTTCGGCACGCTGACGACAAACCGGGCTGAAATCGACTATATAGAAGGGCTCCTGGTCTTCGATAAGAGTTCATATTTACAAATGGTAGATTATGAGCTCGAATATGAAGTGAAAGAGCGTAAATCAGGTGAAGCTATATTCCTGAACTTACTGGAGGAACTAAACATCCCACTTCGGGAAACGGATAATAAAATCAAACGTTTTTACCTGGAAAAATTAAAAAAGGATTGACGATTACCGATATAGTATATGAATAAAGTCTTTCAGAAGAGGAGTTATACTCATGAATGTTCAACAGTTGAGAACGATGATGGAGTTGCAAGCTCTAAACAGCTTGGGTTCAGTATCTTCTGTTCAGCAAAACACTGACGTGTCCAGCGATCTATTTCAACAACTATTAAATCAGGCACTTCACACTAACCAGAACCATTTAAATATGAACCAAACATTAGGGGCAGTTAAAGAGGCATTGGAAACCAAAACACCATTCTCTCTTTCACCACCTCCTCCTGGACTTTCCGCTTTGAACAAACCGAACCTGAATGCTCCCGGGGAGATTGATGAAATCATCTCCAGAGCGGCGGACCACTATGGTATTCCCACAAAACTGATTCAAGCGGTCATTCATATTGAGTCCAACTTCAACCCTAATGCAGTCAGCCATGCGGGTGCATCCGGGTTAATGCAGCTCATGCCCAGTACTGCAAGGGGGCTTGGCGTAAACAACATCTTTGATCCGGAAGAAAACGTATTCGCCGGAACCAAATACTTAAAGCAGATGCTCGATAAGTACAATGGGGACGTTAAACTGGCTCTCGCAGCCTATAACGCAGGTCCCGGAAATGTTGATAAATACAACGGGATCCCACCGTTTAAAGAAACCACTGCTTATGTAAAAAAAGTGACCGACCGCTATTTTGCATGATAAGCAGGCTGACCACTTTTTTCTGGTCAGCCTTTTTTATGTATTTTCCTATTAAAACTCACGACAAAAGCTACAGTCTGATAGACCTACCTCCTCTTAAACCTATCTTCACCATCCCCCATAAGGTTCCTGAAATCGGGATAGACATCAGAAAAAAGGCAACACTAATTTAGGAATAATAAGTTGATGTAAGGCGATTTGTTTGAGATATAAATAAATGCTTGCTAGAATAAACATACAATCTAAGTAAAAAGGAGTCATTCTTATGGTCGAGAAACCACAAATGCCTTATAATCTTATCGGCGAAAAGAAACTCTCCATGCTCGTTGAAGCTTTTTATAATAAAGTAGCGAATCATCCCGAGTTAGCACCAATATTCCCTGATGATTTAACCGAAACAGCTCGCAAACAAAAACAATTTCTAACTCAGTATTTAGGTGGTCCTGCGCTTTACACAGAGGAGCATGGTCACCCCATGCTGCGCGCAAGGCATCTGCCATTTCCCATCACTGAGGAACGGGCAAAGGCTTGGTTAAGCTGTATGCATGAGGCAATGGATGAAGTCAATCTAGAGGGTCCAGTAAGAGATGACTTTTTTCACAGACTCGTATTAACCGCCCATCATATGGTGAATACAGAAACTTCAAAGGGTAATAGCATTGACTAGAACAAATAGCTGGCATCACCTTAAAGGGTGTGGACATGATAAGAAACCTCTGGAAATATATATGTTTGTTGACCCTCTTTGCCCGGAATGCTGGGCTCTTGAACCAATCTTAAAGAAATTGCACATTGAATACGGACAATACTTTCGTATACGTTACATTTTGAGCGGCCAGCTTGCATCTTTAAACATAGCGACCAAACGTAAGAAGGAAGATTTAGCACAGCAATGGGATAAAACAGCCAGCCGTTCGGGAATGTCGTGCGACGGAAGCTTATGGATAGATAATCCAATTGATTCACCTTATCTTGCTTCTTTCGCCATTAAAGCTGCCGAGCTTCAAGGAAAACATTCGGGTATCCGGTTTCTAAGATTTTTACAGGAAAGATTATTCTTACAGAAACAGGACATTTCCAATATCGAGGTACTCATGGAATGTGCTCAAGCAGCCAAGCTTGATTTGAGCGAATTTATGAACGACATCAATTCATCATCTGCGTCCAAAGCATTTCAGTGTGATGTAAAGATCACATCTGAGATGGAAGTAGAAGAAATTCCTACATTGGTCTTCTTTAATGAAAATATTGAAGACGAAGGCTTAAAGATCACGGGATTGTATTCCTACGAGGTGTATGTTCATATTATTGAAGAAATGCTTGGAGAGAAACCTGATAAGCAACCATTGCCTCCGCTGGAAGTATTCATGAAATATTATCGTGTAGTGGCATCGAAGGAAATAGCCGTTGTCTATGATTTATCCATTGAAGAAGTAGAAAAGCAAATGAAGAAATGGACACTTCAGCAAAAAGTAAAGAGGCTTCCTGCAAAACACGGAACTTTTTGGAAATATCTAAGTCATTAATTATTCCGATATATTAAAATAAGCCAATAAACAAGAAAAGCCGATGTTGTTTCCAACATCGGTTTTTCAATACGAACAAAGGGGATGGGAGAAATTTTTCACGGTCAAACAAAGGGGTATATGTTTGCTTGTGATCAACTTCACACTGATAATATATCACGCATCCACTTGTATTGGCAAGTTGTTTGTATGGTATTTCACAATATTGTCAAAAACCATTCATGTTCCCCTCCCCTCCTTCATATACATGTGTATAAGACAATTTATCACCGGAGGGAAATGATATGGCACTAAAAATAAAATACGGAATCCTCCTGCTGTTAATCATGATCAGCTTCTTCATAAACATCCTCGGACTCATGCGCCTTGTTCCGGTCTATATTACATCCCCGATCCTCTTTCTCTCACTCCTGCTCTTCTTCCACTCCCTAGGAAACCGCAACCGCTTCAAAGGATTCAAATCAATGAAATGAGGGAGGGACCTTCTTTCGAAAACTCCCCCCAAATAAAAACCCCCTTAGAATATATTCATCTCTAAGGGGAGTTTATTTTTTAACCAGTAGGCACCTGATCTCTAATTACTGTAATTTTTCAAGCAGTTCTTCCATTTCATTCAACTTTTCTTCAAAGACTTTGCATGCATCTTCCACCGGCTTGGAGGTTGTCACATCCACTCCTGCTTTTTTCAAAACTTCAATCGGATAATCAGAGCTCCCCGCTTTCAGGAAATCGATGTAGCGTTCTACGGCCGGTTCTCCTTCTTCAAGGATTTGCTGACTGAGAGCGGTCGCAGCCGAGAAGCCGGTTGCATATTGATAAACATAGTAATTGTAGTAGAAGTGAGGAATTCGAGCCCATTCCAATCCAATCTCTTCATCTATCGAGATGTCTTCTCCGAAATACTTCTTATTCAATTCATAATACTCTTTAGTCAAGAATTCAGAAGTCAGGGCGTCTCCTTCTTGAGCTTTTTTATGAATGAGGTGTTCAAATTCTGCAAACATGGTTTGACGGAAAACGGTTCCTCTGAATCCTTCCAGGTAATGATTTAATAGGTACAGACGTTTTTTCTCGTCATCAATAGTATTTAATAGATAATCATTCAAGAGAGCTTCATTACATGTAGAAGCCACCTCGGCAACAAAGATGGAGTAATGTCCGTACGTGTACGGCTGAGCACTGCGTGTATAATAGCTGTGAACACTATGTCCGAATTCATGAGCCAGTGTAAATAGATTGTTCACATTATCCTGCCAGTTCATGAGGATATAAGGGTTGGTGCCGTATGCTCCTGAAGAGTATGCACCACTTCTTTTTCCTTTATTCTCGACAACATCCACCCAACGGTTATCAAAGCCTTCTTTAAGGACATTGGCATATTCTTCCCCTAAAGGCTTTAAGCCATCCAGGATCATGTTCTGTGCTTCATCATAGCTGATGTCCATCTTGACTTCCTTCACTAACGGTGTATATAAGTCATACATATGAACTTCATCCAAGCCTAATACTTTCTTACGAAGCTTTACATATCGCTGCAGCAAATGAAGGTTCTTATTGACTGTATCAACCAGGTTATCATACACCTGTTCAGGAATATTGTTATTTGATAATGCCGCATGTCTTGCAGAATCATAATGTCTTACGTTTGCGACGAAGTTATCTTTCTTCACTGCTCCACTTAATGTAGAGGCAAACGTATTTTCAAATTTGCCGTATGTTTCATACACTTTTTTAAACGCTTCTTCCCGTACTCGTCGATCACTGCTCTCCAGGAAACGAATGAAACGGCCATGTGTGATGTCCACTTCTTCCCCGTTTTCATCTTTAATGCTCGGAAACTCCAAGTCTGCATTGTTCAGCATACCAAACGTGTTACTAGCCGCACTGAACACTTCGGAAGCTTGAGCAAGTAATGCTTCTTCCTCCGCTGATAGAACATGTGGACGCTGGAGATTAATTTCTTCTAAAGCATGCTTGTATTTCTTCAACTCTTCCTTTTCGTCAAGAAATCCTTGAAGCTTACTTTCCTCAATCGAGAGAACTTCAGGTACTAAGTAGGCAAATTTACTCCCTAACTGTGTATAAAGACTTTTGGCACGGTCATCGAGTCCTTGATAGTATGAATTGGTTGTGTCCTGGTCATAGCGCATATGAGAATATGTATAAACCCTACCCATACGTTCCATAATTTCATCCTGGAAGGCAAATGCTTTATAAAGCTGATCTGCACTCTCTCCTAAAGTTCCTTTAAACTCGTCTGCCTTACCCGTTAACTCTTTAATTGCTTTGTACTCTTTTTCCCAGGCTTCATCACTTTCAAAAATATCTTCCAATCTCCACGTTAACTTCTCCTCTACCTCTTTCCTGCCAGGCAGACTTTTCGTAGCTGTATCTTTAGACATATACATCCTCCATTCTTAAATCTACAGAAAATTCCTTATAGTTACATTCTCTCTTATCTAAGATTTTCCTGCAACAAAACAATCTTTGTTAGACCTTTTTTAATATATGCTTCCATTTAGGAAAAAAATCATGCTGATGCTTTTCGAAGCCCGAAAAGTTGTCAGGACAATTCCACGGCCGAGAGAGCTGATATTGCCCACCGTCCATCCTTCTGACTACCTGCATATCATTCAAGAGAGACAAATAGCTCTTTACTATTTCCTTTAGCAGCTGGTCCCCACATACAAAAGGAAGCGTACGGAATTCTAAATATCCTCTATCCATCCTTCTTTTTAGAACCTCAACTACTTTTTCCTCTGAAAAAAATGTATCTTTCTTCATACAATCCTTCCACAAATAGTATTGCCACTCGATCGCATGATTCTTAAAATAGATTCCATGAGGAAACACTGGCATTCCAACAAATAAAGGTAAATATAAAAATGTATCCCCTTCTCTATACACTTCCCGTAAAAATAAATCGTCTTTCGCTTTATTGTAATGAAGTTTGTTATAGATCCACTTCATTCGGAATTGATTCCAGTTTTTTAATAAATATGGGTGATTGACTGTAGGATGTGGGATGGACAAAGGAAGAGTGAATTGCTCGATAGGGATCCTGACAGGCGCTGCACTAATAAAAGCTGAGACTGAAACAGGTATGAGATGAGTAAATATTGTAAAGCTTCTATCTTCAGGAGAAAAATGGAGAAGAAAATGGTGCAAATGGGGTGAATACCGGATAAATGATTGCTGAAATGACGGTAATTGCAGTAATCCCTTTTGTTTTTCTGTCACTGGTTGGGTAAGCATCCAGAATGGAGTGATGTTTTGACTTTGATATCCACGAGTTCTGGAAAGGATGTCGGGGATGGGAATGGAAGAGCATTGAATCTCAATGGCAATTTTTTTCGTATCCGTTTTTACATATACATCAGCGATTTGCTGAATCTCTTTTACATAATATTCAACCTTTACCTCCGTAAAATGCTCTCTTAACCTTTCATATAGCAGTTGTTTAGTAAGCAAATGTCGGGGTGACTCATGCTGCTTTCCAAGCTCACAAAGGAACTGGGACTGATGAGCAAAATGTGGGACGTTTTGATTTCCGATGCGAAGGTTCAATTCGGATGAACAATGAGGACAGAGAAATATATTACGCTTACGTCGCAGATTCTTTAATTCCTCTCTTGTGTAATGAATGGTTGAAAATACTTTTTCTCCTAATAAAGCTGTTAACATAGAACACCTCCTTCAATAATTATTCGCCAATATTCGTGAAAATCCTTCAAAAAAAAAACCTCCAAGCAAAAAATCACTTGAAGGCTTATTCTTATAATAGAGGTGACATTAAGCGTGAAGTGGATTCCAATAACCGGTAGCCAAGATGTCTCTTTTGAAACTCTTCCAGCTGCAGTTCCTCTGCATCCTCTAAATCATGTAAATATTCCTTCACTAGAGAGTCGGTACTTTCTGTTTTATATAAGAATGCATTAACTTCAAAGTTTAAATGAAAACTTCTCATATCCATATTAGATGTCCCGATCGATGCCATTTCTTCATCGACTATGACGATCTTACTATGCATAAAGCCCTTTTGATATTCAAAGATTCGGGCTCCTGCTTCGAGAAGATCGGGGAAATAAGATCGTGAAGCGTGAAATACAATTCGTTTATCAGGCTTATGGGGAACCAAAAGCCTTACATCCACACCACTCAATGCAGCAATTTTAAGTGCTGAAAAAATATCTTCATCCGGTATGAAATATGGTGATGCAACCCAAACGCTTTTTCTTGCAGAAGTGATCATCGAGAAGAATATATTCTTCAATACGCTCAACTCATTATCAGGTCCTCCTGCAATCATTTGAACTCCACCATCGTTTGCATTTTCCAATGGATCAGGGCTTAAATACCCTGGAGTCAAGAAATCGTCATTCGTCATATAATACCAATCTTGAAGAAAAATGAGCTGCAAGGTTCGAACCGCTTCCCCCCTTACAAATAAGTGGGTATCCCTCCAGAAACCAAAATGTGGATTTTTCCCTAAGTATTCATCGCCAATATTAAGTCCCCCAACAAATCCAATACTTCCATCAATGACGATGATCTTGCGATGATTTCGGAAGTTAAACTTATTATTGAGAACAGGGATTTTGACTGGACCAAACGGAACCACTTCAATCCCTGCGTCTTTTAATTCAGCAATATAATCCTTAGATAATTGCCATGCCCCAACCGCGTCATAAAGAAAGCGAATTTTCACACCATTATTGGCTCGTTCAATAAGGATATCTTTAATCTGATTGCCAATATCATCATGACGGACAATATAATATTCCATATGAATGTGATGCTTGGCAGTTTTTAACCACCTCAGGATTTCCCCGAATGTCTCGTTACCATTGGTTAAAAGCTTCGTTTCACTGGAAAAGGAAATGGCACTGTTTCCTATTCGCTGAGCAAGCTGAAAGTGTTTTTCCTGAAACAAACCGAACATTTCAGCGTTCATTTCCTTAGGGCCAGGCTCAAATTTATTGTAGGTTTCCTTGTCCAATATGTACTTCTTCTTATACATTTTCTCTTTCCGGTAGTTTCGGCCAAACAATAAATAGAAGATAAAGCCAAGGAATGGAAAAGCACCTAAAACAACTAACCATGTTAATGTTTGAGTGGGATGGCGATTCTCAAAGAAGATAAGAAATCCTATCACAATGACAGAGAATGTAAAAACCAGACTAATATATTTGACCATTCCTGAAAGGTACTGATCAAAATAAAAAATATAACTTAACACGAGGACAGCAATAAATAAGAGGACTCTCACTGTATTTTTCATACCTCTAACACCTTCCACTGGCTTAATGAGCTAAATAAAAAAATACCGATTTCTAAATGAAACCGGTATGATCCTTAAGAAAAGTGTTCACTTAATGTCCCAAACACATGTTCATTAATGACTACTTTTCCATACTCTTCTAGGCGATGAACGGTCATTCGTGACTCATCCGCATATTCAAGTAGTATACTTAACATATTGTCGATATCTTCTTCCGAGAAGTGCTCTTCTGAAAATTTAACGTAAATAAAATATCTATTTTCGAATGCAAGCAGCTTTGTTTCCAAATGATCTAAAGGCATTTCTTTCATCCGATGGGATAAAGAAATCGCATCTTCGAAATCATTGAACTTCAAAGTGAAATCCAGTGCCACTTCTGCTTCCCCATCTTGATCCTGCTTGATTTGGAAATGCTGATCCAGAAGCTCCTCTATCCGTTCATCTACAGGAAGTTCCTTGAGCTTATCCTCTGGGATAGGCAACTCAAATCGCTGACCATCCTTTGAAACCTGAGCTCTTGTAACCAGTACTTCAAGCCCTTTATCTAACGCTTGAACTTGAATCCATAGCGGTCCTTCAATTCCGAAATCTTCTTCTTGATGAACTTCATCCATCATTTCCCAGAAGAGTTCTTCACTTCGTTCACGATTATACCAGATCTCCTCGCGGTCAAAGCCGCGATCTTCTATATCCCCGTAGGATATATAGAACTTGACCGTATTTTCATTAATGCGTTCGATTTCCATTTAACACCTCTCCCTTCTTGCATGATGTTGGTGAAGGGACTACACCCTCTGAGCAATTTTGCTCGATTGCTGGTGAAGATAGAAGATACATTTAGGTTAGTTTGTACCTTGTACTTCTATTTTATGATATAAACACTGAAAATGGAATAAAAATAACACCCATTTTTTTCTTCACAAATCCCACTATTTAACGTGTTTTTGACATTTTAGCGAATATTTGCAGAAAATTCAAGTGTTAATACTTATACTAATATAAAAAGGGTTGACCCGAAAGGATACGCAACGTTCCTTAAAGGGTCAGCCCCTTTTTCCTTATATATTCTCAAACATTGATAATATGATGAGAATGTAAGAATACTTTAGTTTACCATTCTTTGAGCTTCGAGAAGCTGGAACGTACGAACCTTTCTAGGTAAGAAACGTCTGATTTCATCTTCATTGTATCCTACCTGAAGACGTTTCTCATCCAAGATGATTGGACGTCTTAAAAGACCAGGATTTTTCTGAATAAGCTCGAACAGTTCTTGAAGTGGTAAAGTTTCTAAATCTACATTAAGCTTTTGGAATGTCTTAGAACGCGTTGAAATGATTTCATCCGTTCCATCCTCAGTCATACGCAGGATTTCCTTTATTTCATCAATGCTTAATGGCTCAGAAAATACGTTACGCTCTGTATATGGAATCTCATGCTCTTCTAACCAAGCTTTTGCCTTACGACAAGATGTACAACTAGGTGAAGTGAATAATGTAACCACGAATCATTCACACTCCCTTAAGGATTTTTTTATAATATAGAGTATTTCATTTTAAACATAGACTGTTAATTAAAATAAGTTTAAATAAGAAATCTCTATTATGTATTATACATGAATTACTGTCCCTTGAACATAGTTTTAACCAATTTGTCAAATTTCCTATACATAGGTTTAACATACGCTATATGATCTCTTTCTACTATGGCTTTACCCGGTTCAAAAAGAGCTTAAACATGATATAGAACATTTTCATTTTTTCATTTAGAAAACCTTATTGCGAATGGACAATAAGGTTGTTTTGGTTTAGAGGTTTTTCAGTACATCGCCATCACGGTCTTTGTCTTTTT
This sequence comes from Rossellomorea yichunensis, assembly GCF_032337515.1. Classification (NCBI taxonomy): domain Bacteria; kingdom Bacillati; phylum Bacillota; class Bacilli; order Caryophanales; family Bacillaceae; genus Rossellomorea; species Rossellomorea yichunensis. The sequence goes on along the minus strand of NZ_JAVYAD010000001.1, from coordinate 274,450 downwards.
TCAAGACTTCTTCAACCGGCTGGTAAGACGCACCATAAAACTTCTTATCATTATAAGTGTGGATTAATTCATATGTTTTCTTCATTGAATTGAAGATCAGATCTTCTGATTCGTTATTTGGAGCCCAATAAAGGATTTCCATCTCATTGATTTCATTTGTAGCGAGAGACCGACGTGCATATCCGATACTGACAGCATGTTCGAATCCTTCACGCTTGTAGAACTTTAAGCGCTTTTCAGTGTCAGTGTCATCATAATCAACCGGCTCTACTTCTAGAATAATCGCTTTGTTCTTTTCTTTTAACTTCTCGAGCAGTTTATGACCTAATCCTTGTCCGCGAGCATCCTTTGAGACAAAAAGATAATCGATAAAGATAAAATCATCAAGTTCGGCATACATAAGTACGTGGTACTGCCCCTCATCTTTATGATAGATGTCGCTTCTTTCTTTGAGTAATGACTCAAGATGTTCTTTTGATTTCATTTCCTCTACCGGGAAATACTGATTTAACTTTTCATACCAATGCATGGATCTACTCCTTTAAAAGAATTTTGGGTGACATTGACTAACGGGATACAATTATTTTTCTCAGAAAAAAAATGTTTATGTTAGATGTTAGTCTCATCCGTGGGATAATAAATACGGAATCACAGGTTTGATATACCTATGAAGAGGGTAATGTGGTTGAAAGCGGTTAATCTTACCAATACTTTAATGATAACAATCTTTGAGTTTTTTTTCAAATCGAAAAGCGCCATTAAGAAAAGACCGGCCTGGAACTTCCCAGGTCGGTCTTCTCGATCAAGGTGTATAATCCACACCTTCTGTATACGTATTACCAGCATCCCATAAAAGGAATTCTTTAATCCCTTGATCATTCAATGCCTTAATCTGCGCTTCCACTTCTGCTTTTCCGTACGCTTTATAGTTTCCACTTCCTAACCAGGAAGCAGTGAAATCCTGCAGCCATGGCCTTGAAATAGGCGGGTTTTCTAATTCTGCTAACTTAGAATTTTCAAGCTTAGCATATTCAGATACCAATTCATAAGGTTGTAAATCGGGCTTTGCAATTCCAAAGTATGGAGTCCAGTGACTTGGATAAATCATGGAAGAAATCACATCGACGTTTTCAGATATCTTTGAGAAGTTCTGTCCAATCCCAGGTGCCTCTGGAAGCGTTGCTGTATACCCGAAAATGTCCACAGAAACCTTAACTCCATATGGCTCAAGTTTTCCATGTGCGTACTCTACAAAGTCTGTAACGGCCTGCACACGCTTTTGTACATTATTTGAGTCTTGCTCCGCATATTCACCACCGTTATATTGTAGTTCATCATCGCGTTTTTCAAAGCCTTCAGGGAATCGAACATAATCAAACTGGATTTCCTGGAATCCCATTTTGGCGGCTTCGATTGCAATTCCAACATTATAATCCCACACTTCTTTCAGGAATGGGTTCACAAAGGATTCACCTCTGCCATTTTTCCATACCTGATTTCCATCTTTAAAGGAAAGCTCGGGTTTCTCATTCGCTAAAACTGTATCTTTGAATACCACAATTCTTGCGATCGGGTAAATCTGTTTTTCTTCAAGTGTCTTTAAGATCGCTTGAGGATCTTTGATATAAGGCTGACCTACTTTAGCGTATGGAGAAGATTCTTCGGGTTCGTATGTAACATATCCGTGATCATCTTTAATATCAATAACCATGGCATTGAGATCCGTATCGTCCATTAGTTTCGTTAAGCTGTCAAATCTCGCTCCACCAGCAGAGTGACCCGTCACATAAACCCCTCTGACTGCATCAGGGTATTCAAATTCAAAGCCGGAATCATATGCAAATCTTGGGGCGGGACTTGCAATTTCTTTCTTACTTAAAGAAAGACTCCTCTTCTCGTGGGCACCCATCCTTTCTCCTTCAGCACTCGCTTGGAACGGCAATACGCACATTGTGACTAAACATAAGGATGTCGCTACCTTACTCCATTTCAAAATAAACCTCTCCTCTATTAAATAAGCTATCTAGTAAAATATGTAACACCTCATCCTATTCTAACAAGGAAATAACTTGAAAGAAAAGGGGTATTACTCCTAATCTGTCGAAATTTCCAAGGAAATTAAATATCTTCATTATATAGTATGATTTTCTTGTTAAAAAAGAATATAACAAGCTTTATGAGGATCCTTCAATAAAAAAAGCTCCCCTCATTAAAGGGAGCTTTTGTAAGATGTTTAGCTTTTGTACTGAGCTTTATACTGTGCAAACTCTTTCTCTGAGCAAAACACGAAATGGCCAGGTGCCACTTCACGCATTTCAAGATTATCATCCTCTGTATAATTGTGAACAGAAGGATTATATTCTTTTCTTCGGCGTGTGCGCTCATACTCTGGATCCGGTAACGGAATCGCTGATAATAGAGATTGCGTATACGGATGTAGCGGGTTCTTGTAAAGGGCATCACTTGGTGCCAACTCGACTAACTTACCAAAATACATCACCCCGATGCGATCACTGATGTATTTTACCATGGAAAGATCATGGGCGATGAATAAGTACGTTAACCCTTTCTCTTTCTGAAGCTCTTGCATAAGATTCACTACTTGAGCCTGAATCGAAACATCAAGAGCCGAAATTGGCTCATCGGCAATGATGAAGTCCGGATCTACTGCCAAGGCACGGGCAATCCCGATACGCTGTCTTTGACCACCGGAGAATTCATGTGGATAACGTCCGGCATGTTCTTTATTCAAACCAACCGTTTCAAGCAAATCATGAACTCTCTTTAGACGTTCTTCTTTGGAAGAAGCAAGTCCATGAATGTCGATACCTTCAGCAATAATATCCGCAACCTTCATACGAGGATTCAAACTTGCGTATGGATCCTGGAAGATCATTTGCATCTTACGGTTGAATTTCTTTAATTGTGAACGTGACTTTTTACCATGAACGTCCTCACCATTAAAGAGAACCTGGCCATCTGTAGCATCATACAAACGAATGATTGTCCGACCAGTCGTTGATTTACCGCAACCTGATTCACCAACCAGACCAAGAGTTTCCCCTTTATAAATATCAAAGCTGATATCATCGACAGCTTTCACCATATTCGGTTTTCCCGGGTTAAAGTACTGCTTTAAATTCTTAATTTCCAATAATTTTTCTGCCATTATGAACGAACCCCCTCAACAAGTACCGGCTCTTTATAATTAGAAGGCATTTGTCTATGTCTTAATTTAACTATTTCAGGCGGCTCTACTCTTGGAGCACTAGGATGCAATAACCAGGACTTTACATAATGAGTATCGGAAACCTGATAATATGGCGGCTCTTGTTCAAAATCCACTTTCAATGCATACTCACTGCGAAGTGCAAATGCATCTCCTTTAGGTGGATTCAATAAATCCGGTGGAGTCCCAGGTATGGCAACCAGTTCCTGTTCACCTTCAGTATCTGTAGTCGGCATGGAACCGATCAATCCCCACGTATAAGGATGGCGTGGATCGTAGAAAATTTCATCCACTGTACCTGTTTCAACAATTTGTCCTCCATACATAACGGCTACACGATCAGCTACGTTCGCAACAACTCCAAGATCGTGAGTGATGAAAATGATGGAAGTTTCTATCTTCGTTTGTAAATCTTTCATCAGTTCAAGAATCTGAGCCTGGATGGTAACATCCAATGCCGTCGTCGGCTCATCGGCAATCAGAATCTTCGGATTACAAGCAAGAGCGATAGCGATAACCACACGCTGTCGCTGACCACCCGAGAATTGATGAGGATATTGTTTAAAGCGAGTTTCCGGGCTAGGCAGACCAACAAGTTTAAGTAACTCAACGGCACGTTTTTTCGCATCATTTTTGCTCATATTCTGATGCTTTACCAGTGGTTCCATGATTTGTTTACCAATTGTCATTGTAGGGTTCAGGGACGTCATCGGATCCTGGAAAATCATAGAGATATCTTTCCCACGGATTTTCTGCATGTCCTTTTCCGGCAATTTCGCTAAATCTTTACCTTCAAATAACATTTCTCCACCTTTGATGAAGCCTGGCGGGTTCGGGATCAATCTCATGATCGCTTTCGTCGTTACTGATTTACCGGAACCGGATTCACCTACGATGGCTAGTGTTTCACCTTTATCTAAATGGAAATCTACACCTCGGACAGCCTGAACTTCTCCTCCATGCGTATTGAAGGAGACGTGTAGATCTTTCACTTCTAAAATTTTTGACATATTCATAATCTCCCTTCCATTACTTACGCATTTTCGGATCTAGTGCATCACGCAAACCATCGGCCATTAAGTTGAAACTTAGAATGACTAATGAAATGACGGCTGATGGAACCAGCATCATATGTGGAAATGATTGAATCGATCTGTACCCATCATTAACCAATGACCCAAGGGAAGCTCTTGGAGGAGCGATCCCCAATCCGATAAAGCTTAAGAATGCCTCTGTGTAAATCGCAGCAGGAACTGTAAACATTGTAGTGATGATAACAGGTCCCATTACATTTGGAAGCAAGTGTTTAAAGATTAAACGATTGCTGCTTGCTCCTAAAGTACGGGAAGCAAGTACAAATTCCTGATTCTTCAATTGTAATACTTGTCCACGCACTATACGTGCCATTCCGGTCCATCCGGTTATTACCATAGCCATAGTAATCGAGAAGATACCTGGCTCAAAGATCAGGATAAAGAGAATAACCACAATTAAATTTGGAATCCCAACTAGAATTTCAATGATACGTTGCATAATATCGTCGACTCTTCCACCATAATAAGCAGAAATTCCGCCATAAGAGATACCGATTATGAAATCGATGATGGCTGCTAGAATACCAATGTAAAGGGATACACGAGTACCATTCCAAGTTCGAGTCCATAGGTCACGACCTAAGTCATCGGTACCGAACCAGTAACTTTCCTCAATCTTTCTCGCTTCATAAACATCGAAACCATCAGCATCTTTTCCATCAAATGGAAGCCAACTAATTCCTGAAAGCGCTTCAATTTTAGGGGGTAGCTTTGCATGACGAATATTTTGATCGCTAAATTTGTAGTCATTCATACCAGGTCCAAAAATAGCGAAGAATACGATGATGGCAGTTATTATTATTCCTACAATAGCACCTTTATTCTTACGCAAACGAATCCATGAATCCTGCCAAAAATTCAAACTTGGTCTCGATATTTTTTCCGACTCGTCTCCACTAGCCTTTTGAGGTTGGAAGAGTTCTGGACTTAGTTGCTCTAATTTCTTTTTATTTGCTTCCATTATTTCTTCCCTCCAGCTAAACGAATACGCGGATCAATGATACCGTATAGAATATCTACCAAGAAAATAACGCCAATGAATAAAGCACTGAAGAACAGGGTAATACCCATAATAACCGTGTAATCATTTGTGTTAATAGAAAGTACGAATTGTTCCCCAAGACCCGGAACAGCAAAAATCCGTTCGACAACTAAAGAACCAGTCATTACTGCTACTGTCATTGGTCCCAAAATAGTTACAATAGGTATCATAGCGTTTCTTACGGCATGCTTTACAATTGTTCCAGTCTTGGAAATACCTTTGGCCTTTGCTAGTAAAATATAATCAGAGTTTAATATTTCAAGCATTTCTGTACGCATAAAACGAGCAATCGTTGCTACAACGCCAACTGTAAGTGCTAGTGTAGGTAGAATCGTGTGCTTATATTCTCCCCATAATGCTACTGGAAGCCATTCAAGCTTTACACCTACATAATACTGTAACAGGGCCGCGAACACGAAAGAAGGTATGGATATTCCTAATACAGCCACAAATGTGGAACCATAATCTAACCACGTGTTATGTTTAATTGCAGCGATAATACCCACAAGTAGCCCTAAAAATGTACCTAATACCATAGCTTGGAATCCAAGAAGTGCGGAAGGACCAATACGATCTCCAACTATTTGCGTTACAGGACGATTATCGTATTGGAAGGACAACCCTAAATCACCTTTGGCTAGACCCACCATATAGTTCACATATTGTTCTGGCAGTGGGTCATTCAGACCGTATTTATCCAGGATAATTTGTTGTTGTTCCGGAGTCAGTCTCTCTGTATTTTGTAGTGGAGATCCAGGCAGGAGCTTCATCAGAAAGAAAGTGGCGGTTGCAATGATAAGCAAAGTGATGATCATATAGACGATACGTTGAATTGTATATCTGACCATTCTTTAGCCCCCCTTTTTTTAGTCTATTTTCTACATTATTAATTATATCGATTTTCGACAAATTTTCAATGTTTTTTAACTTTTTTGATAATTTCCGACATTCACTGGAAAAGGAGAGCATATGCACATGCATATACTCTCCCTTTGAAGGTTGTTCACTGAGTTTAAGTTCTACTCAATTGAAGCCCATTTGTAAGAATTATCAGCACCAAATGAATGACGTAAGATATTTTTCACATATGGACGCTCTAGATAAGAAACACCAGATTGGTACATAGGGCTGATCGCTTGATCTTCGAAAAGAATCTTTTCTGCGTCAACCATTGCTTGCCAACGTGCATCTAAATCATCAAGAAGCTCACCTTTAGCTTGTTCGATTAACTTGTCATACTCTGGATTAGAATAACCCATTTGGTTATGAGCACCATCAGTTACGAACATATCAACAAATGTCATTGGATCTGGATAGTCAGGACCCCATCCAGCGAATGAGAAGTCGTATTGACCTTTTGATTCTAACTCAAGCTTTTGCTTGAATGGTTGCGCTTTGATAGAAACTGTCAAACCTTCTAGATTTTGTTCTAGTTGCTCTTTTAAGAACTCACCAATTTTCTTAGAGTTGTCAGAGTCATAGTTTAATAATTCTAATTCAATAGAATCTTTTCCTAACTCTTCTTTCGCCTTAGCCCAGTGTTCTTTAGCTTTTTCAGGATCGAATCCACCAAAGTCACCAACTGTTTCACGATATTCAGCACCATCTGGACCAGATACGAAGTCTTTTGGTACTAAATAGTACGCAGGGATAGATCCGTTGTTAAGAAGTACGTCTACCATACCTTGCTTGTCATATGCAGCGTCAATTGCTTTACGCGCATTTACATTTGCCATTATTTCATTTCCTTGATTTAAACGAAGGAAGAATACTGAAGTTTCAGCTCTTGTTTTAAAGTTTTCATCTGATTTGTATTTGTCAACAAATTCAGCAGAAAGACCAGCAACATCAGCTTTGTTTGTTTCATAAAGGTTTACACCTGTAGCAGTATCTTTAACGATGTTAAAGTTAACTTCTTTTAGCTTAACAGTTTCTGCATCCCAGTAACCGTCGTTCTTAGTTAATTTGAAGCTTTGCTCATGCTTCCACTCAGAAAGAGTGAATGGACCATTGTAAATTGCAGTGTCGGCTTCAAGACCGAATTTATCGCCTTGTTCTTCCACGAACTTTTGGTTTTGAGGATAGAAAGTTGCGAAAGAAAGTAAAGCTTTGAAGTATGGAACAGCTGTTTCAAGCTGAACTTCTAATGTTTTTTCATCAACCGCTTTAACACCTAATTCTTCAACTGGAACTTCGCCAGCATTAACTTTAGCAGCGTTTTTGATATCGTACATGATGTACGCATACTCTGCACCAGTGTCAGGGTTTAAAGCTTTTTGCCAAGCGTAAACGAAGTCGTTCGCAGTAACTGCATCTCCGTTTGACCATTTCGCATCACGGATTTTGAACGTGTACGTTTTACCATCTTCACTTACTTGTGGCTCTTCTGCAGCCATACCAAGTACAGGCTCATCTTTTTCACCTAAGCGGTAAAGACCTTCGAATACGTTGTTCATTACGTTGAATGAAACAGCGTCAGTTGCTAGAGTAGAGTCCATTGATGGGATCTCAGAACTCTCAATTAAATTAAGTACCTGTTCTTTCTTTTCAGCAGACTCGCCGCCTTCGCCAGATGCTCCTTCATTGCCCTCAGTTTTCTTGTCGCCGCCACATGCAGCTAAGAAAGTACTTAGAGCCAGAAGAAGAACTAGCAAGAATGAAAACTTTTTCTTCATCTTGAAATTGACCTCCTCGTAAATCTCATATTTATTTATCTTCTAATTTTCAGAAGATTTGTTACTTATTATACATGATAGAGAAATTATTGCAATATGAATTTAACAGTTTTTTTGCAAAATTATCAGATTAGTAGGTATATAGGCGCCAAAACGTTGGTGTTAAAGGGTTTTAGTTGAACATTTTAGAGAGTTTGTCCCATTACAATTGTTACAAATGTAAATTTCTCAGCATTGAAAGTAATGGTGTTATTGGGGTCCGTTTTCAATTATAAGGTTTATATCTGTTATAAATATTAATATACAAGACTAAATATAAAAAATAGAATACATACTTTATTCTATTCGTATTTTAATAATATTGCTGCAGTTTCAAGCGTGTACACTTTACGCGGATTTATGTACTCCCTGCCCATACAACTCATGATTGTTTGAATATATATGAATGATTGAATTCCCTTAAGGGCTTCATGTATACTTTTGATAAAAACATTTTAAGGAGAACTATGAAACGAATAAATTTTTTCTACATACTTACACTGCTGTTTTTCATTATCGCCATCGTCACTGCTATATTTCAGGGGAAAAATCCGCTTCTCTCTACTATAGATAGCTTGTTTATTATCGGAATAACGTATGTTGCCGCAGGCTCCCTCTTGTATATATTTGAAAAGGGATTTTTCAACGGCATCGTGTATGCCCTTAAGAGATTCCGAAACAGCACAAAACTAGGGAAGTACATTTCCCAGTTTGACGATCTGGACGAGACTAAGGGAGCCCATGAAGAATACGGAGTCAAGCGATCTTTTTCCATTACAAGGTCAGTACTGATAGTCGGCTCCATCACCCTGCTTCTTTCTATCGCCTTATCCTATCTGCTGTACACTTGAATTACCCTTTGATTTTTCATATAATAAAAATATATAAATGAGAGTAAAAAGCGTAGATGAAGAGTAGTACTTTTCTTTATGATTTATAGAGAGCTTGTGGATGGTGAAAACAAGTATTCATGGGAAAGGGAATGGACTTCTGAGCTTTATTTGTGAATGAAGTAGCATATAACGGATTTACCTCACGTTAAAGGGGTTCCATGCTCGTCATGGACTAAGCTGACTCATCTGAGTACTTAGGGTGGCACCGCGGAAATCATCCCATTCGTCCCTATCTTCAATAGGACGGGTGGGTTTTTATTTTGTGTAAAACAGGAGGAAATATGATGCAAACAATCTTTAGCGGCATTCAACCGAGCGGTACGATTACGCTTGGGAATTACATCGGGGCCATGAAGCAGTTCACTGAGCTGCAGGAAGAATACAATTGTTATTTCTGTGTAGTGGATCAACATGCAATCACGGTAGCGCAGGATAAAATGACGCTTCGCAAAAACATTCGCAGTCTTGCTGCGCTCTATATTGCATGTGGTATCGACCCTGAAAAATCAACATTATTCATTCAATCGGAGGTTCCGGCTCATGCACAGGCAGGATGGATCTTGCAATGTGTGACGTATATTGGTGAACTTGAAAGAATGACACAATTCAAAGATAAATCACATGGGAAAGAAGCCGTTTCTGCAGGCTTGTTGACTTACCCACCATTAATGGCAGCCGATATTCTTCTATATGGTACAGATTTAGTCCCTGTGGGAGAAGATCAGAAACAGCATTTGGAATTAACGAGAAATCTTGCAGAGCGCTTTAATAATAAATACAACAACATCTTTACGGTTCCTGAAGTCCGGATTCCTAAAGTCGGAGCCCGTGTTATGTCCCTTCAGGATCCTTTGAAGAAAATGAGTAAGTCCGATGTTAACCAGAAATCATTTATTACACTCCTCGACGATCCGAAGCAGATTGAAAAGAAAATCAAAAGTGCTGTTACGGATTCAGAAGGAATCGTTAAATACGATAAAGAAAACAAACCAGGAGTATCAAATCTCCTATCCATCTATTCGATTCTTGAAGGCAGTTCAATAGAAAAACTTGAACAAAGGTATCAAGGTAAGGGCTATGGAGACTTTAAAGGAGACTTAGCTCAAGTGGTCGTCAACGCCTTTAAGCCCGTGCAGGACCGGTACTATGAATTGATTGATTCTGAAGAACTGGATGATATACTCGATCGCGGGGCAGAAAAAGCTAATTTTGCAGCAAACAAAATGCTGAAGAAAATGGAAAAGGCCATGGGACTCGGGCGTAAAGAGAGAAAGAGAAAATAGCAATGTTGCTCAGAGCTTGCAGTATGAGGCTCTGGGCTTTTTTATTGGGACCGATTACCATCGCCTCCCTCCTTTACTCTATACAAAAAACCCCAAGCCCGTCATAGACTTGGGGTTTTCATCCACCCATCAATTTACCTTAGGACGATTCTCCACTTCCCACAGTTTTTCGAAGAAGGGTTGTCCCTTGATTAAGTTCTCGCAGAGGGTCAGGTGCTTATCCGACCAGCCAAACTGCGTTTCTTCGTATAACATTTGCCAAATTTCTTCAAAGTCCAATTCCTGGATGGTACGGTATCGCTGCGGAGCCCATTCTGTGTACCAGTAGCGAATTTCCGCCGTGTTGTTTGAGCTGTGGAGCTGGTCCAGGGCCATAAATAAAAGTTGTTTTAACTGTCTTTCTTTTCTTGTCAGTCCACTCATCATATAAGGACTTGGTGAAAGAATATGATAGGAATCCTCTCTTTTAGCCTCAGGCTGAATGGCATATTGCATTGTTTCATGACTTTCCACCATTTCATAGACGAGCTGTTCCTGTCTTGGGATCAGCCTGCTTTTTCTGATTGGAACGGTATACCCAATCGTATCCACTGCAAGTATTCCTGTCCCATCTGTGACTAAGAAGCAGTAATCCAGTTGAATTCGTTCATGGTTTTTTCGCAAGTAAGCTTTTTGATAGACATTATTAAGCAGTTGTTGAGGTAACTCTGATAAATCATTCTCGATGTAATGAAATAGAACAGTGTCCACTTTAATGAGAGGAACTTGATCCAATAACTCAATAACGTCCTCTTTTCTCCATTCGTGAAAATGACAGACATTGTAGCCATTTTCTTCGCCTTCGAACCAATTTACCCATACATCATGAAGATATAACATGATTGACCCCTCGCTTTGCTACAATCTTATTTGTCAATCAGTATAGGCAAATCGGTGTAAATTTATTCCTATTCAACAAGGGTTTTATAGATAGTGATTATTTTTCCTCCGGGGGATATAGATCGAGAGTGTGATGATGAGAATCCCTAAGAGAAATAAATAGCATTCGACTCGGGTGGATACGAAAAGAATATAGTCTGAAAAAGTCATTCCGGTGGTGAGAAGATTTAAATAAATAATTAAGCTCACTCCTCCTGAAACAGCCAGTCCAAACCCGATAAACATTACAAACATTCGAAACACCATACCTTCCGCCTCTATCCTCGCATTTAGAGATTTAGCTCGTCCATTCTTACTATAGTTTATGAGGGTAAATGGAAGATATGACGAAATCAGTCTCCTATTTTCATCACCTGCCTGCTATTCAGAAAAATACCTGACTGATTTGATCCCCCATCCTCCTATGGTAAGAAGGTTGATGATGCCTTTCCTATTAGGGCAATGGTAGATGCATCATTCTTCTTCAAATAATTTTCAACCAGGTAATAACCAGCAGCATAACCCAGCATGTTAGGATATGATTTCTTACCAAGGAGTAAGTGATCGTGAAGGGGACTGCTTCTTGTTACATCCAAATTAGGCTGAATCCATTTCTCGAAATAACGTGACATTTCTTTTTCTTCATATGCTTTTGTCCAGGAAGCTGAGTATTTATCTCCACAGTACTCTTTAACGGCATGTTCTGCCAGTCCTTCAAAAATGATTGAATCCAATAAGGTATATTGTATGTCTTTTTTGTTTAGTAATTTCATTCTGACACAGTGATGGTATTCATGAACGAAGAGAGCTTCGTACTCTTTCGTATCATCCTGTTCTGTAATAAAAAAGAAAATCTCGTCTTTAAAGCATACACCTGACTTTTTCATTGACGATTGGAACATGCCTCTCTTTTCCTGCACGGGGAATAAGTATATCGGAACATTTGGACCATTCCATTTTCGTTTATACTTTTTTTCATAAAGGGAAAAACGTTCCCATATGTTTTGTTCTTTCATCTTTTCGAAAATATCTTCGGCATGATGTGATGATTTGTACATTCCATGCCTCATAAGGTATTGATAAAATGATTTTTGATCGTCTTTTCCGTTAATTGTATTCTTTAAAAGCTCTAAAGGCTTATGAATGGAGTCTTCAAGCCACCCATCAGTAGGAGCAACGGTCACCTTCATCCCTCTTTCCCGGCTTTTTATCATGTATATGTAAAGGGAGGAGGGTTCACAACAAAAAACGAGCCTGCTAACGCGTGTTAGCAGGCTCGTTCATATATTAGTTGCTATATTTTTTAAAGACGATCGTAGCATTATGGCCACCGAAACCTAATGAGTTACTCATCGCCACATTCACTTCCTGTTTTCTAGCTTCGTTCGCTACATAATCAAGATCACAATCCGGATCCGGTGTTTCTATATTGATTGTCGGAGGCAACACGCTGTCTTTCATCGCGAGTACTGTGAAAATCGCTTCCACTCCTCCTGCTGCTCCCAGAAGATGACCTGTCATGGATTTCGTTGAGCTCATGGCTAATTTATAGGCATGCTCCCCGAATACTTCTTTTACTGCCATCGTTTCGTATTTGTCATTATAAGGGGTGCTTGTTCCGTGAGCATTGATGTAATCCATTTGCTCAGGAAGGACTCCACCGTCTTCCAAAGCCATTTTCATTGCTCTCGCTCCACCTTCTCCAGCCGGTGCAGGAGCTGTGATATGATACGCATCCCCCGTACAACCATAGCCTACGATTTCAGCATAGATCGGCGCCCCGCGTTTCAGTGCATGCTCAAGTTCTTCCAGAACAACGACACCTGCTCCTTCTCCCATGACAAATCCGTCACGGTTTGCATCGAATGGTCTTGAAGCTTTTTCAGGATCTGTATTGGTCGATAAAGCTGTGTTTGCACAGAAGCCCGCTACTGACATCTTTGTAATCGGTGCTTCTGCCCCACCTGAAACCATGACATCCGCATCTCCCCGCTGGATGACTTTAAATGCATCTCCAATCGAATTCGTCCCTGTCGCACATGCAGTGACTGTACAGGAGTTAAAGCCCTTTGCTCCCAGCATGATGGAAACTTGTCCAGCAGCCATATCAGGAATGATCATTGGAACGAAGAACGGACTTACTCTGCGATACCCCCGCTTTTGGAAGGTTTCATACTGCTGTTCGAATGTTTCCATCCCACCGATACCCGAACCGATCCACACACCGACACGGTGAGCATTTTCGTCTGTAATGGCGAGCTTGGAATCTTTGACAGCCATTAACGATGCTGCAATCGCATAATGAGTGAAGCGATCCATCTTTCTCGCTTCCTTTTTCTCGACACCGAAATCCTCGATATTGAAATCTTTCAATTCAGCTGCCACTTTGGCTGGATAATCGTCTGCATTTAAGCGCGTTAACGGACCTACACCCGTTTTCCCTGCTAAAATATTTGCCCACGTTGATTCAACATCATTACCTAACGGGGTAACACTTCCCAATCCTGTTACAACTACACGTTTCTTGTTCATTTATTCCATCTCCTTTGTCTGCAAGTTATAGAAGAGAGTTCTATTTATTTGCCCCAGCGCATGATAATGGCGCCCCAGGTTAAACCGCCGCCGAATCCTACCATGACAACTACATCGTTTTCTTTCACTCTTCCTGCTTCTAAATCTTCCACTAAAGAAACAGGGATAGAAGCTGCTGAGGTATTACCGTATTTATTTACAGTTTTAGACATCTTTTCAATCGGCAATTCCAATCGTTGCCTTGCCGCTTCCATAATACGGATATTGGCTTGGTGCGGAATTAAGAAATCAACATCTTCTTTCTTTAATCCTGCTTTTTCAATCACGTTCACACTCGATTCACCCATTTGACGAACGGCAAATTTAAAAACTTCGCGTCCATTCATGATGATGTTTTCTTCCTGGTACAAGTGCTTTGCACCCGATCCGTCTGCACCTAATTCAAAGGCAAGTATTCCTTTGCCATCCGGAACTGGCCCAAGTACGGCAGCACCTGCTGCGTCCCCGAACAGTACAGCTGTATTCCGGTCATCCCAATCCGTGACTTTGGATAACTTTTCAACTCCTACAACGAGTACATGCTTATACGCACCATTGTCGATAAACTGCTTTGCCGTAATCATACCATACATAAATCCGGCACATGCCGCACTTACATCCATCGCCGCCGCTCTTTTTGCTCCTAATCTTTCTTGAAGTAAGCAAGCTACAGATGGGAATGGTCTATCAGGGGTGACCGTAGCCACAAGGATCAGATCAATTTCCTCTGCTGTAATATCTGCATCAGCAATGGCCGATTTTGCTGCTTCAAACGCCATGTCTGATGTGTCTGTTTCATTATCTGCTATTCTTCGTTCTTCAATGCCCGTTCTCGTACGAATCCATTCGTCAGATGTATCCACCATTTTCTCAAGATCCGCATTGGTTACGATTTTCTCAGGAAGGTAACGCCCAATTCCAATAATTCCTGTATTCATACCGGCATTCCCTACTTTCTTATTTTATATTTTTTTCTTTTATACTTAAGTTTATTATCAATTGTTATGACTTGGTACTAATTTTATCGAAGATTTCTACTTTCTGCAATTATTTTTTCTTTTCCCTTTCTTCTACGCGTTTGACTATACTCGTACAACCCTCCTTTTCATAGGTTACATAGTAGGTAGAGGGGGTGAGAATATGTCTGAAGAAAAGAAGCTGCATCCATTTGATAGGATGATGTACGGAGGAAGGACCCGTAAAAAAGAAGAGGCTCCTTCTCAGGAGAAGCGTGAAGGCAGCAATGAAGAAGGATCATTACTCGATGGCATTCATTCCATGATGAATTCCATCGATGACTTAAAACCACTCTATAAGAAAATCAGTCCATTATTAAAGCAATGGAATATAAAATAAAAAAAACGGTTCATTGAAAAATTCAATGAACCGTTTTACTGTACACTTACTCTTTATGTAAGGCATCTTGTTTGCCTAATTCATAGGCTTCACTCATGACTTGTGTAAAGAGCGTCATGAATGGTTGCAGCATTTCGGGAGTGAACTCAACACCCGCTTGATCCAGTTGCTCTTTTGCTTGTGGGAAGTACTTCATGGCAATCTGTATGAATTCCATCGTTTTGTCTTGATTCATTGCTTCGATTCCTTTCCGTTCGGCAATTTGCCTGTTTCGATGTAGGTTTGAACATGTTGCTTCATCTCAGATTGAAAATCTTCTGGAATGACGGGACTATATTTACCCATGGAAATGACTCCGTCTTCAAAATCAAATTCGAGGTTTCCAGAATCGAGTTCGTCATTCGCGAATCTTTCCGCAACGACGCTATACAGCTTATCTGCATGCTGCACAGTACTCGTTAAAACCGTGGATTCCCCTAAATCAGATTGATCCGAGACATAGCCAATGGCATAGAGACCCTTTTCCTTCAGCTTTTCAATTACAGCTACATTATAGCCGTCACCTGCAGGATATACAACATCGACCCGTTGATTCATTAATCCCTCCAACTTTTCGAAGGCGATATCTTGATCATTCCAGTGATTGGTGTACTCGACAATGAGCTCCGTTTCACTATGTTGGTATTTGACTCCATCTATAAACCCTTGAACCTCGGGTTGCCATTCAAAAGCAGCAATCACCCCGACTATATTCGTATTGGATTGATAAGCTGCTGTCATGCCTCCGAAGAAGCCCATTGCATAGCCCTTAAATTGTAGACTTGTTGTATTCTCCTCTGTGGCATTCCCATTGAAGCTTACAAAATGCATGTTGGGATAATCACCGGAAAGGGTATTAAATATCCCGGAATATTCACTACCGTGGCCAAACACTAAGGTAACATTATCATCACTATACTCTTTTACCGCTTGTTTAATTGATGTATCATTCTTTATGCTCTCTTTATAGAAAACGTCTGCATTGTAATCGGATTGAATTTTCAATAATCCTTTGTAACCTTTCGTTCCCCATACTCCATCGTTTACGGTTTCCGGAACCAGTAAACCAACTTTTTCTATTTCAGCGCTGTCTCCTGTTGAACAACCACTTATTCCAATAAGTAATACAATCATGAAAATGGTGTAAAATTTCTTACTCATGTGCAGCAACTCCTTTAAAGCCCGTGCAGCATCTATAAAAAAGAATCAATAGCAAATTATTACATCATATTTATTTTACCCTCATCCCTATCCACAAGGAAAGAGAAAGTTTTCTTATTCCTGAATTTCATGCAAATGAATGCCTCTTAATTGTTCTTTTATGACCGATTCATGAGACTTGGTCGGCTTGACAATAAGCTCTTTTCCATTTGGTTCAGCATCCATTCTGACGGGAGTAAAAGACTTCTTCGTTACATACGATAAGGCTTCATTCCAGCTTTGATTTGAGAGTGCTTTCACCTTATATATTTCTTCTGTATTGGATGAATGCTTGATTATAGAACGGGCAGCGTCCTTTACATAGATCGCTCCACTTGGATCATCAATGTATGGAGAGTCACCATCTTCTCCATTTAATAGTTGAGCGAACAGAAATTCTGCCGGCTGGTGAATTCCGTACAGAGTCGGAAGGTAGAATACGGTTCCTTCTTTGCATTTTTGATCTCTGTCCAGATTGGAATAAATTCGAATGATCGATAGGGGTTGTTCAATTTTTGACAACAGCCCTTCTACTTCTGACAAATAACTTACTTTATCTTCTCTTACCTGATCATAGAATGGAAGGAACACGCTGCATCCTGATTGTACTTCCTTATCCCAGTCTTCATAAGGAACATATTGAATGTTTGAGTTCCTTCCAATTCCTAACCACTTATCCTCTGTTTCTTTGGCTTCATCCACTGCCGTTACGGTCCATCCATTCTCAAGAAGGGCATCACAAAGCTCAAATCCCAAAAACTGTTGAGCGGCAAAAACGAATGCATGATTCAAGTCAATCACTCCAATGTGTTTGTTATAACTCTTTCTCATGTAAAGAAAAGTATGAAGCAAACTTCCTTCCCAGAGAAGCACGTTTTTCTGGGAGTACAAAGAACAAATCCGTTGATGTACCTTTTTCTAAACGCTCCGTATATATATCTTTTATGAGAGTGAATTGATTTTTATAACGATTAAGAGTCGTTGATTGAACAATGTAAAGGGGAATCGAGATGTTTTTAAATACTTCGTAGTCCTTCGATTGTTGACTGATGAAGGATTCGCACTCCTCCTCTTTCAATCGAAACGTGTGTGAGAGTTCTTTTATTACCTTTTTATAAAAGAATTTCTGTTCCTTCTCTTGTTCCAGATGGTCATATAAAGACACGCAAGGCGCAAGCATAACTGCACTTCTAATGTCCTGCTCCATTTTAGGATAGAGGTTTTTCAATACTAAAGCCCCCATTCCTTCAGCCAATATATGAATCTTTCCATTAATGATCTCATTTCGTTTCACATGCTGATAAAGTCGTTTGGCTAACTGCACGGCTTGATTGCTACCCCAATTCGCTCCGTAAAGATTACTATAATACACAATGTATCCTTTGGCGGTCAGTTCTTGAATCCATCTGTAGCGTGCCTCATGTTGAACCCAAAAGCTGCTCTTATCGTCTACATAATGATGGGAATCTCCTATTACCATTACAGCGAATCCATTTGGGCGTTCAGGATAATGAATCATGCACCACTCTTGCTCTAATTGAAACAATCGCTGATACATTAGAATTTCTCCTTTTACATAGTAAGTCATTATAGTTTATGTAAGGAGACAACATTGGTAAGGGAGATAGCCCAAAGAACCTTTGATATTTGCAAATTTAGTTAAAAAACAGAGTATCCCTAAAGATTTTTACCGGTATATGATAAGGTTTACATTTCACAGATTAGTCATTTATTAATTTATGAACCTGTGGTAAGATAAAAAAGATTGAAATTGGTTAGAACACTCTAATAATCTATTAGTTGATTACATAGGAATGAGGTGACTTGACGTGAGATTTTTCTGGATGTTTTTCTGGGCATTTGCTCTGACTGAAATGTTAACTTACGTTGTAAGTTCAATGAATGGAACTGCTTTTCACTTTGAAACAGGATTGATTATATCGGTTTGTGTAACGGTATTAGTATTCCTTATCACGCTTGTTATTCCAAACGAGCCAGTTGAAAAGCACTAAAAGAAGCAGCCTAATCCGGCTGCTTTTTTTATTTATCCTTCATGATCGATAAACCATTTTCCCCTATGTCGATGATGATGGTTTCGTTTGATCTGATATTTCCTGCTATCAGTTCTCTTGCCAGTTTGGTCTCGACTTCTCTCTGCAAGTACCTTTTTAAAGGGCGTGCACCATAAACCGGATCATAAGCGGACTGTGCTATAAATTCTTTTGCATTATCCGTTAATGACAATGAGATATGCTGTTCTTCCACTCGTTTTTGCAAATCTTCCACCAGCTTATCGATGATCCCTTTTATATTCTCAATGCTCAATGGCTTAAAGAGAATAATGTCGTCGACCCTGTTTAGGAACTCCGGTCTGAAAGAGGAACGAAGCTGGCTCATGACCAGGTTCTTCGTTTCTATATCAATTTCCTCTTCCCCCTTACTTCGTTCGAGAAGATGCGATGATCCGATGTTAGAGGTCATAATGATCACCGTGTTCTTACAATCAACCGTCCTTCCTTGAGAATCGGTTATCCTCCCATCATCGAGCATTTGCAGAAGAATATTGAATACTTCCGGATGAGCTTTTTCAATTTCATCAAGCAGGATAACCGAATATGGTTTTCGTCTAATGGCTTCTGTAAGCTGACCGCCTTCTTCATATCCTACATATCCCGGAGGTGCACCGATCAAACGTGAAACGGCATGCTTCTCCATATATTCCGACATATCAATTCGGATTATCTGCTCCTCACTATCAAACAACGTATGAGCAAGTGTCTTCCCAAGCTCTGTCTTTCCTACTCCCGTAGGACCTAGGAAAATGAATGAACCTATCGGACGATTAGGATCTTTAATCCCTGCTCTCGCCCGTATAACGGCGTCACTCACTAATTGAACAGCCTCATCCTGCCCGATCACCCTTTCATGCAGTGTGCGATCAAGTTTCAACAGCTTCTCTCGTTCACCTTCTACAAGCTTAGTGACCGGAATCCCTGTCCATCTTGCTACAATATTTGCCACTTCTTCCTCCGTCACTTCTTCACGCAGCAAGCGTCCTTCCTGCTCTTTCATCATCTCCTGCTCAACTGAAACAAGTTCTTTTTCCATAGCGGGAATCCTGCCGTGACGAAGTTCAGCAGCTTTATTCAGATCATAATCACTTTCTGCTTCTTCAAGTAAGCGCCTGAGCTTCTCCAGTTCTTCCCGCTTCTCCTGTACGACCCCGATGCTTTCTTTCTCCTGTTGCCATTTTAACTTCATCCTATTCGCTTTTTCCTTCAGATTACTTAAATCTTCACGGATTCGATCCAAGCGTTCAAGACTGGCAGGATCCTTTTCCTTATTTAAAGCTGCTTCTTCAATTTCCAGCTGCATCACTTTACGCGTCACTTCATCCAATTCTGATGGCATTGAGTCAATTTCAGTCCGGATCATCGCACATGCCTCATCGATTAAGTCTATTGCTTTGTCCGGCAAGAAACGGTCGGATATATAGCGATCGGAAAGTCTTGAAGCTGCTACAATGGCGCGGTCATGAATATTTACTCCATGATGAATTTCGAATCGTTCCTTTAAGCCTCTTAGAATAGATATCGTATCTTCCACATTGGGTTCCTGAACGAGTACCTGCTGAAAACGTCTTTCCAGAGCCGGATCCTTTTCAATGTACTTGCGGTATTCATTGAGAGTGGTAGCACCTATGCAATGAAGTTCTCCCCTCGCAAGCATAGGCTTTAGGATATTTCCCGCATCCATGGCTCCTTCCGTTTTCCCTGCTCCCACAATCGTATGGAGCTCATCAATGAACAGAAGAATGCGTCCCTCACTCTTTTTCACTTCCTGCAATACAGCCTTCAAGCGTTCCTCAAATTCACCCCTGAACTTGGCACCTGCAACTAAAGAGCTCATATCTAATTCGAAAATGGTTTTATCCTTCAAGCCTTCCGGGACATCTTTTCTGACTATCCGCTGTGCAAGTCCTTCAACGATGGCTGTTTTTCCGACTCCAGGCTCTCCTATAAGGACAGGATTATTTTTCGTTTTACGGGAAAGGATCCGAATCACGTGGCGGATTTCACTGTCCCTGCCTATGACTGGATCTATTCTTCCCGATTTCACCTCCGCAACAAGATCCCTTCCATACCTCTTCAACGCTTCATATTTCACTTCAGGATTCTGTGTCGTCACCTTGCTCCCTCCTCTGATCTTTACAATGATCTCCTTTAATGCCTTTTCTGTTACATTATGGTTTGTTAAGTATGTCGTAATCGGGTGGTTCTTTTGCTGGAATAATCCAAGGGCCAGATGTTCGATCGAGATATAGTCATCTTCCCATTTAGTCTTTAATGAATCACTATCTTGCATGAGCTGATGGATATCCCTTGCGAAAAATCGGCCATACTGCAGCCCATCTCCCTCTACAGAAGGGATATTGTTTAACTTGGTATCAACCCACTTCTTTAAGTCCTCTGCTTCTACTCCTGCACGTTCATAGATCGTACGGAGAAAACTGTCTTCTGAACCGAGGAGTGATTTCCATAAATGAAAAAGGCTGATATCTGTATGTAGCTTTTCTTTTGCGGTCTCTCCCGCCAAAACCAAACCTTCTTGAATGCTTTGAGTCATATTATCAAAATTCATCGTGTTTCACCTCGTATTTTGACCTTTATTGACCTTTTCTTCTATTATATATCTTCCGGTGGAAAAAGGAAAAGAAAAGGAACAAGGAGTACCTCTGAGAGTCACCATCATTGATAAGGTGAGCTGTCGACACGGCATCCTTGTTCCTTTATGGGGTTAAGGTTTTCTCATATACGTCCATAGACGATTATGGTTGGAGTTTTCAGGAAATCGATCCCCCGCATTTAACCGTAGTTTCTGCGGATTTTTCACCATACTTCCTGTTTCACCAATTTCGATATATTCTCCATTATTAGGTGCTTTTTCCCCAGCTTTGAACTGTCGTGACTGGCCCATTCTTACCCCTCCTTTTCGAAGCGATGCTTCCTTACTATTTTTCTACAAGGACGAGCATTCATGCATGCCAGATGAAGGATATCAGAATGCTTTATATGATAAACAAGTTACGGTTCGGTTAACATTTGGAAAAAGGCTTTACAGTCTTTCCCTTTATGGTGTTAAATTAAAAACTGTGGAGAAAAAAAGGTTGGAGGAAACACAATGGATTTTTATCTGATTATGAAATACTTATTTTTAGGGATTTTTCAAGGATTTACTGAACCAATCCCGATTTCATCGAGTGGACATTTACTATTAGCCCAGCATTTCCTTGGAATCAATGATGCTACCCTAACATTTGAAATGCTGGTTAATACGGCTTCATTAGTGGCTGTACTCATTATTTACCGTGAAGATATCATGCGCCTGATCGTCAATGGCTTAGGCTATTTCAAACATAAAACACCTGAAACGAAACGTGATTTTCATTTCATTGTTTACTTATTGATTGGTACGATCCCTGCCGGTGTGATCGGTGTATTATTCGGTGACGTGATAGAGGACCATTTAACATCTGTAATCACAGTAGGAATTACGCTTATTATTACAGGTATTGCTCTATGGTTGATCCGTAACCTTCGAGGAAGAAAAAATGATGGCGACTTAAATGTGAAAGACGCTATCATTATCGGACTTGCACAGGCAGTAGCCCTTATTCCTGGAATCAGTCGTTCAGGTGCAACCATTGTTGCGGCAATGGCAAGCGGGATGAAAGCTGAAACGGCTTTACGTTTCTCTTTCCTGCTCTATATTCCAGTAAGTGTCGGGGTTATGGTATTCGGCATAAGTGATTTGATTAAGGATCCAAACCTTGCTTCAATGGCCATTCCTTACTTAGTCGCGTTCATTGCGTCACTTATTGCTTCATACTTCTCATTAAAGTGGTTCATGAATATTATGGCTAAAGGAAACCTGAAATATTTTGCCATTTACTGTGCCGTTGTCGGAGCTGCTGTATTAATTTTCTCTTAAATTCCTTCTATCTGTCTGTTTCCTTTGGTAAGCTTTAAGTATAAGACATCACGATGGAAATGATGTGATCCCATGAGTGAAAATCTAGGAGTTCCTTCCGGGATTAAACAATTATTTTTCGAGAAAAATAAGGTAAAAACCGTAAAGAAAGGAACTTTCCTGTTTCAAGAAGGGAAACCTGCTCACGAGTTATACTTAATCAAAAGCGGTCGGATTCAGATCAGCAAGGTGATTCCTGATGGCAGGGAGTTGTCATTACGCATATGTTCAAGTGACGATGTGATCGGGGAGTTAACGTTATTTACGAAAGAAGCTTACTATATGCTCAGTGCAAAGATCCTTGAAAATACAGAGACCTATGTACTCCCCAAAGAAGTCTTTGAAGAAAAGCTTTCGGGTGATAACAGCCTCACCATCCAATGGTTAAAATGGATTCAAATACAAAATCAGCAAAATCAAACGAAGTTTCGTGACCTCGTTCTTCATGGAAAAAAAGGTGCACTCTATTCTACACTGATCCGTATGTCCAACAGCTATGGAAAACCCGTTGAAAATGGCATACTGATTGATTTTCCGTTAACCAATCAGGAGTTGGCCAATTTCTGTGGTTCCTCCAGGGAAGTCGTGAATCGGTTACTGAGTGAATTGAAGAAAGAAAATGTCCTGGTATGGGAAAAAGGATATATCACGATACTTGATTTGAATTTTCTCAAAGATGAAATCGATTGTGAGAACTGTCCGGTTTCGATATGTAGGATTGATTGATGAAAAAGCTGGGAATGCAGTATTGGATACTGTGTTTTCGGCTTTTTTTGTTTTGAGGGGTTTTGTGGGTCGGTGGTTTGGAGTTTGGGTTTATTTTATCGACCGTCATTAGGATTTATCGACTTTTATTTGATTTTATCGGCCGTTATTCAAATTTATCAACCGATATTTCATTTTATCAACCGTATTTTCAATATATCGACCGTTCTCCAAAAAACGACAAATTTCACCTTCGAATTTCTACTTTCCTATACGAACGGAAATCCCCACTCTCACAAAAAAATCCCATAAGGCAAAGAACGCCTTATGGGGTTTTCCTATTGTGCATGTCGGGTCTGACCAAGCCGCCTCCGCTTTTCTTCTTGTCCAGCTCCGGCGGCTAGACCCTCGAGGTCATAAGTCAAGCCTGCCAAAAAGGCAAAAAACGCCTTTCCGGCAGGCTCGCCTTATGCTTGTCGGGTCTGACCAAGCCGCCTCCGCTTTTCGTGTTACCTAATCCCCAATGCAATTTTAGCATAGCGGGACATGTTGTCTTTGCTCCATGGCGGGTTCCAGACGATGTCTACTTCTGTTTCCTTGACTTCAGGGATGTCACTTAGGGCTGTTTTCACTTGATCGACGATGGTACCAGCCAGCGGGCATCCCATTGAGGTAAGTGTCATAGTAACCGTTGCTTTACCTTCTTCATCCAGATCTACATCATATACCAGACCTAAATTGACAATGTCTATTCCTAATTCAGGGTCAACCACTTGT
The DNA here is from genome assembly GCF_032337515.1 of Rossellomorea yichunensis. Lineage (NCBI taxonomy): Bacteria > Bacillati > Bacillota > Bacilli > Caryophanales > Bacillaceae > Rossellomorea > Rossellomorea yichunensis. The sequence continues at coordinate 250,599 of NZ_JAVYAD010000001.1, read as the reverse complement.
TCCAGTGCACCCATCAAATTATCTTTAAGATCCTGATCCATGTTAACACTCCTTTACAATATGTGCTTGTTTCATATCTATATTCAGTACTCATCTTAACAAATAAACAGGCGTAAGACAAAAGGTTAGGCTGATAAATGCTTCTCGAACCACTCAACAAGCTTTAACACGCCTTCTCTCGTTACTTTATGATCGGCTTTATCATCTTCTATAAATAACAGGTTATCTTCCTGGGATTCATAGTATGGCAGGATGCTTTGGTAGAATTCGTGTGTCAGGTTGAATGGAACGACTTTGTCCCTTTTTCCGTGCCAGAACATCAATGGTCTGCCGCTGAGTTTTTCAGGCTGAAGACTTAAGTCATAATGAGCCAGTTCACTTAACATGTTTTCTATTTCTTCTTCGCTGAATGGAAGTTCATATCCTAATGATTCAACTTGGGACAACTGGGCTTGAGCAAACTTCACATATGTAGGATTCCCCATAAGCGAGACGGCAGAAGAGATCCAATCATATTGAGTCAACGCTCCAAGTGTGACGATACCACCCATTGAGGTCCCTGCAACTCCGACACCATTACGGGCGAGCAATCCTTTTTCTTCAAAATGACTTTTCATAATTGATAATTCATGAATCGTATTTAAGACGATTTTCCAGAATACTTGTCCTAATTGATGTTCTGATTTGCCTGTCGACCGTTCTCCATGCTCTAAACAATCGGGAAGAATCACTCTAAATCCTTTTTCAGCAAGATAATAGGCGTAATGTAAATTATGCTCCTTGGCACTTGTAAACCCGTGGATAAAAAAGCATACCGGGGCTTGCTTATCTATATACTCTTCTTTTACAAGGTGAAGAAATGGAATGTTTTGAATGGTTGATTTGTCAACTAATATCATGTGTGGTCTCTCCCTCCTGAATGCATTTCACTTTACTATGATATCCTAGATTTGGTAGTATGTATAATATTTAATTCGTAAGCGTTTGTAAACATTTTTTAAATGATATGAAGCTGCGGTAGACAAAATTCAATGTCTGGCGCTACAATTGCCTTAATACCAATAAGATTGGGGATTTGTATTCATGAACGCACAAGAAAAACATTTGATTGTTCTGGATTTAGACGGAACACTATTAACGGATGAGAAGAAAATCTCATCTAAAACTCACGATATTATAAAAAAAGCACGCATGAAAGGACACGAGGTGATGATTGCCACAGGCAGGCCTTATCGTGCAAGTGAATTGTATTATCAACAATTAAAGCTAACTACTCCGATAGTGAATTTCAACGGTGCATTCGTGCATCATCCTAATGACGATTCATGGGGATTGTATCACGAGCCAATGGATTTAAAGGTGGCGAAACAAATCATCGATGCATGTGACGATTTTAAATACCGCAACATTGTTGCCGAAGTGATGGATGATGTGTATCTGCACTACCATGATGAAAAGATCATAGATGTATTCATGATGGGTAATCCAGCGATCTCAACTGGAGACATCCGAAATGTACTTTCTGATCATCCAACTTCCATGCTCATTCACGCTGAAGAAGAAGATGTTCCGGAAATTCGCGCACACCTGGATGATGTTCATGCAGAATTGATTGACCACCGCCGCTGGGCTGCACCATGGCACATCATCGAAATCGTTAAGTCAGGATTGAATAAAGCTGTCGGAATTGAACGAGTTGCTTCATCTTTAAATATTCCGCAGGAACGGATCATTGCATTCGGAGATGAAGATAACGATCTTGAAATGCTTGAATATGCAGGCACTGGAGTTGCCATGGGGAATGCCATTGATCCCCTTAAAGATATTGCCAATGAAGTGACATTTTCGAATGAAGACGACGGGATCGGACGCTACCTGCAAAAACGTTTTAATCTTTAATCCAAAAACGTTTTTGGAAGCTGTGGATATATCTTCTTACTGTAATCCACCACCGCTTTAGCCATACTAAAAAGGAGCGCATCATGCGTTCCAACTTGCAAAAGGGGTGGTAGTGATGGGTAGAAATAAATCGAAACGATTTGTACAACAAGGTAAAATCGCTGTAACAAAACATGATGAACGTATTCCGTACCATCTGACGTATGCTGAAGCAGAAGCTAAAAAGCTTGCTTCACATGGCGAAGGGCTAGGGGGAATGGAGTAATGAGTAATCCATTATTCCAACAGGCCCGTAACGCGGTTCATTCTGCCCAACAAGCATGCAGTACGGGAGAAAACGCTCAAATGTCCATTCATAAAGCGAAAAACGCGTTGTCATCTGCTTACGCTAACTCAAATGTCGAAGAACAAAAGCAGCTTCATGCTCTTCAAGATGAGTTAAACCGCCTGTCATAATGAAAAAACGAGGGTTGTCCAAAATGGACAACCCTCGTTTTTTCATGGAATGGTGATGACATATCTGTGAAGAATCTTCCCATCCCCTTTATCCCTTTCATAAAGACTTATAAAGACCTTCTCAGCACTGCCTGATAGCTCAGGGAGAATGATGGAAAAATCAGTCCAGTTTGGTGCTTCTTTATTAACCTTGAATAATGTTTCTTTTAGAAGCACTCTATGTCCGTCCTCCACAGAATAATAAAAACTGCCATCTGATACCCGGGCTTGTCCATTGATGGAAACACGCCCTTTCACCTCAAGTACCTTTACACCTCTAAAGGACGGGTTTTCATCCGGAACCGTGAATGAATCCTCAGCCCGCAAAGGATGATCAAATCCACTCATGTCCTCTCCCATCAGCAGTGCCTCAATCGTATATTGCCCTTTTGCGACACGCTTTCCTTCATGCTTGTAATCCCATGTTTCTTTCCAAATCTTCGTTTCACCCTTTTTCAACGTAAGGGTTTGAAACGCCTGAAGAAACGATTTCCCCTGACTGTACCGATAGACTACTTTGCCCTCTTTGTTTTTAATTGTAAAGTCAAACATCTGACTAGTAGGGAAAGTGATCTTTTTATCCCCTTCACTATTATTATAAAGAACGAGCCTGATCTGAGATCCTTCTTCCCCCGGATAAGATTGTACAGAAAAGATCAGAGGTGCCTTCTCTGCTTTCATTGGAGAAGGTACACTAATGAGCATGAAAGAACTAATAAGTATATAAACAAATGCCTTCAAGGTGATACCCCTTTCTATTCAAGTTCACCTATAGTATTTGTTAATATTAAGAATCTAATCTTTTCTAAAAAATCCGAATATCCCAGTCGTTTGCACGATATTGGTAAATGCGTTGGGATCTACATCTTTAATGGTATGTTCAAGTTCGTAAAGTTCATAGCGCGAAATGACAATGATCAGCATTTCCTTATCTTCACCGGAAAAAGCTCCTTTTGCAGGCAGAGTGGTGATACCCCTGACAAGCTTTGAATGTATGGCTTCTCTTAATTCACTGGATTTCTTTGTCACAATCATTGCTGTGAGTTTTTCATGGCGTGTATGGATGGAATCAATGACACGTGTTGAAGCATACAACGTTACTAACGTATACAATGCTTTTTCCCACCCGTAAAGAAATCCTGCAGAAGTAATGATGACCGCATTCATCAGGAAGAAATAGGACCCGACAGGCTTATCTTTCATTCTGGAAAGAATCATGGCGATAATGTCCATCCCACCCGTAGATGCACCCCATTTTAACGTGATTCCAACTCCCACCGCCGCAATGACCCCGCCAAAGACGGCGTTTAGAAGAATATCAGGTGATAATTTAATCACAGGGATCACTTCCAGGAATAAGGACGTCAGAAATACAGAAATGAAGCTATACACAGTAAAGGAACGGCCAACTTTAAGCCACCCGAGGATGGTCACAGGAATATTTAAAATAAATAATAAAATACCTGTAGATATGTTGAATGGTGCAAATTCTTTTAACACACTGGACAATAACTGAGCCAATCCTGTAAAACCACTTGCATAAACATTTGCCGGTATCAGGAAAAAATTCATCGCAATGGCACCCAGTACTGCCCCTATTAACACTACGAAAAACTTCTTCGCTTCTAACTGAACATGATCTCTCGACATTGACAGACCTCCCACATCTAGTTGTTATTTTCTATGTTCCACAATACATCTTAACTAAACTCATCTCGATATTCATCCTTTAAGAAGATAATGATACTTTTTACCTTAAAATCATACTCTATGGATTGTTATTTGAATGAAATATAGCTAGACTAAAGCTATATAGAATAACCAAAGGATGATTAGGATGACAGTAAAATTATTTGCTGATAGTGCAAGCGATCTTCCTGCTGCATATTTCAACGAACACAACATAGAACTGCTGCCACTGAAAGTACATATTGATGGTCGGGATTACGAGGACCTGGTAACCATCGAGCCGAAAACCGTATTCAACAAAATAAGGGAAGGACATATGCCAAAAACGTCTCAAGTATCACCGGACTTTTTCATGAAGAAGTTCACAGAGCTTGCAGAATCGAATCAATCCGGTATCTACATTGCCTTTTCCTCACAATTGTCAGGGACGTACCAAACGGCTGTGATGATTCGCGATCAGGTGAAAGAGGAGCACCCCGCTCTTGATTTGACCATTATCGATTCAAAGGGCGCTTCACTTGGCTACGGATTAGTTGTAATGAAGGCTGCTGAACTGCTTCAGAATGGTGGGAGTAAAGAAGAAATTATCGAAGCCTCTCATTTCCACTCAGAGCATATGGAACACCTATTCACTGTAGAAGACCTTGAATACCTGGCAAAAGGCGGAAGAGTATCAAAAGCATCAGCTTTTCTTGGAGGATTGCTAAACATCAAGCCTCTCCTGCATGTAGAAGATGGAAAGCTTGTCCCGATTGAAAAATTGCGTGGGAAAAAGAAGCTTCTCAAACGAATTCTCGACTTGATGGAAGAACGGGGTGAAGACCTCTCCAATCAAGTGATCGCCATCAGCCACGGAGACGACGAAGAACTTGCTCTTGAAATGAAGAAGCTCATTCAAGAAAAGTTCTCACCGAAAGATGTATATATCAGTATTATTGGATGTGCCATAGGTTCTCATACAGGCACAGGCACCTTAGCCATATTTTTCTTAAACGATCATTCATAAACTCCCCTCTTCTTCCTCATACTATGAGAGAAGAATATACTCGAAGGGAGAATCACTATGCCACATACATCTGATAACGAAAAAAAGGCCAGAGACAACAATGCCCTGCGCCAGGAAAAAAATAAGATCAAAGAAGTAAATCGTAAAGCAGGGAAGAATCAGTTTTCTAAGAAGACGGATCATTTGTAAGGATTGCCTTGGGCAGTTTCCGGCTCTTGGATACGAAAAAGTGCCAGTTCTTTATAGAGCTGGTGCTTTTTATTTTTTCTAAAAATCCCCCCGATGCATTCATAGAAGTTGTATGCACCATCAAAGGTTGTCTATAATGAAGAGAAAGAAAACTATGGAGGGGTTACATATGGCAAAAGAGAGTTCATTTGATATTGTTTCGAAAGTGGATATGTCTGAAGTGAGTAATGCGATTCAAATTGCGTTGAAGGAAGTTCAAACACGTTACGACTTTAAAGGAAGTAAGAGTGACATTAAATTAGATGGAGAGGAAATCGTTCTCGTATCTGATGATGAATTTAAAATGAATCAGTTAAAGGATGTTCTTCTAAGCAAACTCATCAAGCGTAATGTTCCTGTTAAGAACCTTGACTACAGCAAGCTTGAAGGGGCATCCGGCGGAACCGTTCGTCAGCGTGCGAAGCTCGTTCAGGGAATCGATAAAGAAAATGCAAAAAAAATCAATACCATCATCAAAAACTCCGGTGTAAAAGTGAAGAGTCAGGTGCAGGATGATCAAGTACGGGTCACTGGAAAAAGCAAGGATGATCTTCAAAAAATCATCGCTGCGATCCGTGAGGCGGATCTTTCAATCGATGTACAGTACGTAAACTTCCGATAATCCGGTTTTTCAAAGAAGTCTAATGGGTACAATATATCCATTAGACTTCTTTCAATTAGGAGGAAAAACATGAAGAAAAAAGTCATCATTATTGGGGCAGTCGGCGGCGGTGCCACCACTGCATCACAAATTAGAAAACTGGATAGTGAAATAGAGATTATTCTTCTTGAAAAGACATCCTATCTTTCATACGGGGCATGCGGAATGCCTTATTACCTGGGTGAAGTCATTAAAGACCGTGAAAGTCTTTTTGCAGCCACACCTGAAAAATTACATACGAAAAAAAACATCGATGTCCGCATGCATCATGAGGCGCTAAAAATTGATCGTGTTAAAAAATCTTTACTTGTAAGGGATCATGACAAAAACCAGGATTACGAAGAAACATATGATTACCTCGTGCTCGCAACAGGGGCTTCCCCCTTTATCCCTGACATCCCGGGTCTTGATATAATTCCGGCTTTCCATCTCAGAACCGTTGAAGATATGGACAGGATCAAGCAGTTCGTTGAAACCTCAAAGCCAAAAGTCTGTACCATTATCGGCGGGGGGTACATAGGAGTCGAAATGTCCGAGAACTTCACTCATTTAGGGATGAAAGTCAACCTCGTTGAAAGATCGGAACATGTGATCAGTGTAATCGATGAGGAGACTGCCCTCAAACTGCAAGAGCATATAACAGAGCAAGGTGTTAAGTTGTACACGAATGATGGACTGAAAGAGGTACTGTCAGAAAATACCCTGAAACTGGAGAGCGGAGAAACGTTTCAGTCAGACTTTATTCTTCTTTCGGTAGGTGTAAAGCCCAATAATCTTCTTGCTAAGGAAGCCGATTTATCAATAGGAGAGTCTGGTGGTGTCGTCAGTAATAAGTTTATGCAAACAGACGACCCCTCCATTTATGCAGTCGGAGATGTGGTAGAGTCCATCGACCTTATTGACGGGACCCCAAAACAGGTTCCCCTTGCATGGCCTGCACATCGACAAGCTTACATTATTGCAAGACACCTATCAGGAAGCCCAGTACCTTTTAAGGGGATGCTTGGTACTGCAATTGCGAAGGTTTTTGACCTTTCCATTGCATCTACCGGATTAGGTGAGAAGGAATTAAATGAAAAGGGGTATTCGTATAGAACCTCCGTGCACGAAGGAAAGTCACATGCCGGCTACTATCCCGGTGCTCATGATGTGTATGTGAGAGTCCATTTTTGTCCCGAAACTGGAAAGATCTTTGGAGGAAATGTTGTGGGCGGAGAAGGAGTCGATAAGCAAATCGACGTTCTTGCAACAGCCATTTACGGCGGCCTGACCATTATCGATCTCCAGGAACTTGAAACATGCTATGCACCTCCCTTCTCTTCTCCAAAAGGTTTGTTGAATATGATTGGATATAAAGGTGCCGGATTAATGGATTAGAAATATATGCAGGCAGGCTTCTCTTAGAGGAGCCTGTATTTTGTATGAGTATGCACTTCAATATTGGATAAATATGTTAATCGGCTGGTTTTTTACTAATTCAATCAAAGCTCTATTAAACATCAAATGCCTTCGTCCCAAATTGAAATAATTGCTGCATCACACGACAAATCGAAAAGATAATCTTGCTAAATCTCCCAAAACAAACACGTTAATAATTATTTTTTTCGGGTAAACACTATCCTAAGATAACCTAAATCATCAAAGGAGTGTTTTCATTGTCACAACAACAAAATCAGAAGCAAACGTTCCCCCCTCAGCACCAGGATCATCAGCCCGGCACAGTGGATGAGATGAACCCCCAACCGATTCATACGGATCAAAATTATAAGGGTAGTGGAAAGCTGGACGGGAAGGTCGCACTCATTACCGGAGGGGATAGCGGGATTGGACGATCGGTCGCATGGTATTATGCCAGGGAAGGCGCCCATGTCGCGATATCTTATTTAGAAGAACATGAAGATGCGAATAAAACGAAGGAATTAGTAGAAGCTGAAGGTGTACGATGCATCCTGCTGTCAGGTGATATTGGAAGCTCGACGTTTTGTAAAGACATCGTGAACAAAACGATTTCTGAATTCGGCAAGCTTGATATCCTGGTGAATAACGCTGCCGAACAGCATCCTCAGGCAGGGCTTGCGGACATAAGTGACGAGCAGTTGGAGCGTACATTCAAAACGAATGTATTCTCTATGTTCTACTTAACAAGAGCAGCTTTGCCTCATCTTAAAAAAGGAGCTTCCATTATCAATACGGCTTCTATTACAGCTTATAAAGGTAATAAGGATTTGATTGATTACTCTTCTACTAAAGGGGCCATTGTCAGTTTCATCCGATCCCTTGCAGAAAACATTGCATCCGATGGAATCAGGGTTAACGGCGTGGCACCTGGCCCGATATGGACCCCGTTGATTCCTTCCACTTTCAGCTCTCAAAAGGTATCTCAGTTTGGAGCGAATACTCCACTTGGACGTGCTGGTCAACCATATGAATTAGGACCTGCTTACGTATACCTGGCAAGCGAAGATTCAAGCTACGTATCAGGACAGATGATTCATATTAATGGCGGAACGGTTATTAACGGATAAAACGAAAGCGACTGAAGCATTTGATTCTCCAATAAGTAGAGTTTCCAATGTTTCAGTCGCTTTTTATTATGATGTCTCTTTTCGTTCACTGCAAGAGCATCTTGTAACGAGCTGATGAGGCACGATGATTCTCTTGATCGGTTCTTTCGGGTTCTCAATCTTTTGGATCAGGCTTTTGGCTGCCTCATTTCCCAGATTGAATATGTTGATATCCACAGACGTGAGCGGAGGACGGGACATTTCAGCCAGCAATACATTGTTGAAGCTCACAATGGATATGTCTTCAGGAACACGGATGCCCATTTCATCCAGTGTGTTCAGTACCCCTAATGCCATTAAATCATCGGCCACTACCAGAGCCGTTGGAGGAGCGTCTAATTGCATCAGTTCATTAATGGCTTCACGACCTCCTTCACGAAGAAATTCTTCATGAATGATGTATTCATCCTTCATATCTATACCGGCATTACGCAAAGCCTTTTCATAACCTAATAAACGCTCAACGGTTACCACGAGGTTGAGGTCTCCACCTATAAAGCCGATGCATTCATGACCAAGCTCCAGGAGATAATCGGTTACTTCCTTCGTAGCCCGGTAGTTGTCATTATCCACATGAGTGATCTCTTCACAATATTTATAAGGCTTCCCTACGACGACAAATGGAAAACCACGATCTTTTAAGTAGTTCATCACTTTATCTTCCACTTTTGAGTAAAGAAGGATGATACCGTCCACTCTTCCCCCTTGCACCATTTGGACGACGCCTTCATAGATTTCTTCTTCAGATTGACCTGTAGACATTTGAAGGGCATATTGTTTCTCCTGAGCACCTTCACTTAGTCCTCTTAAAACTGTCGGAAAGAAAGGGTTTTGTGAGAAAGTACTAGCTGAACCTGGTAATACAAGCCCCAACACTTGAGTAGATTGATTTGCCAAGCTCCTTGCTATGAAGTTAGGATGATATCCTAATTGTTCCATCGCTTCTCTAACTTTTTGCTTTGTTTTCTCGCTGATTCTTGGATTGTTTGCAATAACACGTGAGACCGTAGATGGAGCTACGTTTGCAAGCTTTGCAACATCCTTGATGGTGACCGCCATTCATTCCACCCCCTCTTTAAAATCGTACCCTCTTAGGTGTAGAGGGCTGCTTTATTCTATTTCACAATCATTAAAACGCTTCCATTTCATTATTCTTAAAAATCAGGAATTGCAGGGCTCATAGACTGAGCCCCGCATCAAATCATGACTGTTTTTTCTTCCTTCCACGCTTCCATACAAGATAAATAAAGAGTAAGAAGAGGACATACACAGTGCCGAGTGCCAGTAGGTAAGGATAATTCAATCCGCTCTTCTGTTTAAGGGAATAAACCTCTGATTCTTCACGATCGACTATGATCGTATAATTTCCATCCTTATCAATACGTACCAGGTCTGCGGTTAATAATCCTTTCAGCTCACTATTTTCTGCTAATTCATCTTCACTCAATTGAACCTTTTGAGATTCACTTGTGTTATTTATGGCGATCACGAGCGTTTGATCCCCGTACGTACGCTTAAATATTCCCATACCGTCTTTTTCATAGATGGGTTCTATCGTCCCTCTAGTAAGGGCGGGGTAATCTTGACGAAGCTTCCCTAATTGAGTGATGTAATCAATCAATTCTTCATCAGCCCTAAAGTTCATAAAACGTCGATTATCCGGGTCATTCCCACCATCTACGGCTATTTCTGAACCATAATAAACGATCGGTATCCCTGGAGTCGTATACATATACGTTAGAGCGAGCTTCCACCTGGTACCCGGGAAGAGCTTCTCTTGAACAAGCAGTCTCGTAAAACGCTCCATATCATGGTTATCGATAAAAGTCCCCATTAAGTAAGGATCGTCATAGTACGTTTCGTTGTATTTCCAGAAGTTAAATAGGCGATCCATCGATGTATCCGGTTTTTGGAATACAGAACGCATCTCTTCTGCTTGAGGAAAGTTAACAAATCCATCAATTCCTACATCATTATACTTCGCTATCTTCTGGGGGTCGCGATCGAACACCTCACCAAGTAGATAAAAGTCTTCTTTGACTGACTTAACTTCTTCGCTAAATTCACTCCAGAATTCTTGTGGTACGTGACGAACAGTATCCAGTCGGTATCCGTCAACATCTGTTTCTTCAATCCACCATTTCGCGGCGTCAAATAAGTAGTTTTTCACTTCGGGATTTTCTGTATTTAAATCGGGAAGATCATATAACCACGCATTTTGTAGACTTTCTTCATTATCGAAGTTCATCGGCTGATTTTCATGAAACCAGTCCGATTTTTCAGGATCATTCACCCAAGGGTGCTCGGGTCCGACATGGTTTACAACGAAGTCCAGCATCACTTTCATATCTCGTTTGTGTGCCTCATCTACAAGCTTTTTAAACGTATCGATTGATCCGAAATGTTCTTCTGTCTTATAGAAATCTGTAATCCAATACCCGTGATAGCCAAGTGGTTGGTTATCAAAGACCGGGGTCAGCCAGATGGCGGTAAATCCCATATCCTTAATATAATCCAGCTTATCAATCACACCTTGAAAGTCCCCGCCTTGATAGGCTTTAGGGTCTTTGGCATCCACATTCTTATCATTGCTCGTATCCCCGTTATTAAAGCGATCGACCATTAGAAAATAAATGGTCTCATCCTGCCATTTTCGTTCTTCTTTTTCAACTGCACCTACCGGAAGGGCGTAAAAAAGAAGAAACGGGACTAAAATGAGAGATAATACTCTTCTTTTCATCTCCGCTCCTCCTAAAACTGTTAGTAACGCCTATAAGATTATCCTTTTGTACCCCCTGCCGTCAATCCTGAAACGAAGTATTTCTGGAAGAACAGGAATAATAGGGCGATTGGTACTGCAATCAGGACAGAACCTGCAGCGAATGTTGTAAATTCTGCTCCGAATTGTTTCGCTACCATATCATAAAGGGCAACCGGCAATGTGTACATTTTTTCTGAACGCAGTAGGATACTGGCAATGATAAAGTCTGCGAATGGTGCAATGAACGAAAACAGTGCTACAACCGCAATGATCGGTTTCGCAAGGGGCATGACGATCTGGAAGAAAATACGCAAATGTCCAGCTCCATCCATTTTGGCTGATTCATCAAGCTCTTTAGGAATCGTATCCAGATACCCTTTCATTAACCATGTATTCATTGGGATTTGTCCACCAACGTATACAAGGATCAATCCAATATGAGTATCCAATAAATCTGTTAACAAAGCCAAAACGAAAATCGCGATTAAGGCAGCAAAGTTAGGAATCATTTGCAGTATCAGGAATGTCATCAATCCATTTTTGCGACCTGCGAAACGGTAACGCGAGAAAGAGTAAGCCGTTAAACTGACCAGTAATACCGTAAGTGCCATGGTAGATAAACTTACTTTTAACGAGTTCCAGTACCAAAGCATATAATTACTTTGTTCCAGATCGAATAGTTCTTTATAATGTGCCAATGTTGCATTCTTTGGGATGATGGATGAACCGGATAAACTTTGACCTGGGTTAAATGAAGATCCGATGATCCATGCAACCGGGTAAAGAATGATGGCAAACATGATTCCGATGGCTGCGTATGAAAGTGTTAAACGTATGAGTTTCTGTCTCTTCATATTCATATTACATCATATCCTCTTCTTGGAATGATTTCGTTCTCTTGAACTGCCAGATCGCTACTGTAATGACGATAATGGATAATAATAATGTGATGGCAGCTGCTTTCGAATACTGTGCGGATGTCATAGTCAGACTGTAGATCCATGAAATCAGAATGTCAGTTCCACCTGCATTTTGTCCTGTCAGGGCAGGTCCTCCGCCATTGAACAAGTAAATAACGTTAAAGTTATTAAAGTTAAATGTGTATTGCGTAATGATGATTGGTGCCGTCGCAAAAAGAACGAGTGGCAACGTAATGTTCTTGAATTTCTGGAAAGCTGATGCCCCGTCCACCGTTGCTGCTTCATAAAGCTCGTCAGGAATCGATTGAAGTACCCCTGTCGTCATGGCAAAGATGAATGGGAAGCCTAACCAGGCTTGAATACCAATCAGGGCAATTCGTGTATACATCGGCTCCGTCATCCATGGTAAACCTTCAATGCCGAAGAATCCTAGGATATCCCGGTTAATCGTTCCGAAAGATTCATTGAACATACCTGCGAAAACCAGGATGGAAACAAAAGCCGGGATTGCCCAAGGTAAGATGAACACGGTACGGATGATTGCTTTTCCTTTTAAATCTTTTTGATTGACCAGGATGGCAAGGAATACACCCAGGGCAACTTGAAGCGTTGTGGCACCGAATGTCCAAACAAGTGTCCAGGCTAATACGGTAATGAATGTTTCTCTCCATATATCAATCTTGAAAATATCAACAAAGTTTTGAATCCCTATCCAGTCGACTAATTTAGCCGGCGGTGAGTGATACAAATCATAGTTTGTAAACGCCAGTAAGATAACAAATATGATCGGGAAGATGACTACGAATACGAGTAATAAGAATCCAGGAGACATTATGAGATAAGGAAAGCCATTGTCTATTAAATTTCGGTATTGTTCCCGAATCGTACTTAGCTTCTCTCCTCTGTCTCTCTTTTCTCCGTTTTTATATGCGTCCCGAAGATTAAACAAGTAGAATCCGATTCCGAAGATTGATACGATGATTGCCAGGATTCCGTATACCATTAAGAAAATGGAATGATCTCCGTATGAGATGTCTGTCCCAAGCGTTGTAATCCCCCATAATCCGTAACCGATCAAATCTCTAAAGACAAGGATAAAAGCGGCAGTCATGATCAGGAAGAATCCGCCCTTTAGAAACTGTCTATGATACATCTGACCTAATCCAGGGATTAGGGAAAGGGACAGTGCTGTTTTTCTATGTTTTGCTTGATAGGATTGTTGCTCCATCCTATATTCCCCTTTCTACGTTCACAATTTTGATAAGCTTCAAGAGCTTTTTAAGAAAAGAATTCATTATTTCCTTAAAAAGCCCTTGAATTGGTCTTTAAAAGGATAGCAGTACCTCTCAAGAAGAGAAGGTACCGCTATGTTTATTCATTAGTTTGAGTGATTGGCATCAATGTTTTCTTGAATTTGCTTTACAGCTGCATCAAGAGCCGCTTTAGGATCTTGCTTGCCTGTCACGACGGTTTGGAGTGAGTCAGCCATTGGTCCCCAAACTTCTCCCATTTCAGGAATGTTTGGCATTGGAACCGCATATTGAGATTGCTCAGCAACCGCTTTAGCTCCTGGGTTTTCTGCTATTGCAGGATCGTCGATCAACCCTTGGTTTGTTGGAACTTCTTGAGTTTGTTCAAAACGTAATTTCGCATATTCATCTTGAGTGATGAATTCGATGAATTTTTGAGCCCACTCTTTATTTTCAGAGTAGCCTGATACGTGCCATCCTTTAACACCCATGAATGTTTTCATTGGCTCTCCGTTTGGAAGTTTAGGCATAGCAGATACACCAATATCGATTCCAGCATCTTTGTATCCTTGGAAAGACCATGGTCCATTCATGACAGAAGCAACTTTCCCTTCACCAAACAGACCGTCCATTGCAGATCCACCATTTTCACCAACGATACCTTTAGGGAATAAACCTTCTGTGTACCATTTTTGAATATATTCCGTACCTTCTACAGCGCCTTCATTGTTTAAACCAAGATCTTTCGCATCTAATGCGCCATCATTTTCAGCAAATACATATCCGCCGAATCCACCGATCGGTGCATGAGCGAAGTAGAAGTTATCCCAAAGAGCTAAGAAACCGTAGTTTCCATCTTTTGTGAAGTCTTTAGAGAATGTGTACACTTCATCCATTGTTTTTGGAGCTTCTTCCATTAACGCTTTGTTATATACGAATACCGGCGTTTCAGAGGACTTTGGAAGACCATATAGTTTTCCATCATAGCTCTCCGCTGTCATGGAAGACTCAGTGAAACGCTCTTCAATGTCCCCTTCAACTTCTAAAGCAGCGATATGACCAGCAAGAGCAAGCTCACCGATTTGGTCATGTGGTAATGTTAAAACGTCTGGACCAGTTCCAGCAGGACCGTCTAAACGTAATTGTTCTTTCATCTTAGTAGCCATTTCGACTTCTTTCACTTCAACTTTGATGCCAGTTTCTTCTTCGAACTTAGCACCTACTTCATCCAGCCATCCAGTTTTCTCTTGATCTTCCCAGACAACCAGTTTTTCAGGTTTGTTTGCATCGTCAGCTTTTTTCTCTCCGCTGTCTTTGTTTCCTGATCCTTCTTCACGATTAGGACCACAAGCAGCCAACGCCCCTAGTACAAGCATGATTACCATCAATAATGATAACGCTTTTTTCATATCGACCCCTCCTAAGTATGGTAAAAAATGAGCTTTCAGTTAGACTGAACAAACGTTTGCACATACTATGACTTAATCTTTAAAGATATCGCTTACATTCTTTGTGAAAACGATTGCACAACCTATCTCTTATTATACAAAGTAAATCTACTTTGACAATACTTTTTTGAAAATTTTTTATGTTTGCCAGAGAGAAAAGAAAACGCTTCACTAGATTGAAGTCCCCTTATTGACAACATTGTTGCTTTAGAATACTCTTTAAATGAAATGAAAATGAGGAGGACCTACGATGCTACTGGAAGCCATTTATCATAGACCAAAAGATAACTATGCATACGCTTGCACTGAAAACGAGTTACACATACGGATTCGAACGAAGAAGAATGATGTAGAAAACGTCACACTCCTGCACGGAGATCCTTATCAATGGGAAGAAGGAAAATGGATATACGATCGTGAGGAGATGGTATTAACCGGAACCGATCACCTGTTCGATCATTGGTTTGCTCCCATCTCCCCTCCTTTCAGACGCCTTCGTTACGGTTTTCTTCTCCATGACGGAACGGAAGAAGTCTTTTATGGAGAAAAAGGATTTAATGACACTCCTTCAACTGATATCGGGGATTACTTCTGCTTCCCGTTCTTGAATACTATCGATGTATTTCAGGCACCGGCTTGGGTGAAGGATACAGTATGGTATCAAATCTTCCCGGAGCGATTTGCAAATGGAAATACGGAGAATGATCCTGAAGGAACACTGGCTTGGAATAGTACAGACCCCACTCCAATCAATTTCTTCGGAGGGGATTTAGAAGGTGTGATCCAGAACGTTCCTTATCTAAAAGAGCTTGGGATCTCCGGGATCTATTTTACCCCCATCTTTAAAGCGCATTCCAATCATAAATACGACACGATTGATTATTTCGAGATCGACCCTCAGTTTGGGACGAAAGAAACATTGATGGAATTAATCAAGGTCTGTCATGATAATGAAATGAAAGTCATGCTGGATGCTGTCTTTAATCATAGCGGCTTCTATTTTGACCAGTTTCAAGATGTACTTAAGAACGGTGAGGACTCCCCTTATAAAGAATGGTTCCATGTAAACGAATTTCCTTTGGATATAGAAAGTAAGCCGCCTAATTATGACACTTTTGCATTCGAACCTTCCATGCCGAAATTAAATACTGAAAATGAAGATGTCCGCAATTATCTATTAGAGGTTGGCCGATACTGGATAGAGGAATTTGATATCGATGGATGGCGTCTGGATGTTGCAAATGAGGTCGATCATCACTTCTGGCGTGAATTCCGCAAAGAAGTGAAGAATATAAAGCCGGATCTATATATTTTAGGAGAAATTTGGCACGATTCAATGCCCTGGTTACGGGGAGATCAATTCGATGCGGTTATGAACTACCCTTTCACGACAAATCTATTGAATCTATTTGCCAAGCAAACGATATCCGCATCACAATTTGCAGAAAATATGACCTCTGTCGTTCATATGTATCCTAAGAACGTAAATGAAGTGAATTTCAACCTTGTCGGAAGTCACGATACACCGCGTGTATTAACAGAGTGCGGCGAAGATATCCGACGCGCTAAACAAATTTACACGTTCATGCTCACTTTCACAGGCACACCTTGTATTTACTATGGAGATGAAATCGGCCTGACTGGTGAACAGGACCCAGGGTGCCGTAAGTGCTTCCCTTGGGAAAAAGAACAACATAACGAAGAACTGTTCAGTCATATTCAGAAGCATATCTCCCTTCGCAAGGAGTATCCACTGTTAAGCAATGAAGGTAATTTGACATTCTTACCAGGAGACCTTCATGAACAATGCCTTTCCTTCACTAAATCAGATGGAGAAGAAACCATTTTTGTCCTCTTGAACTGTAGTGAAGAATCGACCACCTACTCCCTTCCTTTTGAATTAAAAGGAAAGAAAATCACGAATCTGTGGAGTGGTGAAGATTTTGCCGCTGAAGCAGATTCCATTGAAGTGGCACTTGAAGGGTATGGATTTGCCATCCTGAAATTTTAATAAAGATTAGTTCGTGAAAAGTGGGACTACACCTTAACGGTTAGTCCCCTTATCTATTTAAATCGATCAGAATGACCAGGTGCCTTTCCCTGGCCAGCTAAAGGAGAAAATCTATGAGCAAGAATCAAAAAAACATGACCCTCTTCGCCTTGACTTGGCCGATTTTCATTGAAATCTTTCTTCATATGCTAATGGGAAATGCCGATACATTAATGCTCAGTCAGTACTCAGATGACTCTGTCGCAGCCGTCGGGGTTTCCAATCAAATTCTCTCTCTCATTATTGTCATGTTTGGATTTGTCGCAACAGGTACTGCGATTCTTGTTGCTCAGCATCTGGGAGCCCGGGAGGACCGATTGGCCGGAGAAGTATCCATCGTTTCCATTGCCGTTAACTTAGGGTTCGGACTCTTCCTGAGTCTCGCCCTTGTGTTTTTCAGTGAACCGATCCTGCTTTCAATGGATCTTCCCCGATCGCTGATGAATGAAGCATCTTCTTATTTAAAGATCGTTGGAGGATTCGCCTTCATCCAGGCATTGATCATGACAGCCGGTTCCATCATGAGGAGCTACGGCTACACGAAAGACGCCATGTACATTACGATCGGAATGAATATCATCAATGTGATCGGAAACTATTTATTTATCTTTGGCCCATTTGGCGTTCCTGTTTTAGGGGTGGAAGGGGTAGCGATTTCCACGATTGCTTCGAGGCTTATCGGATTTATCGTGAGCATCATCGTGATTAGTAAACGAATTCCCAATGCCCTTCCAATTAAGAGGTTATTTCATTTACCTATTTCTCATGTGAAAAATTTATTGCGCATCGGAATTCCTTCTGCAGGAGAACATTTATCATATAATGGTTCACAAATGGTCATTACGTATTTCATTGCAAGTATCGGAACGAACGCATTGACCACCAAGGTGTATGCACAAAACCTGATGATGTTTATCTTTTTATTCAGTGTAGCGATCAGTCAGGGAACTCAAATTATCATTGGTCATATGATCGGAGCGAAACAATTTGACAGTGCATATGAACGGTGTTTGAAAAGTTTAAAGATTGCTATCTTCATCTCTCTTATTATGGCCGGAATTTTTTCTATAGCAGCGGAGCCTTTGCTGCGAATATTTACAAATAACGAAGAAATCATTTCTCTTGGAAAAACATTAATCTACTTGACCATCATTTTAGAACCGGGCAGAAGCTTCAACCTTGTCGTCATAAACGCACTAAGGGCAACAGGCGATGTGCGCTTCCCAGTTTATATGGGGATCTTATCCATGTGGGGAGTAAGCGTTACGCTCTCCTATATACTCGGAATCTGGTTCGGGCTCGGACTTATCGGGATCTGGATCTCCTTCATTGCCGACGAATGGCTCCGTGGTGTCATCATGCTCAAGCGCTGGCAATCCAAAATATGGATCCACAAACGATTTGTTCAAAGTAATAAAAGTACAATTTAGAGGGACGGACCTTCTTTTAGATGGTTCTGAACCTCGATGCAAGTCAATATGATCGCAGCAACCATCCCTCCTTTTAAAAAGAGTCAGCTCACCAATTGAGCTGACTCTTTTTCACTCCAAATGAAAACGCCTCCACCTTCGCATGTTAAGTTTTTTTACATAAAAACGCTTACATGATAAATTAATACTTGAACTTTTGTTATTTTCTGAATATGATAAATAATATAACTTATTCATGTCATAAAACCTAACATCATAGAATCGATTTATCCAAGATTGAAAGAACAAAAAACAAAAGGAGGAAAAAACAATGAAAAAAGTAGAAGCGATTATTCGTGCAGAAGCATTCTTGTCACTGCGAGAAGCGTTATGCCTTCGTGGATTCAGCGGGCTAACCGTATCAGAAGCAGCTGGCTGTGGAAAACAGAAAGGAAAGCAAGGGATTTTCAGAGGGAATAAATTCGAACTGCAGTTAGTCCCCCGTGTAAAAGTGGAAATGATCGTCGACGATGGTCAGGTTGAAGACATCATTGACCTCATTGTTGAGCACTGCAGTACCGATACCGTAGGAGACGGAAAGATTTTCATCTATCCGGTCGAAGATGTCATTCGCATCCGCACTGGTGAACGAGGAAAAAAAGCCGTTTTATAGATCACTTCATTCTTAACTCAATCACTAAGCCGCTTTACCAAACCAATTTTGGAGGGATACCATTGATTAAAAAAATTTCTGTTCTGTTGCTTCTGTCACTGTTTGTGAGCACTACTGCTTTCGCTGCTGCCCCTACCGCAGAATCTGTTCAGGCATCCGTTGACTCCCTATGGGTCATGATCGCTGCAGTCCTTGTGTTTTTCATGCACGCTGGATTCGCCATGGTCGAGACCGGATTTACCCGGGCCAAGAACTCTCTTAATATCCTGATGAAAAACTTCTTAACTGTTGCCATCGCTTCTGTTCTGTTTTTCATTGTTGGGTTTGGTTTTATGTTTGGAGGAACGTCAGGTGGCATCATCGGTACCGATAGCTTTTTCCTTTCAGGGCGTGAAGATATCGGCTTCTTCCTATTCCAATCCGTGTTCGCCGCCACTTGTGCAACGATCATTTCAGGTGCTGTAGCTGAACGAATGAAGCTTAAAAGTTATATTATGTTAACCATTGCAATGACTGGAATCATTTATCCGATTGTCGGACATTGGATTTGGGGAGGCGGATGGCTTTCTGAGCTTGGATTCGTTGATTTCGCCGGATCTACTGTCGTTCATTTAACAGGTGCTGTCGGAGCCTTCATTACGGTACTCTTCCTTGGAGCACGTATCGGCAAATACAATAAAGGTAAAGTGAATGTCATTCCTGGTCATAATATCCCGATCGGTGCCCTTGGGGTATTCATCCTTTGGTTCGGCTGGTTTGGATTCAATGGAGGCAGCAGCTTGGCCGCTGATCCCACGCTTGTACCTCACGTCATTACAACAACTTTATTCTCAGCATCTGCTGCCATTCTATCATCAGCTTTCTATACACTAGTAAGATTTAAACGAATCGATCCTTCCCTGACGTTAAACGGAGCTTTGGGCGGACTTGTCGGTATCACCGCCGGCTGTGCCAATGTATCTCTCGCGGGCTCACTCATTATCGGACTTATTGCAGGAGTGATCCTTGTCGAAGCCGTAACCGTAATTGACTCTAAACTTAAAGTCGATGATCCTGTGGGTGCCATTGCAGTACATGGAATTTGCGGGGTCTGGGGTACGGTAGCTGTTGGATTGTTTGATGTTTCGAACGGTTTGTTCTATGGCGGGGGCGTTTCTTTAGTAGCCACCCAAGCCCTGGGCGTGTTAGCCGTTATTGCCTGGACCTCCGTCACTGTCGGTGGGTTCCTGTTCATCGTAACGAGAGTGGCAAGTATTCGCGTCTCACGTGAAGAAGAACTTTCAGGACTGGACTTTACAGAGCATGGGTCGAATGCTTATGAATTAAAGGATACTGTATTAGAATCAAATGTTTCTTCCTCTTCTCCTTTTGGATCTGATTTAGTTGATCGATTAAATTCGATTGGTACAGGTGAAGTGAGTGAAACCATGAATCAGCGAAACACAATATAATCAGATTGGGAGCTGCCAAGAGCGGCTCTTTTTTCTGCCTTCAACAAAAATAAGCTCATATGGAAAGCTTTCAACTAAAGCTTCCATACGGGCTTATTTACGAAATGGTTGAAATGATTCTTTCTTTTATATCATTTGATACGAAATGTTTCTTGGAAAAAACATTATAGTGATTACTTCTTACCTCACCCAGGATGGCTTGATATAATAATGCCGCACCCTTTACCGGAGTCCTTGAATACAAAGGATAAAGATTCATTGTACGGAAAGCTTTCTCATAATAGTCTTCTGCAATCCTGGCCATTTCTTCCCATATGGACTGGAATGCAGCATTATTTCTATGATCCATGAATTCTGCTACGGTATATTCATATTTAACTAATAAATCCTGCGGGATATATAGTCTCCCTCTTTCCAGGTCTTCGCCGATATCTCTTAATATATTGGTAAGCTGCATGGCATAACCTAAGTAGATACCATCTTCCCTTAATTGATGTTCTTTCCCGGGAGCAAGAATAGGAAGAAGCATTAACCCTACAGTACTCGCAACGTGATAAGAATAGTCCAGTACATCATCCATCGTCACATAAATTCTCCCGTTCAAATCCATTCGTTGCCCTTTAATCATATCCCGAAAAGCTCCGATGTCCATATTGAAATGATTAAATACATCGTCCAAGGCTACCCATATAAGGTCTTCTTCATTAAAAGAACCTGTTAAAAACGATTCGAATTCCATTTCGAATTGCAGTAATTGCTCAGAAGGTTTCGTCCCCTCGTCTACGATATCATCCACTCTGCGACAGAATGCGTATACTGCCCATACAGCTTTCTTTTGGTCCTTTGGTAACAGGGAGAATGCTCTGTAAAATGTCTTTGAGTGAAGTTTAATGATATTCTCACAATGATCGTATGCTTCCAAGATCTTGTTCATGTAAGGTCACATCCTTCCTTTCCAACTCCGTTTTATAATGTTCTTTGAAGGTTTCAGCTACGAGTTTTGCCCCCTGCATGACGATCGGTACTCCCCCACCAGGATGGATGGATGCTCCCACAGCAAAGATATTCTTTTCTGCAAACGGTTGTACCTGTGGCCTAAACGGGCCTGATTGACCTAAACTGGGTGCAATACCGAAGCTTCCCCCTGAATATAACCCCTCTTGTTTTGCCTCTTCTGGTGTCCTGACTTTCATCCACTTAATTCGGTTTCTTAACTCTTCGAAGCCCCTTTTCTCCATTGTATCCAATACGTAAGTGGAAAGAAATTCTGAAGCTTCCTTCCAGTCCAATTTCTCGGAAACCGGAACAGGGATTAGGACGTATAGGACACTGTCCCCTTCAGGTGCTAAGGATGAATCAACCTTAGACGGATTAAATACGTAAAATGAAGGTTCCTTAGGAATTCTCTTATTTTTGAAAATATCCTCCATATTGTCAGAGAAATATTCATTTAAATAAAATTGGTGCATTTCCTTTTCATCAAACTTCCCATCCACACCCATATACATTAGCACGCAACCAGATGAAGGTTTGTAAGGTTTAGCCTCATTCTTCTTTACTAGTTTGGTTGCCGTAGGAAAATCACCATTGATGATCACTGCATCTATTTCTTCTCTACGATTTCCGAGGACGATGTGAGTCGCTTTATCCCCTGTAGTCTCGATTTCTGTGACAGGTGAAGATGTCTTGATGTTTACACCATTCCGTTCACATGCCAGCTGCACATGATCCAAAAGACTGGCATAACCACCTTTTATATAGTAGATCCCATGTTTATGCTCGCTATAAGATACTAAACTATAAATCGCAGGAGTCGTATAGGGATTCCCGCCAATATATAAGGTCTGAAGCCCGTAAGCGGTTTGGAGTTTTTCATGTTTAAAATAATGCCTTAAATTCCCCATCACATTTCGATATGCTTTTAACTTAATCAGTGAGGCAATCGTTTCCCGGTTCAGATAGTCTTTTGTTTTTAAAAATGATGATTCAAGAAATTGAGGCTTACCGATCTTAAATCGTTCATCCATATCTTCCATGAATTTCAGAAACCCATCTTCATCCCCAGGAAACTGCTGCTTGATTTCTTCGTATTGCTTATCCATATCAGCATATTTTTTATACGTTTGACCGTCTGCAAAATGAACATTATACAAAGGATCACAACGGACGAATTCAATTTCGTCTGTATTTATTCCTGCTTCTGAGAGAATAGAAAGCAGCATTTCAGGCAGGAGCACGATGGTCGGTCCTTTATCAATTTTGTATTCACCTTCTTGAACAAAGGCAAGCCGCCCACCAATGGTTGACTCCTTTTCATAAACGGTAACTTCATGACCATCTTTTGAAAGTAACAGTCCCGATATCAACCCACCGATACCAGA
This sequence comes from Rossellomorea yichunensis, assembly GCF_032337515.1. Taxonomy (NCBI): domain Bacteria; kingdom Bacillati; phylum Bacillota; class Bacilli; order Caryophanales; family Bacillaceae; genus Rossellomorea; species Rossellomorea yichunensis. Next base: position 227,714 of record NZ_JAVYAD010000001.1, on the reverse strand, counting down.
TCCAACAACCGCCGTTTTCATAATGCTTCCCCCATTGTTTGGTCTTTAGTGAAGGAATAGGACGGATCTTCGTTCAGTAGCATATTCGTTGTAATCCGTGCTGATTCTAATATTGTAGGCAACCCGCTTCCCGGATGGGTTCCTCCCCCGACCAGCCAGCAGTTTTCAAGCTCTTCAAATTTATTATGAGGTCTGAGTGCCATCATTTGAGTTAATTGGTGACCGAGATTAAAGGTCGCACCTTGATAAATATTGAAGTCTACCTCCCAATGATGAGGCGAGATGATTTTTTCAACCTGGATATGTTCCCGAATGTTCTTTAAGTTCGTTTTGCTTTCAACTGCATCCAGAACGAGATTACGGAACATTTGTTCATTCTCTGTCCAATCGATCCCGCTTACATTATTCGGAACGGGAGCAAGGATATATAAAGTGGAATGTCCTGGAGGAGCAAGCGTCTTATCTGTCACAGAAGCATTCTGAATATAAATGGAGGGATCTTCGGGAAGTGTAAACGACTCCGTTATTTCCTCCACATTTTTCTTATAGTCCTCTGCAAACAGGATGCTGTGATGAGGAAGGTCAAATTGTTTATCGATTCCAAGATAGATCATGAAGGTCGAGCAGGAATACTTCTTCTTCTTCAGTTTTTCTTTACTGTATTTCTTGAGAACCCCATCTTCCACAAGGTTACTCATCACATGAGCGAAATCTCCATTAATGATGACTTCATCTGCGGAAACCTGCTCTCCATCTTCTGTAATGATTCCCTTCACCACATTTCGATCCTCAATCCACAATTTTTTGACCCCGCGACCCAAATGGATGGAACCACCATGCTCCGTCACTACTTTGGCCATGGCTTTCGATAGCTGATTTACCCCGCCGATCGGGTGAAATATGCCATATTCATGCTCCATGAAGGACAGAATCGAGAATGCTCCCGGACACTCCCATGGTGACATTCCTAAATATTTCGATTGAAAGGTAAAGGCTAACCGCAATTCATGATCGGTGAAATAATCACTTAACACACTATAAAGTGATTTTCCCAATGATAATTGGGGAAGGGCTCTCAATACCTTCCAGCTGATATATTGATAATATCGATCCATCGGACTTTGAAGAATTGGTTTTAACCGTTCCATTTTTTTACGTGTATCATTCATAAAACGTGTATATCCTTCTGCATTCCCTGGATAATGACGCTCGATTTCTTCAGAAAGCAACTCCGGGTCTTTGAACATCTGGACCCTTTTATCTTTAAATATAAGTTCGTACATCATGGAGAGCTCTTGTAAATCCACATAGTCATGAAGATTCCTTCCTGCCGCCTCGAATAATTCCTCAGCAATTTCCGGCATACTCAAGAACGTGGGGCCAATATCGAACGTATACCCGTCCATGGTGACAGCACCGTTCCGTCCGCCAACAAATGTTTGCTTCTCATATACTTCCACATCATATCCCTTGCCGGCCAGCAGCATTGCCGCTGCTAAGCCACCTGGACCAGCGCCTATGACGATCATTTTCTTGGCCATTGTTATAGCCTCCAATGTATTTTTATTTGTACAATCATTATACAATAGTTATACATATGATTATACAACTCTTTCCCAGTAGAAACAAAGTTTAAACACTATTTTTTCAGATTTAATTTTTTCATCATTAATAAGGGGCTTGTCTCCCATAAAATGAACACCCAAAATAGGCTTTCAGTTTTTCAACTCTCATGTTAGGATTTGGACCTTTTACCAATAGAAAAGAGGCATGCAAAAGGTTCCTTTCCTTCTACTATGCCTCCCTTTCTCTTCATTATTACTTTAAATCTATGTTTGTACCTGTCTCTTAATTCTTCGTAATTACCAGGATAGATTACCGACGGAAGATCACAACAAAAAGGTGAGCTCCTTTCATATAAGGAGCTCACCTTTTTCGTACGCCTACTATTCCACAATCTCTACATTATAATCCTTAAACCAAACATGAATCTGGGCCAGGTGGGCAAGTAGCTGGGGGCCGGTCATGAGTTGGCCGTACCACGGTACCTGAAAGGCCGATCCGCCTGTTGAAACGATTTCTTTCAATTTTTCTTCATCGAATAATTCATAAAGAACACTTGATTTGTCTTCGAGTATTTCTTTCAACCATTCACTGACAAGCTTCGTGTACTCGGGGTGGTGGGTCTTGGGATACGGACTTTTTTTACGATAAAGGACTTCGTCAGGCAATACTCCTTCAAGAGCCTTTCGAAGAATGCCTTTTTCTCTTCCATCGTGCATTTTCATCTCCCATGGAATATTCCAGACGTATTCTACGAGTCTATGATCAGCAAATGGCACACGGACCTCCAAGCTTGCACCCATACTCATCCGATCTTTACGATCTAACAATGTCGTCATGAACCAAAGTAAATTCAGATAGAATAATTGCCTTCTTTTCGATTCAACTTCACTTTCCCCTTCTAATAATGGGGTTTCTGCCACTGTGCGATCATATTGCTCCAGCACATATTCTTCCAGGTTTAATTTCTTACTCCATTCTTCTTTCAGAAGGCCTTGACGCTCAGCCGTGGATCGCATCCAAGGAAATCCTCTGCGATCGAAATCTTCAGGTCGGTGAAACCAAGGGTAACCCCCGAATATTTCATCCGCACATTCTCCCGATAACCCCACTGTGAAGTCCTGTTTAATTTCGCGACAGAACCATAGTAGGGATGAATCAACGTCCGCCATTCCCGGTAAGTCTCTTACATGAACTGCTTCTGTCAAATAGTCCTTCAATTGCTGCTGGCTGATGACACAGCGATGGTGCTCAGTATCGAATTCCGAAGTCATCTTTTCTATCCATGGCGCATCGGAATTAGGCTGAAAATCATTCGCTTTAAAGTATTGTTCGTTTTCTTCATAATCAATGGAATAGGTGTGGAGTTTCCCTTTTCCTTCTTTTTTATAGCTGTTCGCAGCCACCGCTGTAATCGCACTGGAATCGAGTCCGCCTGATAAGAACGTACAAAGCGGCACATCGGAAACTAGCTGCCTCTCGATGGCATCAGTCAAAAGGAAGCGCACCTTTGACACTGTTTCACTAAAAGAGTCTGTATGCTCCTCGCTCTTCACATTCCAGTATCTCCATATTTTCAAGCCATCTTTGGAGAATATCAAAGCATGAGCAGGACGGAGCTCTTTCACTCCTTTAAACACTCCATTACCAGGCGTACGGGATGGTCCCAGTCCCAATACTTCCGCCAATCCCTGATGATCCACCTGGGGTAAAACATCAGGGTGGGACAGTAACGCTTTGAGTTCGGAACCGAAGAGGATTCCTTCTTCCTTTTCAAAATAAAATAAAGGCTTTACGCCCATTCGGTCCCTGCCTATAAATACATGCTCCTTTTCACTGTCCCATACAGCAAAGGCAAAAATCCCATTTAGGTGATGGACACAATCTTCACGCCACTCTATATAAGACGTTAACAGGACCTCCGTATCAGAATGTCCTCTGAAGGTATAACCCTTTGAAATAAGTACTTTTCTCAAATCTTCTGTATTGTAAAGTTCTCCATTGTAGCAGATGGTGAAAAGGCGCCCGTTATGCTGAATGCTCATAGGCTGCCTTCCTCCTGCAGGATCTACTACTATCAATCGTTTATGACCAAACGCAACATGGTGATCAATCCATACATTCGTTTCATCTGGCCCTCTTTTAGAAAGGGTTTCTGCCATTTTTTCCACTACTTCTTTTTGATCAGACAAATCTCGTTTATAATGAATCCAACCTGTAATTCCGCACATGGTGATCATCCTCACTTTCTAATCAAACAAACTGGGCTCACGGACACATAAATTATTCTATGCTCCGGGCAGGAAATGGTTAATTGTCTCAATCAATTTTCACATGAATGAAATATGATAATTATGACAAGAAATGTAGTTAAGGAGGGATATTCACTTGAGCAACACATTCCGATCAAACATTTTAAGATCCCAAAAAAGGTCCTATTCCGAAGGCACTGCTCTTTTCGAAGATGATACATGGTACTTTTTCGAAATTGATGCCGAGGAAGAGTCTGAGCTCGAATTTTACCTCAATCATGAATTGAAAGTATATAGAGATGGCGACTGGCTTGCAGGTATTTTGTTGGAAGATGGAATCATTGTCACACCGTATGAACGATTAAGAATCGAGAATGGCGATCGAATTCAAATAAAGAAGAATATATTGTATTCGTTGGAGAATTTATTGGAAGAGATTTCTGATGATGCTTTTCATCAGTTTACAACGGCCTTAAACAATCTGGGTTATTCTATTTATGATAGTATCTTTTGCCATAACCACCTGGTTTTCCTTGGAAATCAAAAGATTAAAGAAGGAGTTAACTTCATCACCTTCGATAACGGTGTAGAAGTATGTGCTGTCCAGCACCACTTCACCTATTACAAAAAGAAGCGGGACCGCTTTGAATTCACATTAAGTACGGGGAGACGAATTGTGATTGAAAGTTTTAATATTTAATCCATTCATGAACCTAAATAGAAAAAAGCAAATGCCTGTCGGTTATCCGACATACATTTGCTTTTTTTTCTATTACTCTCTATCCAAGGAAATTAAAGCCCAGAGGCAAACGTAATCCCAAATAAAGAACAATGATTAAAGCGATGAGCAATTGAATCCAGAACACCTTCGTACTCTTGCCTTTATTCATGCGAACCAAGACCATCTCGAACATCCCGATGACCCAGATCCCAACCAATCCTTTAATGCCATATAGGGCAGGATTAATCCCTTGATGCTTCCAGAATAATAGGGCACCCGTTAAAATGATGAGCAGGTAGAATAACCTTAAGATCATATGTACAACTTTCATGCCTTTTTTCTTTCCTGCATTATGTAAGCCAACCGCTACAAAGAAAAGAATAATCGCAATCACCCAAGTTGTAATATGGGCATGTGTATTATCAAACATAATGAACCTCCTACATGTAGATAGTTTACGTTCATAATATTACCATAGTCTTAACTCCAACAGAAATTTTAACTAGGCCTGTAACTGATTTGTCAAAATTCCGAGAGATTCAATTTCGATTTCCACTCTGTCACCCTTCTTCAGGAAAAGCGGGGGCTTGAAGCCTTTTCCAACTCCAGCAGGGGTCCCGGTAGCAATGATATCACCAGGCTCAAGAGTCATACCCTTTGATAATGTAGAAATGATGGTGGGAATGTTGAATATCATTTCACTTGTGTTCGAAGACTGACGGGTTTCACCATTTACCCTCGTCTTGATTTCCAGATTCTGCGGGTCGGCTATATCATCCCTCGTGACAAGATACGGACCGATCGGACATGTTGTATCAAGGCTCTTACCGATAAAAAATTGGCCATGCTTCTTCTGCAGATCCCTGGCAGTTATATCATTGAGTATCGTGTATCCAAATACGTAATCCAAGGCGTCTTCCGGGGAAACCCCTTTCCCTCTCTTGCCAATCACGACAGCAAGCTCTCCTTCATAATCAAGCTCCTCGGTCACTTCACCATGGTGCAGCACCGTTTCACCATGACCGATTACGGTATTGGTGGCTTTAGTGAAGATCATGATGTCTTTCGGGATATCCTGTTCGCTGCCCATTTCGATGGCATGATCACGATAATTTTTACCCACACACATAATATTCCTCTTCACTTTTGGAAGAGGTGAAAGCCACTTTATCTCATCATGCGAATAAGTGGGGGGTTCAACCGAATCGTCCTGAAGAACATTTTTCACCTTTTGAAAAAAGCCTTCCCCCTGTTCTATCCCACCAAGTAAATCCTGAGGCAAGCCGTGCAAACCTGCTAACTCTATAATTCTGGCATCTCGTTCGACACCATACGTCTGTCTATCTCCAACCTGATAGCTAACAAATTTCATCCCTTACACATCCCCTTCGTTTGATTGATAAACTATAACTCTCCTTTTTTCACCACAGTGCTTCTTCCATAGCTTAATACACGCCACAGCTTCTCAACAGGACCGTATTTAAACTTAGATAACCAAATCTCTGATAGGATGACTTGAATGACATAAATCCCAACTGCCAGCATAGTCCCCGTCGTTAACGTCACTTCTCCATAGAGTCCAAATCCATACGAATAGAATATCAGTGTGCCGACGATCGATTGCAGAAGGTAGTTCGTCAAGGACATTTTCCCTACTGAGGCTAAAGGCTTGCTCCCTTTCATGATTTTTTCATTCAACAATAATAATGAAAGGATTATTGCATAAGATACTGATAAGAACGGACCTCCCAAAAAGTCTTGAATGTATGCATATGCAAAATTGGACTGGATGAATAATGGCATTGTTTTAATGAAAATCCCAATCGCCAAAGTACAGCTTCCTATTATAATCCATGTCTTCTTATAATCTCTTACCTTTTCCAAGAGTTGCAGTTTACTAGCCCCTGCCCCAATCATCATCATTGGTAAGATAGAAAGTAATAAGAATATGAGGTTGCCTGGTGAATTCACCGCATACCAGTCCTGAAAACGCTGCTCCATAATACTGCTGAAACTTCCGGATGCATAAGCCGCAACAGAATTTTGCAGCGACTGGATATCAGTGAACTGCGTTACGCCAGTCGGATCTGCGAATGTCATTAATACCAGCAGTATACTGAAAAATAATTGAGGCAGCAGAAATAATAATCCCCCTAACCACAATAATCCCTTTCCAGACAGCCTCATAAATACGAGCAGCAGCAGCCCGAATGCGGCATAGTTAATTAAGATATCTCCCGACCAAATAAGGAAAGCATGAATGGAGCCAATCACTAATAAGATAAGAAGCCTTCTGACTCCAAATAGATAGAAAGACGTTCCTTTAGCAGTGGCTCTTTGCTGCTGAATGCCCAAACCATATCCAAACATCATGGCAAATAGAGGATAGAAGCTTGCTTGGACCAATACATCGATCCATGGATACAAGGCGACATCTTCAGGTGTTTTCCACCAGGAATACGGATCAAGATACAGAAATGGGGAATGAAAGGAAATCATGTTGATGATAAAGATCCCGAGCAATGAAAAACCCCGGATCACATCAAGGCTTACAATACGTTCTGAATGCTCAGTTGGCGATAACGTGTTCATGTACAGTTCCTCCGATAAAGTATTCTCTGTTTCATTTTAACTCTAAATATGAAATTAGGCGATTATCACCTATTCATTTCTCTCACATAGAATAACAATAATTAACTTTGTCTTAAAGGTGTGAGTTGATATGCCCGCAATCGTAGGAATTGCTCAAGTCGTTAGCGTCGGTTCAAGTGCCGTCTTCCATATAGGAGATGTATTTAACATTAGTCCGATTTCCACAGCCAAGACTTTCGCAGGGGCAGGTTCGTTCATAACTGGAAAGGGGATTTCAGTCTACAATGAAAGCTCCTTGACCTATACCGTGGACGATGATGGAATGGACCAAGGAATAAACTTTAACCTATGAGTGTGATGCCGAATGACGAATTATTATGTTCAACAATCCATACAGATTCAATTTATTAAAATCGGGGGAATGTCCAATTCCTCCATCTTTCAGATCGGAACATGCGGTCAAATCACAACAAATGACTTCTTATATAATACAGGGGGCTACACGGAGCCTGCTCCAGAGGCGGAAAAAAACGGAAATGGGAAACCGCCTCCTTCTATAACTCCCCTCGTTCCACTGCAATCGCCAAGGTAAACTAAATCGCGACAAAAGAAAGAGGTGGCAGTATGAACAATTACTATATGACCCCCCAACAACTCTATCAGTATATCGAGATGTTGAACACGAAAATTGTCGCGTTGGAAAATAAAGTAAATGAGCTGTCACAAGAAGTAATAACTCTAAGGGATGCACCTAAAATCAATGTTGAAAGAATCGAATACAAATTTGATCAGCTTAAAGTGGAATCTCTTGATGGCACCCTGAATATTGGATTGAACCCAAATAACTTAAAAGAAACGATAGAGGATCTGGCCGTCGACCAAAATGTCGATGTCAAATCAATAAAGGACATCAAGCCCTATAAAGAAAGAATCACTGCAGAAATCAAGGCGTATATCGATTCAGAATTACCAAGTCTTATTCAGGATAATGAAATGCAATTTCAGCGGTCTCTGGATCCATCTTATTACGAGATGATTCAGCAGGATCTCTTAAACCAGATGCCACAAAGAATCGATTTCTATTTACAGAACATCCCCTATATTGACTCAAAACAACAAGAAGGTGAATGGGAACGGAAAATCATCAGCAAAATCAAAAAGGATATTGAAACGGCCCTTTTCTCCTTTATGTCACAAATCCCAAATAATATGGAAGGAATGAAGAACAATGAACCTCCAGGTCATCAATCGTGAACTATCGGTTGGAAATATTGAAATTGCAGGGGTGGCGAGTTCTTCCCTCGTGCTTGTTGGAGATGCAGATATCATTCAATTGGCCTCTGCATTCGACACCCCCCCTGAGTCCCTGATCATCGGTCCATTTGTCCCTCTTACCCCTAAAGGATGATTTATTGATGAAACGATATTCCTTCGTAAACAAGCTTGATGGTATCACTCTGGCCTTTAGTTCGGTTTATCAAATTGGTGATTCTCAAAATATTTGCGCTCGCTCAATGGCTTATGCGGTGCAACGTGAAAAAGAATTCTTTCTGACGAGTGAGGGAAGCTTCGATTCAGACGTTTTCCAAAATCCGATCGACCTTCCTGCTATCAATCCCGACATTCGGGTAAGCCGCCTCAATCTTTGCCCCATCAAGGTCGACAACATGTATATTCGAGCGACCTCTTCCTCTTCCATTATTCATGTAGGGAATACCTGCAATGTGTATATGGAAGCAAGGGTGAAAAATATCCGGCAATTGGAAAATAAGGAAGATGACACTCCCCAAACATTTGAAACGATCGATGAACCAAATTGATTCGTGGTGTTTTTTTCTGTACACGGATGAACGAAGAACCTTCCCCATAAGTTCACATAGGCTAACATTATAGACAAATAAAAAGAGGATGTTGATTATGCCCGCTTTAGTAGGTCCTGTCGCTATTCTTAACGTTGGTGGAGGAAATGTTCAGTTTGGAGATACGGCCATTATTTCACCTAAGTCAGCTTCCAAGACTTTCGGTGGTGCCGGCGGCTTTAATACTGGACCATTTCAGTTAAGTTATAATGTCTTCAGCGTAAGTACCACATTTGATTGCAATGTCGTGGATCAACCAATCACTGGAAATAATTAAAAAACAAAAAGCCCTTATGTGGCTTTTTGTTTTTTTTGATTCATTATCGTTTCTTTCGACGTTCTATACTCTTCTTTGTCTTCACCAATTTAGTGGAGGGCTGCTTTCGGATCCACTTAATGAACTTATGGATCTTTTCATCCCCCCTCAAGTTTTCGATGGTGTTCAATCTTACTCCCAATTCATCATTTGTATAAAGGGAGTGAATTTGTTTATGACACGGTATACAAAGTTGTGCTGTGGGAAGGAAGGTTCCCCCCACCTCTTTAGGTGTCAGATGATGGATCGTGGTTTCTACATTCTGACGAGAGCATAATTCACATGTACCAATCGTTTTTTTACTCATCTCATGCCCTTCCTGTATGTACTTAGTATAGATATTCCCTATTTTTATCATTTTAAAAAACCACTTTGAAGACAAGTGCTTCAAAGTGGTTCTTCTTTATAGTTCCAACACATGCCCTCCATCAAAAAAGTAAAGATACTTTTCTGACACCGTTTCTTTCCAAATCGATTCCAATGCACGGGTATATAATTCAATTTGCACTCTATAACGCTCTTCCAGTATCGGTCTTGCTTCTCTAAAACCATCCTTATATCGATCATGGATGCCATCCGTTTTGTAATCCAACATCACAATTCCCGATTCATCCCGGAATACACAGTCAATGACCCCTTGAACGAGAATTGTTTCTTCCGGGGAACCCTCTCCTGATTCCGATATTTCACTCAGAGGGACACTCATGCTGAATGGGATTTCCCGTTGGATATTCGCTGCCTGAACCAAACGTATCCCAAGGTCGCTTTGGAAGAATCCAACGATGTTGTCTAACGAGATTGCTCTTTCCTGTTCTTCCGTCAGGATTTCTTTATGAACTAACGTCGATAGCAACTCTTTTACATCTTCTTCTGAAGGTACACCATCCCCAAGAGAAATATGCTGCATGACTGTGTGCATGGCTGTTCCTCTTTCAGCAGGAGACAGCTCTTTAGACTGCATGAATTGCGGACGATTGTACACAGGCTTCTGATGGCGCCGCAAAATATCGATACTGGAGGCTTCATCCCTTATTTCCACCATTCGCTTCAGCTCAGAAACCGATTGCTTAGAGCGAAGGTTTGTGGCACTCAGATGTGGATACTTCCACGACAATCGGTGCAATACCTCTTCTTTATGAATGGACTCTATATCCACTTCTCCACCGGTCTTCACTTGTTCTTTCCAATTGTCTTCTTCACTCAATGACTCATCTTCTTCTGCACCCAGCTCAGTCTTATGAATCGTCGTGATATGAAAGCAAGACGGATGCTTTAGAATCTCTTCATCGATCCCACTTCCTCCTAAGTCCGCATCTTCACTAAGCTCTCCACAACTGGGGTGTCGCATGAGGGACGGACCTATCCAATCAAGATAAGAACTGGCCCCTGCCCGGTCATAGTCAGATAACAACCATTCTGTCTGACCTAAAGCACCCCGCCATTTCTTAAGGGACTTCTCTAAGCTTTTCACGGTTCCCACTAAGAATAGTTTCTCTTTTGCACGGGTTAACGCCACATAGAGCACCCGCATTTCCTCTGAGATGGACTCCATGCGCTTCTTCCTCTTAAATGCCAGCTGGGGAAGGGATGGATAACTGATTCGCTTCCCTGGGTCTGTATACTTTGTAGCAAAACCCAGATCTTTATCTAATAGATAGGACGCGTTCAAATCCATGAGATTGAATTGCTTCGACGTACCAGCGACAAATACAACCGGGAACTCAAGGCCTTTACTGGAGTGAATCGTCATTAAGCGGACCACATCCTCCTGTTCACTGAGAGCTCTCGCTACCCCGAGGTCATCACCTCTTTCCCTCATCCGATCAATGAAACGAAGGAAGCGGAATAATCCTCTGAAGGACGTTGATTCGTATTGGCGGGCACGGTCGTATAGTGCCCGAAGGTTTGCCTGACGCTGTTTCCCCCCGGCCATTCCTCCGACATAATCATAGAATCGGGTGTCCCGGTACAATTGCCAAATCAGCTCCGTAACCGATCCTTGTCTAGCCTTCGTTCGCCAGTTTTGAAGGTGATAAAGAAACACTTTAACCTTTTCAAACGTTTCTTCTTCACGTGCGTTACTTGGTTTTTCACTTGCAAATTTCTTCAAGGCTTCGTAATACGTTCCCGCTCTCGAATGAATCCTAATGCTTGCAAGACCCTGCTCGTCCAGCCCCACAACCGGTGAACGAAGAACCGATGCCAGGGGGATATCCTGATACGGATTGTCAATCACTTTCAGCAGTGAAAGCATAATCGCGATCTCGGTTGCTTCAAAATAACCAGTAGACAGATTTGCATAAATCGGAATTCCTTGCCGTTTGAATTCTTCCATAATTTCTGCCGCCCAAGGCATGGAACGAAGCAATATCACAATATCCTTGTACTGAATCGGGCGCTCGGTCTTCGTTTTGGCATCATAGATCGGTGTACGCTCTTCAATCATGGCCTTCACTTTACTCGCCATGTAGCGGGCTTCAAGTACGGATTTCTCAATATCACCCTCATCAAAAATGGACAACTCCTCTTCATCCCAACTAGCTTCCTCTGATTCCTGATTGATGATCGCTACTTCGATCGGGTACTCTTTCTCCTCCGGGTAAGGAGCCCCCTTCACAAGCTCCGCTTCACGGTTATATTCCATCTCACCAACCGAGGACCCCATTATTTGCTTGAATAAAAAGTTGGTTCCCTCCAATACCTCTTTCCGGCTTCTGAAGTTTTGAGATAGATCGATCTTCCATCCTGCTTCTCCGCTTACAGGAAGAAAGCGGGTATACTTTCCTAAAAACAAATTCGGTTCTGCCAATCGGAAGCGATAGATGGATTGCTTTACATCTCCTACCATAAAACGGTTCCCTACTTCTTCACGTTCTTCAGTAATGAGAAGAAGAATCGATTCCTGAACCATATTCGTATCCTGATATTCATCGACCAGTACTTCTTTGAATTTCTTTTTATATTGCTTTGCAGCTTCTGAAGGAAGTAAAGCATCTGAAGCAGGAGATCTTAAAATATCGAGACAAAAATGCTCTAAATCCGCAAAGTCAACGAGTCCCTTTTCTTCTTTCACTTGTCTGAAACGCTTGCCGAATTCCACCACCACTTCTGCCAGGGTGTGAATCACTGCTCTCATCTTCTTCATATCCTCAATGAATGATTCCGGTCTTCTAGAGAAAAAATCTTCCTGCAGTTTTTCTAACGTTTTCTTCCCTTGATCCCGAAGCTTTTTCGCTTCATCAACGATATCCTTGTTATAGTCATCCCCTCGACAAGCTTTTAACTTTATAAAAGGTAAGGTTTGAATCGTTTCATACAAAGCATTCCATGATATGTGCAGGCTTTCTTCAAGGCTCTCGACAATCTCTATATCACTTAGAAAGTTTTCAGCTCTTGGGCCCGGACCTCCAGGAACCCGAGACAGATCCAATGCACGCTGAAACAAGCTTTTCGCCCCATGAAGCTGTAAGCGAATATCGGTAAGGAGCGGCTGAATGAAAGGAAGGTGATCGATCTCTACACCTTCTTGGATGTCATACATCTCTTCCAACCCTCTCAGCCAATCGTCCGGGTTCGGATGGGAACGTGAAAAGTCATACAGTTTACGGATCATATCCTGAAGAGCCCCGTCACTTCTATCATTGGTAAATGTATCTACCAGTGTAAAGAAATCATGATTATGTTTTTTTCCGTATTCCTCTTCAAACAGCTCATCAAGCACTTCATCACGCAGCAGATCCCCTTCTGTTTCATCGGCAATCCGAAAACCCGGGTCAATGTCGATTAGATAATAATATTTACGAATCACTTCAAGGCAAAAAGAGTGAAGAGTCGAAATGGAAGCTCGGTTCAGTAAGCTCAGCTGCTTTCTTAAATGATGGGAATGAGGATCCTCATCAATCGCCTTTTCCAATGCCTGCCCGATCCGATGCCTCATCTCTGCGGCAGATGCATTCGTAAAGGTTACTACCAATAGTTCATCTACATCCATTCTGTCTTCTTCAGAGAGGATTTTCTGAATGATCCTCTCTACAAGAACTGCAGTCTTCCCTGATCCTGCAGCAGCTGCTACGAGTATGTCCTGACCTTTTGCCCAAATCGCCTTCCACTGATCATCCGTCCATGTAACATGATCAGGCTTTGCCGGTATCGTACCTTTACTCATTGGACTCAACCTCCTCTCTCACTTTCCTTAATAGATCTTCTGGTTTTGCCGTTGGAAGCACTCTGTACTCGTTTTCTTCAAGTGATTGGTCGAATTGACAAACGGAACGGAACGAACAGAACTGACATGGTGTACGGTCCTTCAGCTTGTAAGGAGTAATATCGGTCTCACCTGACACAATCCGGTTCCCTGACGCTTCATATAGCTTTCTCACATGCTGACGCATATAGTGAAAGTCTTCCGTTGAAGCTGCTTTTGAACGGGAGGATAATGATCCATCCTTCTTGATCCCGGCAGAGATGATATCTGAGTTCCCCGTATCTAGCGTTTGATCCATTAACCGAACGATGTCAGAGTCTCCCAGAACGAGTCCCTTCATCTTAAAACTCTTGAAGATTTCCTTTTCAATCTGATCCATCGTCAAGATTTTCTTACTATTGATCATAGGGTTATGAACGTGGAAATAGAGCACGCCTGCAGGCTTTGCTTCCTTCCCGACAAATTGTTTAGAGTTCATTAACACAATATCTAAATACGTCAGCATTTGAAGCGCTAATCCATAGTACACTTCCGTCATATCCAAATCTCTCGCACTCGATTTGTAATCAACGATCCTTAGGTAAACTCCACTTGCATCCTCTGCTTTGTCTACCCGGTCGATCCTTCCTTGAAGCTCCATTTTCGTCCCATTTCTCAGCTGGAACTGGAACGGCGGCAGGGTCGCATGAGGTCCAAACCCAAGCTCCACCCCTACAGGAACAAATCCACTCGCCTTCGCATGCTCACTTAGAATCAGGCTCGCACGGCTTATGATTTGCTCAAGCTTCTGAGCGATATAATAATGGCGGTTTGAGCTTAACAGAATCTGGTGCTGAAGCTTCGGTGCCAGCATCAATACAGCTTCTTTAGCAAGCTTGAGACATTGGGCTTTTGATAAGGATGCCCAGGTCAGACCATGACGCTCCACTTCTTCTGATATCCATTTAAGAGCGGAATGGAACATCTCCCCGATATCAGGTGCCTCCAGTTTAAAGAAATCCCGCTCTCTAAGCTTCAACCCATGACTGGCAAAATGAGAAAACGGACAACTATGGAACAGCTCCATTCGGGATACACTCGCTAAAATATGGTCACCATACAGATCCCTGCTCGTATCCTCAGAAAGCTGCTTCGCGTGATTCTGGTAGAAGAGACTGGATAAAATATGCTGTGAGTGCCATTTCCAATCGTTTGACGTTGCATAGAAGTTATACACATCCCACCAGAAATCATAGATTGGATATTCACGCTTCTTTAACTGTAATTGCGACGTTAAATGAGAAATCGTCACATTGGGATGGCAAACATAGTGCAGCTGCTCTTCTTCAGAAAGCTCGGATGGTTCATTAATAAGAAGCTTCGTATTTGCATCCGGGAACATTTCATTCAGCTTTTTGATGAAAGAGGATGGCAATAACGCTTTTCCTTCTTCATTGGCAATCGGATAGCTTATAAATAAACGTTCACTCGGGGTCGTAAAGGCTTTATACGCTACAAACTCCTCGTCCAACAGCTTCGTCCTGTTACTGGGTGCTATCTTGAAGCCCCTATTGATCAACGATTCGCGGTCTTCATCTGACAGGACTCCGTCTTCATTCATTTTCGCTGGAAGAACCCCATCATTCACTCCGATGATAAAGGCTGCTTTAATGTCACCGAGCCTTGATTTCTCAAGATCTGCAATAATGACCTGATCAATGGCAGGGGGAACTAACGAGAACTGCATCGTTTCCATACCTGCATCGAGGATCGACGAGAATTTCTTCATCGTCGTTTCCTCATCACCAAGCATTTCTACATATTGATCAAGCAAGTCCATTACAGCTGACCACGCTTGATCATGCTCTCTTGCCGCAATCAAGTCGCCTTTTTCTTCTGCTTCAATACGCATACGTTCAAGCTTAGCCGGAATGTCCAACTCTTCCAGATACAGATAGAGAGTTTCACAGAATTCCCGTCCAGTGGATTGCTTTTTCAATCGTTTTCCGAGACGGATGATAGGAGCAGAAATAAATAAACGAAGCTCATTGATCTCATGCTCGAGTTCCTTTTCACGGTCGGTTTGTGGTGCGTCCACATGCTCAAGACCACGGAAGCGACGATATTTCCAGCGATCTTTCTTCGTCCAGCGATCTCCTTTGATCCCGTATGCCAACACATAGTTCTCCAAACGGTCCATTTTTTCCCGCAAATCGGTTGGATTTTTTTGATAAGGAAACAACAGGTCTGTTTTCACCGCCCGGAATACAGGCTCATATCTCCAGTTCGTGTTCATGATTTCCAGAGTCGAGCGGATCAACTCAATTAATGGGTGATTTAACATTGTCCGCTTCTGATCAAGGAAAAATGGAATACTATAATCTTGAAAAATCGTTTCCACCTTATCACGGTAGTCCTGGCTGTTTCGAACCAGCACCGCTATATCCTTGTAGCGATATCCCTTTTCCCGGGCAAGCTTCCTTATTTCCCTTGCTATCCCTTCGACCTCTGCACGGCGATTAGAGGCTTCCAGAAACTCAATGGATCCTTTTGCTTCTTCGCATGGAACAGTTGGCCGTTCCTCAAAATGACGTTCGAGGTGCAGCATCGTGTCATTGTGATAGCGAATCCGCTTCACTAACACCTCTTCTTCTATGGACTTCCCCGCAGCACAGCTTATATCCTGAAGAGTATGGAATGTTTCATTCGTCATCCGATATAGGCTCAACTCGTTCATCGCGCCCATTTGCTGCTCCGGATCGGTTGTCAGTGCGACCGTCACTGTCTTACTATGCTGGATGAGTTGATCGATTATCTGATATTCCTGGGGCGTGAAGCTATGAAAGCCGTCTATGTAAATCTCTGCATCTCTAAGAAGCTCAGAGTTTTTCACATTATCAGCCAACAGCTGAAAGTAGTCTTCTGAATCAATGTATTTACCTAGGAGCTTTTCCTCGAATTTCTCATAAATCAGTTCAAGGTCATGAAGCTTATCCTTCAACACCTTAGAATCCCGCTCATCTTCCCCTCCAAGTTGCCCGAGATCCTTAGGCGAAATACAATAACGCTTGAATTCCGTCAACATGGATTCTACATGATGAATGAAACCAGGCTTATCCGCGGCCTTCGAGAAAATATGGAGGCGATCTTTATTTTCGTCGATAATCTTCCTGATCATCATATTTAAGCCGACATCGGATAGATGGTAGCGGCTCATTCCGCCGGTTTCCTGGAGAATCTTCCACGCGAGCCGGGTGAAACTGAACACTTGTCCACGAATCATCCCATTTAATCCGGGTGTGTTGACAAGATCGTATTCCGATATAAATGACATCTGATCCGGTACGATATAGATGATGGGATCCCCATTCGGCTCTTCCAATAAGCTCTGCTTCATCTCATCTAATATGCGATGGGTCTTCCCCGTACCAGAGCGCCCGAGAATAAAACGTACAGCCATCTTCTCACTCCCTTTCTTATACTAATCTATTGTAACCATGAGGCAGGTTGAATTTTTGTATAGGTTCATTATAGTACACAGGAACAAATCTTTCCCGTCTCAATCTTTATTGAAAATATTTGGAACACCTGCATACAGTAAAAGAGGCAGGTGATGGCTCATGAATCAATATTTTATCAGAATCGCTTCTGTTCTTGTTGTGATGGCAATTATGGTAGCCTGTAATATTTACACGTTCATTCCCATTTACGGGAATATCGCTTCCTCCCTCTCCATAGCACAAAGTGAAGTCGTTATTGCTGGAAGCTCATTTATCTTTTTCTACGCATGTGGTCTTCTAACCTTTGCCAATAGCGCAGATCGTGTTGGAAAAAAAGAGATTCTCGTTTGGGGAATGCTCGCCTCTGCTGTTTCAACAGGCTTGGTGGGGATTGCAGGTGATTTCTGGAGTTTATTCTTCACCCGGGGAATTCAAGGGTTTTGTTTGGGGAGTTTTGCCCCTGTCGCCTTTGCTTATACGTATGATTTGTTTTCTGGAAGAAAGAGAACGCTGCTTCTCGCTTTTATCAATTCCGGTTTTCTGTTCGCAGGCATCCTCGGCCAATTGCTCAGTGAAGGAATCACCCGCTATAGCAACTGGACGATAGTATTCTTCTTTTTCGCAGTGGTGTACGCCTCTTTATTTTTAATGGGAAAACAAACTCTGCCCGCTACGTCCACTCGATCCGTTCCCTTCAAACACCAGGTCAACACGATCTATAAACTCCTTTTGAGAAAGGAACTCCTTTATTGCTACGGCATCGTTTTCACACTCCTCGCCTCTTTTGTTGCTTATTATGACAGCTTGACCCGGTACTTATCGGGTGATTCCAATCTGCTTTTTCTACTAAGGGCAGTCGGATTGATCGGTGTCAGCTTATCACTCTTTACCGGTCGCCTTCTTGAAGCAATCGGAGCCTATAAAACTCTTTTTATTGGAGTAACCATTTCCATTACGAGTGTATTGATTGCTTTTATTTATGTACACTTGAGTGAACCCTTCCTCATCGTTCTTTCTTCAGTCCTGTTTATCTCCGCCATCTCATTGTTGATTCCGACCGTCATTACCTTAATCGGAGATATGAGTGGAGATGACCGAAGCCAGGCACTCAGCCTGTACTCCTTTATTTTATTAGGTGGAACCAGCATAGCACCCTTAGTCATCATGCAGCTTACCTACGTACAATCGTTGTTTCTGTTACTGGGATGCTTTTTGTTTCATGGCTGGATGGGAGGATTGTTGTATGTGGAGCGGAGGAGGTGGAGAATGAGGGAATAAATGCCTTCTACGTCAAAAAAAAGAAGGACACCATCATCCTTCTTTCACATTACCTTTCCATTCTTCCGCTAATAGTCCGTATAAGATCATGTCGTATCGATCTCCGTCCCTTTGTAAAAATTGACGGTAGCTTCCTTCTTTCTTGAATCCGAGTGACTCATATAAGCGCATGGCCCTCTCATTATATGAAAATACCGTTAATTGGACTCGGTATAAATTCAACTCATGAAAAGCGTACGCCAACAAACATTTCATGGCTTCCTTGCCATATCCATTACCCCAGGACTGTTCGTCCCCTATTGAGATGGAGACCCATCCGACACGGTGCGTCCATAGGATCCCGTCCAATTCAACAAAGCCAATGATCCTGCCATCGTCCTTTAAACGAATAGCAAAACGATAGGCGTTGTCTCCTGGATCCCCCATCCATTTTTTAATATCTTCCTCTGCTTTCGGCTTATGGGGAAGAGCATCCAGTAATCTCTGAATTTCTTCATTTTGACTCCATTCCCTTATGGCCGTAACATCTTCCTCCTGAAAACCGGAAAGATAAATTCTTGTACCCGTCAATAACCGTTTCATGTCATTTTCACCTCGACGTATGTATTTCGAGGCGTCCCTCTCCGATTCCTTTATTGTCCTTGAAAAAGTTTCGTGAGTGCCCTCCCCCCTCCCCGCCATCCATCTTCATTTTTCAATAAAAAAAGAACCCGGAAACTTCCAGGCTCAATCCAACTTACCAGATCATTTCCGCCCACTCAGGGTGGTCGATGAATGGATTTCGGTTTCCTTGATATTGTTCAAAGATGATATCGTTGCGTCTGATTTCCCTTTCATCCACAGGATCCTGTTCATTCCATTGAAGGAGAACGGACATTTTCCCGTGATAAGGGGCACTTCCATTGTTCACGTTGTTATTGATCTCTAAATCCAGTTCCCCGCCGTCCCCTTCATAGCGGACCGCCATGTAGAAAATCATACGGGCGACGTCCCCTTTCACTTCATCCCGGGGCTCCCAGGAATCCCCATCATAATAGTTGCCTGGTGCTTCACCATGCTGAGTCCCGCCATTATCAAAGTCAAGATTACTTCTTGTAGAATTGACGGTTACATCTGTAGGTCTCAAGTGATGAAGGTCCGTCCCTGGTCCTTGAGATGTTCCAAAGTCCCCGTGGGATTTCGCCCAGACGTGTTCCCTGTTCCAGTCGTTGACTCCACCGCCGTTTGTCGTTTTGGATTGGGAACGGCCTGAGTATAGGAGGATTACGTTACCCGGGTTGTTCGGATCTTCGTCTGTATTTCGAAGTGCTCCCCATACATCGCCGTAGGAAAGAGTTTGATGATCATCAATGATGTTATGTAGTGCTGTTTTTAAAGGAGAGCCCGTTTTCCCTTCAGCCGAGTTGTAATATTCTTCATAGGATGGTGGATCGGTTGGGTCGGTTGGAGGATCAGTCGGATCAGTCCCGCCATCTTCCAATGATTCAAATGCTGATGTAGACTTCACTCCCGGATGAGAGAAATAGGCCGTTAAACTGCCCGTCACTTTGATTTTTCCACCCATTAGACCCGGGTTACTTTGCAATCCGAAGTTTGAACGGTAGGAAGATGGAATTTGAACATAAACCATCTCATCCGTATTGGATTCAGACGGGGAATCCGCCAGGGCAAGTGCGTAATCGTTTGGAAAGTTACTCGTGACAACGGATGACGTAGAGGTTGGCTGCCCGACCACATACCCTTCCACTGACTGAGTGGAACCATCTTGATGGGATAAAGCCTGATCAACAGTGAACGGCGAACTCCACGTCCCATTTCCCGCTGCACTCATTTGACTTGGAGATACTTGACCACACGCAATCATAAAAATAATTAAAATTGAAAAAATGCTGATGAACTTTTTGTTTACAACCTTCAAATTGCTTCGCCTCCTCTAAATATGACTATACATTTAGCGTACATTACATATTGTCAAAATAGGGTAAATTTTGTGTAAAAGCGTGAAAATGAGTCTATTATCATAGAGTTTGTGATTGCTGTTGGGGGGGAGACGTTCTTTCCGTAATTGGTGCGGGCAGCCCCTCCACTAGATCTTCCTAAGAAAGTAATAAATCATCATGTTCCCCACTCCAAATTTCCTATATAATGAATCTACTAAATGTTAGGGGAATTGGAGGATTCATCCTTGAATGTATATCAGCGATTTCAACGTACAATCATTAAGAATTATCTTCTAGGAAGCTTCATAGCCGTCTTTGGTGTCGGGTCTGTATTCATTTTTCAAACCCTTGCCCTCAATGAAAAGGCACTGCTCACAATGGGAGGCATCATCTCCCTTTCAATCGTCACGATGTTCAGCTGCGAATTTTTGGTGTATCAGAAGCATATTCGTCCGATGAAGATCGTCTATAAAAAGAAGGTATCAACACTCAGTCTGGACCTTCTCTCAACTGCCTATCAACAAGCGGAAAGGTTCCCACTTTTAACGGTTAGACGAATCATGCTCCCTCACTTTCTGGGGCTGGCTCTTCCGTCGACTTTGTTGACGGTTGTCAGCATCAATGCAGGGTGGTTGTCCATTCCGTACACCTATATTTTTTATGCCTGGTGCGGCGCCTTTTTAGTGGCGATTCTTCATGCATTGATTGAATTTTTCTTAACCTTTAGAGCTTGTCATTCACTGCAGGTGGACCTTATTCGGAAAACAGTTGAAACATACGGAGTCGATCCAACGAATCAGTCCACCCTATTTATCAGTTTAAAAAGAAAAATCTTGGCAGCTTCCCTGTTTCTTGCCCTGTTTCCGATCCTGCTTTTTTCATTAGCTTCACAGATTCGCTTATCAATTGCAGACCCCACGCTTTTAGTAGACTACTGGAAATGGGCAGGGACTCTGATTTTCATCATTACGATTCTAGCTTTCTATGGAGCCCTCCTTATTTTCAAAAGCATCGAAGCACCTGTGAAAGAGCTGGTAGCCCGTTTTGAAAAAGTCGAGGAGGGGCATGTTTCACCCGTAGTGAATACATACACGGATGAATTTTCCCATTTATTTTCCGGCTTTAACCACATGGTAGGAGCCATCAATCTGCGAGATCAGAAAAACCAGCAGCTACTTGATCAATTTTTCGCAGTAGTTGCAGGTACATTGGATGCACGGGACCCATATACGGCCGGCCATTCTAAACGTGTTGCGGAGTTTTCTGTTTTAACTGCCAAACAATGCAACTGGTCCTCTAAAGACATCGACTTACTCAACAAATCGGCCCTGCTTCACGACATTGGAAAGATAGGAATCCGGGACAATGTGCTTTTAAAAGAAGGGAAATTAACAATTGAAGAGTTTGATCAAATCAAACTCCACCCTGTGATTGGCGAAGAAATTGTAAAAGGGGTTCAGTTAACAGAAGAACTCCTGCCCATCTTACCCGGCATCAAGCACCACCATGAGCGGGTGGACGGCCGGGGATATCCCGATCAATTAAAAGGAGACGATATTCCCGTGTTCGGACGATTGATCGCTGTCGCTGATGCCTTTGACGCTATGACCTCTGATCGCCCTTATCGAAAAGGAATGCCTCTCGAAAAAGCCCTCTCCATTTTGGAAGAAGGCAAAGGGACACAGTGGGATGAGGAGTTTGTTGAAGCGTTTATGAGGGGGATCAAAGTGACAGGCACATCCCGTATTTTATCGAATTCTGCAATTTAAATACCCATCAACATAGAAAGGATCAGATCCCCAAAATGGATTTGATCCTTTCCTTATTCAAAGAGCTTAAAGCATCACTTTTCGAAGTAGCATCCTTTCAACAGTCCGGAAGCTCGAAGAATCTTTCGCAAAAAAAAGAATGCTGTTCATGTATTGAACAGCATTTCCATATCTTTAATTCCTGAATTGTATATCCCATTCGTTGATAGGCCAGTAACGAAGATCCACTTTTCCCACAATCTGTTCCCTGTCTATAAACCCGAAGTAGCGACTATCCATGCTTCCCCGACGATTGTCTCCAAGAACGAATACTTTTCCTTCGGGAACCGTTTGCTCATCCGTGATTTCTTCAAGGGTAAAGTCTCCAGTCAGCTTGTTGCCGATGTACTCCTGCTTGAATTTTTCTAAATAAGGTTCAGGATAGTACTCTCCGTTAACATATAATTTATCATCTTTATAAACGACCTTATCACCGGGCAGTCCAATGATTCGTTTCACATAATCTTCGTTCTCATTCGCATGAAAGACAACAACATCAAAGCGATCCAAGTCTCCAATATGATAACCGATTTTATTCACAACAAGTTTATTCCCATCCTGTAGTGTCGGCATCATCGATTCACCTTCGACTACATAGTTGGAGAAGAGAAAGGTTCGAATGATAATAAAGATGATCAATCCAATCCCCAAGGCTTTAATCCATTCGAGTCCTTCTCTTTTTACCTCTTCTCTCAATTTGATTCCTCCTGCTTTTTCCGTTCAATTCGTTGGTCTACTTCCATTTTCTTATTCAAATGTATCTCAATTCGTTTCCCTACAAACCATAGGACAAAAATAATGGCTGCAACGATTACAGTACGTATTGGTTGCCTTACTAATGATATAATATCATATCCGATAAAGCTTATGGTGAAAATCATCACCATTTTCCCCGTAACCACCGCGAGCATATACTGAGCGATGCTGATCGACGACAATCCCGCCACCACATTCACCAAGGCAGACGGTGTAAATGGGAAGCATAAAAGGATGAACAACGGGCCAAACCCATGCTTGTCTACCCACTTCGTCAATCGCTTTACTTGGCGGTTCTTTCTTAGGAAGCGAAAGAATCGTGTTTCCCCATATCTTCTTACCAGCAGAAACACAATAAGTGCACCAAGCGTAGCGCCAATCCATGAAAACAGGAATCCCCACCATAGCCCGAAGGCATTCGCATTGGCCGTCACAAACACGACCAGGGGCAGGAATGGAAGAAATGCTTCCAACAGCGGAAGCAGGATCCCTGGAATCGGTCCAAATGAGCGATACTGCTGAATCAGGTCCATCATATTCTCAAGCGTAAACCAGTCTTTAATCTTATTTATATCCATATTATATGTTTCCCCTTAAACGACCATGAACAAATAAACTCATTTCGTTATATCGTTACTTACTATTTTCATCATATCACACCGTATCAGGATTTCCACATTGTTGTCTATTGTTGGTTTTATTATTATAACCTTGCCTATTGGGTGGGGATGTAAACGTGCTAGGGTGTGTATTTTTTGCGGTGGGTTGTGTAATAGGCTTTGTTTTGAAATTGACTAGTGCGCTCTAACAAAAAGCTGCCATCCCCATCCAGGAATGACAGCTCGCACCTCTATAAATGCTCCCCAAACCAATCCACAATCTCTTGTAATCTTGCTTCCCTCAAAGAGGGTTTTCCAGTCCTGGACAGATTGTGATTGGATTCCGGGAAACGCACAAATCTCACATCTTTCTTCTCACGTTTCAAGGCGATAAATAGTTGTTCCGCCTGCTCAATCGGACAACGGTAGTCCTTTTCGCTGTGAAGTATTAATAGGGGTGTGTTCATACTCTTCACATACGCAAGGGGTGAACGCTTCCAAAGGGTTTCAATGTCGCCAAGATCGCTTTGAATTTGCCATTCTGAGAAGTAGTAGCCGATATCACTCACTCCGTAAAAACTGATCCAATTGCTGATGGAGCGCTGGGTGGCCGCCGCTTTAAACTTGTCGCTATGGCCGATGATCCAGTTGGTCATGAATCCTCCGTAGCTTCCACCGGTCACACCTAAGCGGGTTTCATCAATAAACGGAAATTCCTCCAGGGCATACTCGACTGCTGACATGATATCCTCGTAATCCCCGCCGCCGTAATCACCTCTTACGGCATCCACGAATTCTTGCCCGTAGCCATGGCTTCCTCTTGGATTCACATATAAAACAGCATATCCTTTGCTTGCCAACACTTGGAATTCGTGAAAGAACGTGTTTCCATACATGGTGTGGGGGCCACCGTGTATTTCGACGATGAGTGGATACTTCTTTCCTTCCTCATAACCGACTGGCTTCATGATCCAGCCTTGTACAGGCCAGTCTTTTGCACCAGTGTACATAAACGATTGTGGAGAAGACAATTCACGATTCCCCAGCAGCTCCCCGTTCAGACTAGTTATTTCCGTCAGCTCACCACTAGGAACATGAAGAGTATATAATTCACCGGGTTCGGTCGGTTTGCTCATGGCAATCAGCATCACCTGTCGAGTTGAATCGAAGTCAAAACCGTATATATGCTGTTCTTCCTGCAGCAGTGCAGGGTATATCGCCCCATCAATGTGTGCGTAGTAAAGGACTGTGTTCCCTGCATCAGATGCCAGGAAGTAGAAGCTTTCATAATCATTTGACCATAGTATCCCCGTTTGTGATGAACCTTGGATGCTGTCGCTATTAAGATAGTCTCCTATTGGCAGGTCCATGCCTTCTGTCAGGCAAATGGAATGTCCAGTTTCAATGTGATGCAGCCACACCTTATTATGTGTCGCATTCTCATATTCACGTCCATGCCCCATATAGGCAAGATGCTTTCCGTCAGGAGACCAGGCGGCACCTCCGTAGTAACCCGTTTCTTTATTAACCTTTTTGTATTCATTCATTTCAAGGTTGAAAATATACAAATCAGACTGGAATGAGAAATCCTTGTCTTCTGTTCTGTCTACAGAAAATGCAATGTGCTGTCCATCTGGCGACCAGGAGTGAAGAGTGTAATCATGGACATCATCCGTGACTCTTCTTATTTTTTTCGACGCCACGTCCACCACTGCTATTTGCGAGTAGCAGTTGTCATCGAATCCCCGGTCATCACTTTTATATTTCATGCCAGTCGCAACGTATGGCTTTAATTTCTCTTCTTCGCCTTCCTTGGTTTCAAACGTCTCCCCTTTTTCAAGTCGGAGCGAGACTGAAATTTTCTCACCGCATGGAGACCAGACTGGATTTGAAACGCCTTTTTGATAATCTGTCAGCTGTTCTGCTTCCCCTCCATCCCGGTGGAAGAGGTAGAGTTGATTCACACCGGAGCGATTCGAGACAAAGGCGATTTTCCTACCATCTGGTGACCACCTGGGGGTTGAAATCTTTTGTTCTCCGAAAGTCCATTGGCGAGTGGTCTTATCTTGCAGACGGATGCTATGTAAGGTTGAGAAATACTCATTCTTTTCTTCACACATGTAGGTTTTGACATAAACGGCTTCATCTCCACTTGGGGACAATCTTGGATCTGATACAGCCCTTAACTCATAGAGATCCTGGATTTCGATTCCTTTATTCATGTTCCGGCACCTTCCTTTCTTCTATTCTCTTTATTATTTCGACGGCAGAAATACTTTTTCCTTTATGGATAAAAATCCGATCTGCCCTTCATAATAGAAACAAATTCAAATTCTACAACTTTCGCTATTGAAAGTAAATCGAATTCCACGTAAAATGAAAATACGAACATTTGTTCTACATTAAAGTGAAAAGGAGTCTTTTCATATGACAAGGATCCCGGAGAATGACAGGAACATATTAGAACAGGCCATATATTTACCGATGGTGTTGACGATTTTGAATCGTGATCTGCAAATCGTAGACAGCAGCCCGTTTAAATTAAAACGACCGTATTTAGAAATGATTGAGGAAACGATGAAGGTCATCCAAGGAGAACTTGCTCATGTCAAAAAGTACATGAGGACCAATAAGATGAAGGTTGAGCGAATTCAATCAGATGATGCCTTTACGATGTATATGTTTCTGTATAAGGGTTATGAGGAGCACCATAATTACTTTAATCCGCGCCTTCGAAACCGTGTGGAGGATTTAATGAGACATTATTTGTATCGTCGATTCCTTGAATCGAAAACAGATACAACAAAAGAAGCGTGATTCATCTCACGCATCGTTTGTTTTGATATTTCGATTAAGGTAAAACGTTTTGATATTACTCATTTCGGTTTGAACCTTCGTATTATATTTACTTTCCATTTCTGCGACACGCTGTGTATAGGCGATACGCAAGTCCGAAGTACGAAGCATTTGATTTTCAAAGGAACTGTAAGAAATGGGAACCATGCAGGACTCATTGTTTTGAAGAAAGACCCGTGTTGTTCCATTTGTCGATCGTTCATACCCGCGAACATGTGAATGGGAAATCCAGGCGCATTCTTGCTTGACAGGAGAAGAGGTTGGAAATAGATAAATGGACATCTGAGGATTCACCATGATAGGAGCTTTGTAGATGATACCCGTAAGTCTTTTGGTGCCTTCTTTTCTTCCTTCATAAGAGGAACCAAAGAATTCACAGCTCTTCTTTAAAATATCGAACGGTTTAAATGGGGAGATTAGTACGTCATCTACCTCTATGATTTTGGTAAATGTCCTGGCACCGTACTCAATTGGCTGCAGGATCATCGTATGGGGATTCACTTCATATTCTTCTATAATTCGAGATTTTTCTCTCATTTCATCGCCTCCATTTACATTTTTCACCAAAATAATACCATAAATTTCGAGGGTTGTCTCGCATATTTTTAAAAATTCTGAAATTAATCACACGCCACTCCGTTAAGGGTAAAAAATTATCAGAATATTTAATTTTTTGGTTGAATTTTTACTACTTACCCCATATACTAATAAAAAGAATTCAGGGGTGACCGTATATGGAAAACAAAAAGTCCTATACCGAAATGATGAAAGCTTCTGCCATGACCCGTAAGAAAGCCGCTGAGAGAAGTGTGATGGAGATCTATATCGACATGGTGCTGCATGAAAGCATTCTGATGACGCGCAAGACAAAACTCCTAACAGACATTGACGCCGCCCTGGATAAAAAAAATAAACCTCTGTTCATGAAATTATCAAAAGAATTAAACGAACTGAACCTAAGTTACGGATGATAAATAATAGCTGACTCTATACATGAGTCAGCTATTCCTTTTTTAATGGACGGGCCATTGGTCCCTCCATTTCATGCATGACTTCAATTTAAATAGTAAATCCTAAAGCTAACCTATACACTTTGGAGCGAATATGATGATCCTGCTAATAAAAGTACTTGTCCTCTACTTAATTACCATTGCCGCTATGCGACTGATGGGAAAATCCACAATTGTACAAATGACTCCCTATGATCTAGTGGCAATTATTATCGTTGGCACCATTGCCTCTGAACCACTGATCTCCACGGAATTCTGGCCAACCATCGCTGCTCTCGTCATTTTAGTAGGGCTTCATGTACTGTTCTCATTCCTGACCCTAAGTCAATGGGGGAATCGCTTCTTCTTGGGAGAGCCTACCTTACTGATTAAAAATGGGGAGATATTAGAGGATAATCTGGAGAAATCCAAGATCTCCCTGATCCAATTAACCTCCATTCTACGCTCTCAAGGTTACCCGAAAATTTCAGATGTGGACTACGCCATGCTCGAACCAATCGGTGAAGTGAGCGTCATTCCAAAGGTGGAAAACACCCCTGTTACCGTCCAGCATCTCGACCTTAAAATCGATGACGAAGGATTGCCGATTTCAGTGATTGTGGATGGTAAAATCCAAACGCGGAACCTGAAGCTTCTTGGAAAAACGACAGAATGGCTGGAAACTCAACTAACCAACTTAGGACTGCATCATAAAGATGTGATTTTCGCCTATATGACAGAGAAAGCGAAGAACCTGATTATTAATAAAAGAGAAAAAGCCTAGTCTCTTAAGAGACCGGGCTTTTTTCAGTATGGCGGTTTATTAATCGCATGTTATAATCAATTCTAGGAAAATCTAATGTAGTAAATTCCCATAAATTTTAATCGTAAGGTATAATGCCACGACGGTATAAACGAAAGCTGTCCAAAAAGAGATCGAATGATAAAACCTTTTCTTATTTTCTGTGATCAAATGCTGCCCCTTTTTGTAAAAATAGCCGTCTCCATTCACATAGATAATGATCAGGGTAACTAATATCCCAATAATCAAAGACCACTCCATCATCGGGCGACCAGTTTCAAGATAACTCAAAAAAGGTAGGCCGATTAACGCTAAAACGGTAAATAAAAAACGAATAAACAATAACCAAACTTTATGATTTTTGATTTTCCCCATCCCCCTGCCTGTTTTAATAAACAGAAAATTACAATTATTTAATTCCTTATTTTACCACATTCATAAGGGTTGCACACTAAAATTTGGAATAAAGAAAATAAAAGTAAAAAATAGACAAAAAAAACGACTCGCTTCCCTTCACAAGTCGTCCTTCCTGTCATTCACTTACTCTCAATCTGTATAAGGTGTACCAATACTTATCTCGTCAGTTTCATTCCTTTACTCTGTATCTTTCTCCTTTTCATACTCCTCAAGCATCGTCAATCGCTCAAGCATCGTCGGATGACCGTAACGGAAAACCTTCACAAGTAAAGGCGGATTGACCTGAGATAATCCCACCTTCGATAACTTTTGGAAAGATGAGATGGCGGCTTCTTTGTCGCCCGTCATTTCTATTGCATATCGGTCAGCCCTCGTTTCCTGGTAGCGGGAGATCCAGTTGCTAAGGGGACTGACAGTGAACAGAAGCATGGAGGTGATCATTAAGAACAGAGGTAATGAGCTCAAGTTCGACACGCTCGATACTTTCATGTCCTCCTTATGATTGGCGACGATGCCTCTCATCAGCTTGGCCGTCAGGAATAACCCAAAGAAGGATAGGAACAGGTATATGGCAATGCCGATATAGATGTGCTTCTCCACATAGTGAGCCATTTCATGGGCCATCACAAACAGGATTTCCCTGTCCGTTAATTTTTCAAGTGTCGTATCCCAGAGAACGATTCGGGAATTGGATCCGACTCCGGTTACATAAGCATTGAGTGAGTTCGTTTTCTCCGACATGTCGACTTCGAATACGTGGTCCGTTGGAATGTTTGCCTTGTCGGCAAGAGTCAGGATTTGTTCCTCTAACGCTTTATCCTTCAGTGGATAGAAGTCGTTATATAGCGGGTCGATCAAAACCGGCTGCACGAACATCATGAAAATCGTAAAGGGTACCGACAATGCCCAGGCCGCTAACCACCAGCGCTGCCTGAATCGTTTCATCAATCCATATAACACCGATACAATGATGAACATGAGGAGGTAATTCACCCAGAAATCCGTGATCTCATCCTTCATCCACATGGAGAACGTCTGGGTGGAAATATTATAGCTCTTCGAAATACTATGCGAAATGTACTGCAGTGGAAAAATCGCCAGGAACGAAGCGATCGATAACCAGAACAAATAAATGGCCGTTTGGAGGAAACCATTTTTCACCGTTCCCCTCGCCCACTTCTCAAACACACGCGAGACCCCGAGTATCAGGATCAGGAAATAAAACAACCATTCGTAAGGAGTGGATAAGAAAAACAGGAGATTCTTGATTTTCGAGAAATCCTCACTCAGCATGATTTCTTTACCATTCATAAAGGTTGCCGGATCAGCACTGCTTCCTTTGTACATGTCAGGCAAAGTAGAATCCGCCAAGAAGAATAAATACACATATAGAAATAAGCCTAATAGCAAATAAGCCAGTATCGAACGAAGTGCCCATTTTTTAGCCAACATTTTTCCTCCCTTCTCGTCTTCATTACTATATGTAATACCCTGTCCAAAGATTTAGAACCTAAACACACGCCAGTGAAAGTGCCGGGCTTGATGTGAAAAATCGTTTATATGCCACTCTGGGGATATACGTGCCATATAATAAAATTATCTGCCGTATTTTCATTATATCTGCCAAAATAAAATTTTATCTGCCATTATAAAGATTTATCTGCCATTCTTCAACATTCAACATACCTCAGCATCACTCCGCTCCTTTCCAGCCAACAAAAAAAGCCACGACCCGAGTCGCGGCTTACATCAAGAATACCGAATACAAAGACAGAACAGAAATCGCACCAATCACCACAAGGATGACGTTGGCACCCAGAAAGGCAATGAGAAATGCAGCTGCCGTTCCTACTGCTCCAAACATAAGGTTTCCCTCTTGAATCAACAAAATGCTTGGGAAAATTAAAGCGCCCAATACGGCGAAGGGAACATTCTTTAATACACCTTGAAGGAAAGGAGGCAATTCTTTCCCTTTGAATACGAGGAAAGGAAGCATTCTGGGAATATACGTGACAACCGCCATACCGATGATCATCAAAACAATCGCGCTATTCATTCGATCTCGTTCCCCCCTTCATCATGACCACCAATTCCACAATCACGGCTGAAACGAGGGTAGCAAGTACAATCGACCAGCCGTTTGAAAGGTTTGTCGTGAAAAGCAGGATGCTATTCAACGCACCGGCTACTACGGCTAAAAACGTTACCTTCACACTTTTTTTCATAGAAGGAACGAGAAGTCCCACAAACATGGCATATAGAGCGATTGTCATGCTCGCTTGTAAAAATTCGGGAAGGATTTCCCCGATGAAATAGCCTACACCAGAGTTCACGACCCAGCTCCCGTATGAAATGAGCATCACCCCGACGGCAAAACCCGTTCTTACCTTGTCATCTTTGACGCTGATTACCGTGAAGGTTTCATCCGTAATCCCAAACGCATAAAAAAGCTTCTTAAACAAACGGTCCTCCTCGAGCTTTTCACTTAAAGAAGCCGACATCAGGAAGTGACGGATGTTTACGATGAACGTTGTAAGAATGATCTCAATAATACCTGTACCAACCGCAATCAGACTCAGTGATATGTATTGGGCAGCCCCTGCAAACACGAGCATGCTCATCAGTACCGTTTCCGTGACCGTGAGGCCGGTTGTCCGTGCCAATAACCCAAAGGTTAATGCAACAGGCATGTATCCAATGGCAATGCTGAGTCCTCCCTGCAACCCCAGGCGAAAATCACTCACTTTTTTCGTAGAAAGCAGTGCCTCCATCCTCTCACATCCTTTATAATAGAAGTAATTTACTATTTTAATTTTTCGTTAATTTATTATATTATACATATAGACGTTATAGTATACAAGAGGAGTTTTTAACATGGAAAATTTCCCGATTCAAATTGGAGATAATATACGAAAGATTCGCAGGGAGCGCGGCTTCAGCCTTGAGCAGATGGCAGAGCGCACCGGTGTAAGCAAGGCGATGATCGGTCAGATTGAACGTGGTGATTCGAATCCGACGGTCGCGATTCTATGGAAGATCGCCAATGGCTTGAAGGTATCCTTCTCTTCACTGATTGAGAAGCCAAGCAATCAAATATCCATCATTCATTATCAAGACGTTCAGCCTGTTCTTGAAGATAACGGAAACTACATCGTTTATCCCATCTTTCCTTTCGATCCCCTAAAAAAATGGGAAAGCTACCGGGTTGAAATGAAACCGGGCTGCTCGTATCGAAATGAAGGACATACGAAGGGTGTGGAGGAATACATCACGGTACTGTCAGGGAAAATTTCTCTTAAGATTGGCGAAGAAACCTACCTGCTGACAGAAGGAAGTTCGATTCGTTTTGCCGCAGACTCCGGGCATGAATATGTAAATGATTCAGGAGAAACAACTGTGTGCCAGATGGTTATTTATTATGGCGGTGAATAATCCCAAAAAAATCCTGCATGTGTAACTACATGCAGGATTTTTCAAACTATCCATCTAGCAAAATGTATCCTTTGGTTTCGGCACAGACAATCCGAACATCGGACGAAGATAAAGTGCCAGGAACGTACCTCCAAGGGCAAGAATTCCCCAAATATAACCGTGAAGACTGAAGGAAGCAATCCCTCCGAAGTAAGCACCAATGTTACATCCGAATGCCAAACGGGCACCGTACCCCATCAGCAGTCCACCAATGACGGACGCCATGGCATTTTTCCCAGTGATTTTATTAAAACGGAACAGGCCACCTGCAGCAGATGCAAGGAATGCTCCAAGGATGACGCCAAAGTTTAATACCGTTGTGGAATCAGCAAAGATCGATGCTTGAAGAGCTTCAGAATTGGCTCCTGTCCAGTAGCCCCAGCTCGCCACGTCGACCCCGAACATTCCGGCAACCTTTGATCCCCATAGAGCAAAGGCAGAAGTGATTCCCCAAGGATTCCCCCGTGTCATGAGAGTGAGGGCATTTAACACAGCCAATACAATCGCTGCTGCGATAAGGGGCCAAGATCCACGGAAGATTCGTTTCCATCCCTTTGATGTTGGAAGTGTCGCCATGCGGGGCGGTTTTTTCTTCTTCTCGACCCGCAGTGTAATCCACGCAATGAAGCCAAAGAATAAGATCGAAATGACCCACGCCCCAAAATAACCTAATCCGGTAGAAGTTGCTAATGAAATAGGTTTAAAGGACGGCATTTCCTCTGTCCAAAATGGAAGATGATAGGCTCCTACTGTGGCACCGACAATAAAGAATAGCAATGTGATAAACATAACGGAGCGGCCGCCGCCGATTGCGTATAGCGTACCTGAAGCACAACCTCCTCCAAGCTGCATCCCAATTCCAAACAGGAAGGCACCTACCAGTAAACTTACCCCAACTGGTGATACATAACCTGCCGCTTCTCCGCCAAAGAATGTAAACCCTGTCGCAAGAATCGGAGCAAATAACGTTACGGCAACGGCAAGCATCACCATATGTGCCCGCAATGCCTGCCCGTTCCCTACAGACATCACTCTGCGGAAGGCAGAGGTGAAGCCGAATCTTGCATGAAATAATGTATATCCTAACAACAGCCCCAGAACCAATAATACGGTTTGGGCAATTTCTTGTGTAAAGAGTAAATATAGCCCAAGAATCACTGTAACGATTAAACCGCCTGCCACTAAAGAAGTCTGTGGGGGGTTCAATTCGGTACTCGCTTTCTCTGGACCCTTTTGTTCATTAATCGGTTGAACATAGCCCGCCATGCATAATCCTCCTTAATCTTATTGAATTGGTTGGAATTTATTTTACAATAGTAATAGATTCGAAGGCTGTTGTCAAAAAGATAGACTTCCACTTACTTTCTTCTATTTAAAAAAGCTACTTGAGAATCTCAAGCAGCTACGCTTCTATAAGGATACAAGAGCTAACATGATAGGAATCGTCACAATGCTCATAAGTGTAGTGACAAGTGTACTTGTCGACACTAAATCAGGTTCTGTATTGAACTGCAATGAAAACATCGTAGTATTAGCAGCAGTCGGCATGCTTGCCAAAATAATGAGAATCGATCCCAACATGGTAGAAATAGGCAGGAAAGAAACGACGACCAGAGCTATGATGGGTGAAGCTACCATTCTCATGATCACAATAAAGGAAAGGGCGCCTCTTTCCACCTTCTTCCCTCCCAATGTGGCTAATTGCATCCCTAACACCACCATAATCGTAGGAATCGTTGCCTGGGAAATCAGATCAATGGTCTGACTCATAAATACCGGCACATCAAGATGCAACAATTGAAAGCCCAATCCAAGAAAAGCACCATGCAGAATCGGCATCTTGACGATCTTCATCCAAATTTCCCTCGTTTCCCTCTTTTTATCACTGCCACTGACAGCATAATAGAGGCCGATTGTATTCATAAGAAATGACTGTATCACCATCATAATGACCGCATAGCGAAAACCGAGCTCACCGAAAGCAAATAGGATGATCGGTACTCCATAGTTGCCGCTATTCATGAATACCCCGGATAATATCATGGCCGACACTTTCGGTTTTGAATAGTTTCTAAACTTAGCCACTATTTTAATAGATACAATCAAAATCACACAAAGCGCGATACAAAAGAGAAAAATATAAAGATAATCCATATTCAATTCATTCTCGTAAAAGGTCTTGAATGCAAGAAATGGATACATTAAGTAAATGGCCATCTTCGAAATCGAATTGATCTCGAAACCAAGTTTCTTTTGGCCGATATATCCAACGGCAAAGACGAGTAATGCAGGCAGTACAATTAATATTACGTCCATTTACGTCACCACAATCTATTAAAATGAAAGATAGGCTTGACTACAAGAGTCAAGCCTAAGTGTACCATATTTACAACAGCGGGATAATTAATCCGGCCAACAACAGGATCAATGCGCCGCCTAATCGGGAAGAGATTTGAGCGAAAGGCATAAGCTCCATTCGTTTCGATGCTGACAACACGGCAACATCCCCTGTTCCTCCCATATTCGCCATGCATAATCCCGCTGTGATCGCTGCTTCAATCGGGTAAAATCCAACGACTTTCCCAAGGATCGCCGCACCGAGGATCGCTCCTAAAACGACTCCGAATACGGTCAAGATATATTGAAGCGTCAACGCTGCAAGAACGGTATCTAAGTCGGTGTACGCGACACCGATCCCGAATAATAAAGCGAACGTCCAATTGCTTGCTACAAATTGATACCACTGACTGGCTCCCTCTACGACGTTTTGAGGGATCATGTTTGAAATCTTCGCTGCGGCCACAAGAATGATCATGATGGCGTATGGATGAAGGGGAAGGACAGATCCCAGCAATGTTCCAACCGTGAAGAATGTCAGGGCAGCGAGTAAGCCTACCCCCATCTTTTCAATATTATACTTCTGCTTTGTTTTTTCGTAGGTAAAACCTTTCATAAGCTGACCGTTTCCACTGAGGGAAGGTACTTTCTTTCCGATAATATCGAGAATCGATGCTAAAATGATGGCAAATACATTCCCTAATGCCAGTGCCGGCACGAGCATTGAAATATAATAGCTCGGATCATTCCCCATCATCTCAGAATAGATTTGGCTCATGGGAACGGCTCCCGCTCCCATTCCACCACCCATGATCGGCATGGTAATGACGAGGATGGCTTCTTGAAGGGTAAATCCGACAAGAGATCCAAAGATTCCCGCTACTATCACGGCTCCGGCTACCGCCCCGAAGATCGGTAGGAAATAGCGAAGTCCCACTTTAACCAATACCTTTGAATTCATTCCTAAGATACTTCCAGTGATTAATGCAGCAATATAGAAATTCAAAAATCCGCCTGATTTCATGAAGTCAGTCATGGACGTGACGGTGGCTTCCGGAAGTAAACCTGCATAAACCATAAAAGCAGATCCAAAGATCGCAATGATAGCACCTCCGCCGAGGAACGTCTTCACGATTGGCGTACGATCTCCTATCCATCCGAATAATTCACCGAGGACCATCATGACGAGGAGACTTCCGATCATGCCCCCTGGAAGGTTCTCCGTATACAAGCTTGCAAGCGTGATGCCCGTAAAGACCAGGAACCAAAGGATCGGCATGTTGAAAATCTGAAGCGATCGATCTTTCGTAAGCGTCACATTCTCTTTTGTTTTCTCATTCTTATATGAAAGTGTTGATGCTGCTTGTCCCAACTTGTTCATCCCCTTTGTCGTATTAATAATTATGAAACTGAACTGTTTGCTTTGCTTTTTTTACATGCAATCTTCCGCACGGACTCCCCGACTTTTTCTGCCACACGGGGATCAAGCGCATTCGGAATAATATATTGAGGGTTTAATTCAGAAGAACTGACCACATCGGCTATGGCATAGGAAGCAGCTACTTTCATTTGCATTGTGATGTCCTTTGCTTTCGCATCCAGAGCTCCCCTGAATATCCCGGGGAA
The DNA here is from genome assembly GCF_032337515.1 of Rossellomorea yichunensis. Classification (NCBI taxonomy): domain Bacteria; kingdom Bacillati; phylum Bacillota; class Bacilli; order Caryophanales; family Bacillaceae; genus Rossellomorea; species Rossellomorea yichunensis. The sequence goes on along the minus strand of NZ_JAVYAD010000001.1, from coordinate 191,849 downwards.
AGCGAGAAGATTATTGACCTGGTTCGGATAATCCGACCTCCCAGTCCCTACTATCGATGCACCTGCTTCCAATGCTTCCTCCGGATAAATTTCAGGTATGGGGTTGGCCATGGCAAACACAATCGGCTGCTCATTCATCATTTTAATATACTCTTTCTTGAGGGCTCCGGGTCCCGATACACCGATAAATACATCGGCCCCTTTTATCGCATCAGATAATTCACCCCGCACCCCTAAAAGGTTTGTGCGTAAAGTAATATCCTCTTGGGTAGCATTCATCCATTTCTCCCCCTTGCACAGGACTCCTTCTAAACTTACGAGAGTAATATCTTCATAACCAGCAAATAAAAGGAGTTCCGCAATCGCGATTCCAGCTGCCCCCGCCCCATTGATGACAATTTTTACTTTCTTATATGATTTGTTTACGACCTTCAGCGCATTGACTAATGCGCCCAGGACGACAATGGCCGTACCATGCTGGTCATCATGGAAAACCGGAATATCCAACTCTTTCTTTAACCGTTTTTCAATTTCAAAGCAGCGCGGTGCTGAAATGTCCTCCAGATTAATCCCTCCAAAAGAAGGAGACAAGGCCTTAATGATCGTGACGATTTCATCTACATCCTTCGTATCCAGACTAAGGGGGAAGGCATCTATACCGGCGAACTTCTTAAACAACATACTTTTCCCTTCCATGACCGGGATCGCGGCTTCGGGACCGATATCACCAAGACCCAATACAGCTGTACCATCTGTGACGATGGCCACCATGTTTCCTTTCGATGTCAGCGTATTGGCTTGTCGGGGATCCTCGGCTATCGTCTTACATACATCGGCGACACCCGGTGTATAAACAAGACTAAGATCTTCTTCAGATGAAATATCAATCTTACTCACCACTTCAATTTTCCCTGCATGGGATTCATGTATGGATAATGCTTCTTCCTTTAAATTTTTTCGAGTCATCCAATCGCTCCTAACGTAATCGCTTACAATGTATACCCATCATATGAAAACGCTTTATCTTTTCATAGGTTATAAAACTATTGTTTGACTTTTGAAATTAAAAAAAGCAGCCGGATGGGCTGCTTACAAATAGGTTTGAATTCGTGTGCTATTCAATTTGTTCCATGTATATTGATAGACCGGCCTTCCAATACCATAGATCAGGGTCTCATCCACCACGCCGATATCTTTCAGAAACCTGAGGTACTTTCTGATCGACACCCGTGAAATCGACGTTACGTCTGCAATATCATCTGTTGAAAACGACTGTTCTTCAAAACTCATAATCTCATCGTAGATAGACAATAATGTACTGCTCGTCAATCCTTTAGGGAGGGGTGACTTCTCCCCGGCTTGTACTTCCCTAAGTAAAAGTAAATCCAGTTCGCTCTGATCGATGGTAGATTGCTTCTGAAGCATACGATTACTCTCCCGATAAGTCGTCAATGCTTTTTTAAACCGTTCAAATTCAAAAGGCTTGATCAAATAGTCCACTACCCCCATGCGAAGGGCACTCTGGATATTATCGACTTCTGATGCCGCTGTGATAAGTATGACATCTGTCTCCCGCTGTTCCTTCCGTATTTGCTCTAACAAGTCCATCCCGTTTCGTTTCCCAGGCATATAAACATCCAATAATACCAGGTCAATCTTATACTCATTTACTTTCACCATGGCATCTTCAATCGAATTCGAAATACCGATTAAATGAAACCCTTTTATCTCTTCCAGATACCTTTGATTAAACCTGGCCACCATCGGATCATCTTCCACGATCAATACATTAATCACCTTTTTTCCCCTCCTTATATGAAGCTTGAACAATCATTGTCGTTCCAGATCCTACCTTTGATTCAACGTGCAGGTTGCCATTCAGATTACGGAGACTTTCTTTCACTAAGAAGAGACCGTATCCTCTTCCATCCCCTTTAGAAGAGTATCCTTTGGTGAAGATATCCTCTACCATTCCATCCACCATTCCTTCTCCTGTATCTGTCACGACCATTTCAAGTTGCTCGTCCTGATAGAATAACTCCATCAGCACTTCTTTTTCATCACTATTTGTCGTTGCTTCAATACTATTATCCAATAGGTTTCCGATCACGGTAATCAGTTCATGTGTAACAGTAGGATCTTTGGGTTCCGGGACAAAGTCGTGACATTCAATGGTCAATGCAACGTTCTGTTCCCTCGCATAGCTCAGTTTCCCCATGATAAAACCAGCCAATGCAGGATCCTTCACTTTCGACGTCACCGTGATCACTTCATCGACCCGTAAGGAAACAAGCTCTTTCACGTAGCGATTTAAATGATTGTAATCCTTCATCTTCACCAATCCGAGAATCACATGCATCTTATTCATAAATTCATGCGACTGGGCCCGGAGCGCTTCCGCATACGATTTGACACCCGTTAACTGCTCTGCTAATTGATTCACTTCCGTTTTATCACGGAAGGTAGAGATTGCTCCGACTACTTCATCATTGACGATTAACGGAACACGGTTTACCAGGATCGATACTCCATTGATCGTTTGCTCCTCGTCAAGCTCAGGTTTCCCCGTTGCGATGACTCTTTCCAACCTGGTGTGTGGCATGTATTCTTTGATGGGCATTCCAATCGGATCCGAGCTTAGTCCCGCTTTATTAAATATTTTCAGGGCAGATTTATTCACTAATGAGACGGTCGTATCTTTATTGACTGCCACCACCCCCTCATGTACCGATTGGAGCATCGTATTCCGCTCTTCCAAGATTTTCGCAATCGTAATCGGCTCCAACCCGAATAAAATTTTCTTTATGTATCTGGCTATAACAATCGCCCCAATGATTCCAACAATAATCCCGATCATGGATCCCACTAAAATATTCCGGTGACTCCGGTCCAATGCTTCCTCCACGCTACCCAGGGAAATCCCTACTGCGACAGCCCCTATCTGTTGATTTTCATTGTTAAATACAGGAGAAAATGCCCTGACGGATTTGCCCAAAGTCCCTTCTGAAATAGACAATGTTTCCTTCCCTTGGAGTACATCTTTCTCGTCCCCGCCGACAAAATGCTTGCCGATGCGATCGGGATCAGGGTGAGATTTACGTATCCCTTCCATATCCATGACCACTACAAACAGAACCTCTGCTGATTTCTGGATATCTTGGGTGTATTCTTGAATTCGATCTACACTTTCTCCTTCTAAACCGCTCTTTACAATCGTGGAATGAGCGACGGTCCGGGAAACGATTTTCGCCTTTTCTTCAATATTAGACTCAATGTTGTCATTGATCGTCCTGGAAATAAGCAAGTCAGTTATCAAAAGTGATACCAGGACAACAATACACACAAAGAGAATGATGATGGTACTTAGTTTAAGCTGTTTCTTTTTCACAGGAGTCACTCCAGTGTTTTTTAATATGATTCTTTATTTTATTTTACATGATTTTTGGTTTTTAAAAAGGACCTATGAAAAAGAGGCTCCGAGTTGGAACCTCCTGGTATATATGAAGATTTTCATTTGTTTGTTATATCGTTTTTTAGTTGCTACTATGTTCTGCTTTCTTGTATTATCATTCGAGCACCTGAGAATTTGAAGCAATTCTTCATCAATTGAAATAACATTATCTTGTTTAATTGCAAAGAATATATCTTAAATGCCATCTTAACTTTTTTTGAAATAAACTACCAATAACAAATGAACTCCATACGTTGCCAGTATGCCAACTAAAACCTTGATGAAAATAGCGGTAACAGGTGCATATAGACTGATTGTATTCCAAGGTGAGTTGAACAGATAGATTATAAGTGGAATCATAATAATTGATAACAGTAGAGATAGCACTCCAATGAATATCCATACCTTCGACTTAATATGGGTTTTCTTTATTAGTCGATTTAAGTTCCAGGTTGATAATAGTAGAAGAAAAAGAGTTACTATTAAAGTGCTCCATTGCATGTGATGATTCAACTGCTGCACTTCCGGGGACTTCCCCTCTTCCACAATCATCTTGATTCCTTCCCTCATCCAAACTGTTGAAAGGACTTCAGAGAAGTTGTTTTTGTTTGTGAGAAGGATAAATCCATAGTCTTGTTCGGGGTTTATGAATAATTCAGCCCGGGAATCAGGTGTTTCACCGCCGTGAAAATAATAAGAATTATCAACCTCAGTGGAGATTCTCCAGCCCAGTCCATAATACATATCTTCCTTTCTGTGATGATGGGGTGAAGTATAAGTATCGAATGAATCATTAGATAAGATCTCACCACCGTCCAGCATAAATTCAATAAACTTTGACATATCATCCGTTGTAGAGGCCATGTAACCATATGGGGCCCCACCATCATCAAAAAACCCTTTACTTTTCATGGGCATTCCAAACCATGATTGATAACCGGGCTGATAACCCAATACTTTAGCTCCTTCGAAATTCGATACGGTCCGATCCATCCCAATCTCACTGTATATCTCATCTTCCATAAATTCCGAAAATGATTGGTTTGTGACGTTCTCTATGATTTTTCCTAAAAGTAAATAATTCGCAGCGCTGTATTGATGCACTCCCCCCGGCTCATTATTCAAATGAACATTATTCAGCTTTTGAACCGCAACATCTATTGCATTTTGTCCTCGCAGATTACGATCTGCAATTTTCAACCCATCATAAGAACTGATTCCACTCGAATGTGTTAATAGGTTCCTAACGGTGATGTTCTTATCATATCCATTTTTATTGTAATGAAAGGCAGGCAAATACCAGTCAATCTCCTGATCAAGTTCAACCTTCTTATCATCCACCAACCTCATGATTGCAAGGCTAGTTAAAGGCTTGCTGATAGAACCTATCGTAAACACCGTATCCTTCGTGACAGGAGTCCCTTTCCTTTGTTCCCCCCAACTTTGTTGAAACATAAGCTTTCCATCTTTAATAATCGCTAAAGAAGCTCCGGGAATCCCATATTCCTCCATCGATTCAATCATAAACTTGTCTAAAAGTTCCACTTGATTATTACTCTCTGACCTTGCATGGAATTGAAAAGAAAAAATGATGTGGCAAAACAAGCATAATGCTACCAGTACTTCTCTCAAAACCTGAACTCCCCCTTACAAACCCGTCTTTGGATCCCACATACTATTTACATAAAATTACCATTAAATAAATATTCTCTCTAACGGCTTAGGGACTATCTTAATGTAAGGCTTGGGGTGTAATCATTTATCTAAGAACTTGTAACATAAAAAGACCAAATTTCTCTATGATATACTTGAGAAATTTGGTCTTTGGAATTTTGTAACTGCCCCCGATTATGGACTAGCCCACTTATTTACCATTAAAATCCGGCTTCCGCTTTTGACTAAACGCCAACAGTGCCTCCACACGATCTTCCGTAGGAATTGTAATCTCATATGCTTTTCTCTCAATCTGTAATCCGGTCTGAAGGTCTACATTCATACCATTCTTCACGGCGAACTTAGCTTGCTGAAGGGCAATAGGACCATTAGACAGCATAGGTTCCACAAATGCATGGACTTCACCCAAGAAATTCTCTTTTTCTACTACCCTTGTAACGAGTCCGATATCCAACGCTTCTTCTGAAGTCAATCGTTTAGCTGTCAGAATAAGCTCCAGTGCTTTGGATTCTCCTACTAATCTTGGAAGGCGCTGAGTTCCACCTGCCCCCGGGATGATGGCAAGGCTTGTTTCGGTCAGTCCCATTGTGGTCTCTGATACAGCGATTCTGAAATCGCATGCCAGTGCCAGCTCCATTCCTCCGCCGAATGCGTAGCCGTTCATGGCGGCGATAGTTGGTTGAGGGAGGGTGGCGACGGATTGGAAGACTTCGCCGATTTTGTAAACGTTGCGGATGACTTGCTGTTCGGTTAGAGTTTTGCGTTCTTTGAGATCGGCTCCAACCGAGAAGGCTTTTTCTCCGCTTCCTGTGAATATGACGACTCTGACGTCCGGGTTGATGCGGAGTGCTTCGACTACCTGCTGAAGTTCGTTCAGTGTATCGTAGTTAAAGGCATTCATTGCCTCCGGTCGGTTGATGGTGACGGTGGCGACGTTGCCTTTTTGTTGTAGTAAAATCGATTCCATGTTTGTTCTCCCCTTTTTAAAGTGTTTCCTCCTTATGTATGATTCGACACAAACCGAGAAAACCCTTTCATTTTTTGATTGGGCTGAACATATCCCGATTAGGTGCATAGACTAAACGTGACATCTACCCATGAAGGAGCTGTGTTTATCTTGTATTATCCTTACAATCAAAACCCTTATGTTCCACAACACGCTTATGCGAATCATCATCCAAATGAAATTGACTGGCTTCATCAATATTACCGTGATACGAAAAGCCTTCCCGATCAATGGGTTGAATATATTCAACCACTTGTAACCCGCGCCCTGTCTGAAGTGGAAGAAGGTATTAACCTTACCCATCTCTTCCAGGAATTCATCTTGTCAGGTGTACTGGTTGGCCAGGGGTTCACACCTGAGCAGGCAATCGAGCAGGTTGAAACGTGGGAGAAAGGTGAATCAAAGCTGTTGCAGGCAAGTAAAGCGATGAAGTAAACATAAAAAGATGCTCAGTGATCTACTGAACATCTTCTTTTTTTATGATTGAAGCACCTGTTCTTTCAGTGCTCTTCTTAAAATTTTCCCTGTAGTATTCTTCGGCAGCTCATCAATGAACTCGATCGATGCTGGCAGCTTGTACTTGGCAAGATGCTCTTTACAATACTCGAGTACGTCCTGTTCCGTTAAGGATGGTTCACTTTTCACAACATAGCTGCTGACGGCTTCACCCAGTTCGGGATGTGGGACACCGATGACCGCTGCTTCTACAATTCCAGGGTGATTGTATAGCACTTCCTCTACTTCACGCGGATAGACGTTGTATCCTCCCACAATAATCAGCTCTTTTTTACGATCGACAATATAAAAGTAGCCTTCTTCATCCATCCGGGCGAGATCGCCAGTGTATAACCAGCCGTCACGGATCGTTGCCGCTGTTTCTTCTTCCATATTGTAATAGCCCTTCATGACATTCGGGCCTTTGACAATCAGTTCGCCGACTTGTCCGACTGGAACTTCTACTCCCAATTCATCGACGACTTTGTTCTCCAGATTCATGATCGATGTTCCGATTGAACCCGGCTTTCTTGGTCGATCCAGCGGGTTGAAGCATGTTACAGGCGAAGCTTCCGATAAGCCGTAGCCTTCAGAAATCATGACGTTGAATTTCTTTTCAAAGTTTTTCAAGAGTGCTACCGGTAAGGAAGCACCACCTGAAATACAGAGACGGAGAGATGATAAATCTTCTGGGTTTCCTTCAGGATACTGGAACAGGAAGTTGTACATGGTTGGTACGCCGGCAAATACGGTTGGCTCATAGGTTCTCGATAGATCGAAAATGGCTTTAGGACTGAATCGCGGAACGATTAAAAGGGTCGCTCCTGTCATCAAAGGCGCATTCAAGACCACTGTCAAACAGAAGACGTGAAACATAGGCAGAGCTGTAATGACGGTGTCGTCTTCATTCATCCGTAAATAGCTGCCGACATCTGTTGCATTGGAATAAATATTTATGTGCGTCAGCATGGCGCCTTTTGGTTTCCCAGTCGTTCCTGAAGTGTAAAGGATGATGGCTACTTCATTTTCATCCACTTCCTCTCCCTTAAACCCAGGATCACCTTTTCCAAGAACACTTGTAAACGATTTCATTTTAGGGTATGCAAGTGAAATTTTCTCTAAATCGATATCCTTCGCTCGTTCATCCCCTGATTCACAAAGGATGAAATGCTCCACATCAGATAAAAGATGCTGCATCTTTTCGATTAATGGTACAAGCAAATCAAGTGTGACTATTGTCTTCACGTCACCATTTTTCAGAATGTAGCCAATTTCATCCGGTGTGTAGATCGGATTGATCGGTATCACCTTTAACCCCATTCGTAGTGCACCATATAATCCAATGACGAAATGTGGTGAATTCCCTAATACAAGCGCGATGTGATCCCCTTTTTTCAGACCCAATTGCTCTAAGCCGCTTGCAAATTTCGATACAGCTGCATTTAATTCCCCGTATGTACTGGAGGTATTTAAGAAATGATAAGCTGTTTTATCTGCTTTCTCTTGAGCGATTTGGTCTAACCGTGTTGCGATATTCAATTGTATCCCTCCCCTTTTCAGATAAACTGAATGAATGGTCATTCATCAAACTATTAAAAGTATTCAAAATATATTCTATATAAAGAATAGTATTAATACAAGTATCTTGTAGAAAAAAAGCCGCCCAATTTGGACGGCTCTTCCATTTTCTTATTGTGCAAAAATCGCATTGGAAACGAGTCTGAACAGATAATCCGTATGATCCCGGAAAGTTGGTTCGAGTCCGATTAATAGTACATTCTCATCCTTCACGATCACTGGCTTTCCTTGTGCCTCTTCACTGCCTTTCCAATGTCCGGCCAGGAAGAAGTCACTGCTATTCTGATAGCTTGATAGAATGTCTGCACTTCCTGTGTTTGTGTACCATGTCGGTTGATAAACAAACCCAAGGTCTTCTGTCTCGTAACCAGCTGTGTAAGTAGAATCCGTGTGAGATAATTGGACGATTCCATTACTGTTGGAGCCGCCTGTTTCCACTTTCACATCACTTAACCCAAGTTTTGTCGTAGCCTGGGATGCACCGGCACCGATGGCAAGATATTGACCGCCATCTGCTACAAAACCTTCCACATTCGTTTTAAATGCTTCATATTGTGCTGCATCCTTCAATCCAAATTCCGAATTGGCCACACTATTTTGATAGGAAATGAGATTCAATCTGCCGTTATAAATAAACACATCTGTAGAATCCAGACCCTCTTCTGCTACCTGTCCGGGGGTCTTTTCTTCCACTGTGAAGCCAAGACGGTCAAGTGCCAGCTTCGTGCCAGAATGGGATTGAGCTTTATTCATTCCTCCATCTTTTAAGAGGGTCACATGCCGGGACGTAATTTCTTTCGCCCCAACAGGAACAGATTGGGTAGAAATCGTGACGGCAGAATCTTTCACCAGGTCGGTCAGTTCAGCTCTGGCATCGGCACCTGCATACAATGTTCCATCTTCTCCTCGATGAAGAGTGTGTCCGCTATTTAATAATTGATTGGCAATCGCAATCGATCTCGCGGAGGTATTCGGGATCGCATAAGCTCCGTCCCCGATAATTTCTCCACTTTCATTCAGTGCCCTTACCTGTTTCGATTTTACATTCAGTTCTGTGTCACTGCTTACTTCCACTGCATCGAAACCCCATAGTTCAGGCAGATTCCAGGCAGAGATATCGTACATACTTGGTGTGTCCTCTGTAATGTCTTCCCCGTCCCAAAGCATCGTGTTCGCAAGGCCCGCTTTTGCTTGATCCATCGGGACGATATACGTTCCTTTCGGATACGTCACACCATCAAACGTGAAATCCTTCTGAGCTTCTTCTACGACAATATCATTATCTTGAAGATGCCGAACGGCTTTCACAGTAGCCGTTTGATCCTGCTCATCATTTGGCAGAATATAGGCAGATGGGAAATGGCCTTCCTTATGGAACGGGTGGTCGAACTGTACACCGCGTTTAAAGACTTCGATCTGATCTTTCACCATATCCACTTTGTTTTCGCTCGCATAACCAAGCGCACCCATCACGGCATCATATGTCCATTGAACCCCATCCCAATCGTTGGTCGGCGCTTCAAGAGTGTATCCGTATGCCCCGTGGTACATAGCATACATTGGTGTGAAGATCGGCGGATAATCATCCCATCCGGCCGCATCATCACGTTGGGGTATATAAGTCCCTTCCATATTCTGATAATCTACTTTTGACGATTCAGTATGAGTATTATCATAGTTTCCTTTATTTGATACAATATTTGATTCCATTGCTTCCGCTTGATTCAATGCCCATTTAGAATACAGATCATATTCATAGTTTGGATTATGAGGCGGCGTACAGGGCTCAATAAGACCTGGTTTCGTCGGTCCTCCGTAGCCTTTCACATAACCATGCAGATCAAGGAAAACCATTGGGTTCCATTCTGTGATCAGGTCAACCATATGCTCTGTTTCAGGCTGGGATTGAGTGATGAAATCACGGTTGAGGTCGATTCCATTTCCATTGAAACGTGTAGCATCAATACGCCCATCCGGATTTGCTATCACATTGAAGATCAGGATATGATCCTCGAGAATTCCTTTTGTCTGCTCATCATCCTCTGTCGCAAAGCGTTCGATTAATTGCAGAGCTGCGTCTGTTCCGACAAATTCTGTTCCGTGAATGGATGCATTGATCATGACAGGAATCTTAAGATCAGGATGCTTATCAATAAAGTCCTGTGCTTTCTCTGGCGACTTGATCATCTTCTTACGCAGACCTTTATAATGACCATACTTCCCTTTTGCTTTCGCATCCGATACAGTCACCACATACATATCATGACCGGCCGGTGACTTTACATCACTCTTCTCGACCGTCACACGATTGCTTTCCTGTGCGATTTTCTCAAGCTTACCTTGAATTTCAGAGTACTTCACAAAGTCATAGTGCTCACTATTAAATAAACTTTTCTCTTTCTCATCGAGTTGAGTGCTTTGAATCGTCGTTTGAGGAGATTCTGCTAAAACGTTCGGCGTAGTAGTTAGTAGTGTAAAACTGGCAATTCCTGCAATAATCTTTTGCTTCATTGATGTACCTCCAAATTATGTAATAGTATAATCATAGAATAAATATTCATATTTTCACATAAATATTTGGAACTATATTTTAATGAGGGAATTTTCCTATAAACTTAAAAAAGAGAGCAGCTCTATTTATTAGAAAACTGCCCTCTTATACTATTCTAATCATGGTATTCATAGTCCAAGCTTATTTGGAATCCACATCACAGCCCCTTCCCAATAGGTAATGATAAATAAGATGAATATCCCCATCATGAGAAATGGCATGGTAGCCTTTACCAGTCTTTCAAATTTCACATCTGCGATCGAGGATACAATGAATAACCCTGTTCCTACAGGAGGTGTGAGAAGACCTATGGTGAGATTAATACAAATGATGACACCAAAATGAATCGGATCGATTTCAAATGCCGTGATCAGAGGCATAAAAACAGGTACTAATATGATTAAGGCCGCTATTCCATCCAGTACCGCACCCAGTAATAGCAGTAGTATATTCACCAGTAACAGAAAAATAAATGGGTTATCTGATAAGGATGTCATTTGAGTTACGATCGCTTGTGGGATTTGTTCAAATGCTATCATCCAGCCAAAGATATTGGCCATTGCAATTAAAAAAGTAACCGTTGCTGTTGCGGTCACTGTATTCACTAAAATACCGGGGATTTTTCTCCACTTTAATTCCCTATAGAAAAGCATTCCTACAATAAAGGCTACCAGCGAGGCGATGGCAGCAGATTCCGTAGCTGTAAATGCTCCACTTAATATTCCAAATATAATAATGAATGGAACAAGTAATGCCGGGAGAACACTTAATGAACTCGTCATAATTTCTTTCGCAGAAGCTCTGGTCGACTTCTTAAAATTATATTTATATCCAAGGAAGGCGATTAAGCTGATAAAACCTATTCCATACATGATACCCGGAATGATTCCGGCCATGAACAAACCGCCAATGGAAGTACCAGATAGAGTTCCATAGATGATAAAGATCATGCTGGGCGGTATGATTGGAGCTACTATGGAAGAGGCTAATGTTAATGCTGACGAAAACTCTCTATCGTATCCTTCTTTTTCCATTTCAGGAACCATGACTTTACTCATCATGGCAGCCTGAGCATTAGCTGAACCCAGTATGGAAGCTAAAAACATGTTAGCAATAATCGTCACATACGCGAGTCCACCTCTAACATGACCGATTAAGACTCTTGCAAACTTTACTAACCTTGTGGTGATACCGCCACCATTCATTAACTCTCCAGCCAGCATAAATAAAGGAATGGCCAATAAACCAAAATTATCTAAACCCGAGTATAGTCTCATGGGAGTAGAGGACAACAGTGTTACGTTTCCTACTACTAGAAAATAGAGAACGGTTGTGATTCCCAGTACAAGGGAGATAGGTACTGACATAAAGAGGAGTATAAAGAAACAAAAGACCACTAATATTGTCAATTACTTCCCCTCCTTTACCAAATCAAATAGGTTAGATAATACATGGATCCCTGCAAATGAAAGACCCAATGGTACTGCTGAATAAGGAATCCACATTGGTATTAACATGGCTGTGGATTTTTGATATGCCACACTAGGTGACAAAATCCAACTAATACTGTAATAGATTAAGAGAACGAGAAAAACGAGCATAATCATATGCCCTAAAATAAGTATGATCCTTTTAACTTTTGAAGAGACATATTCTAATACGATTGTGACGGAGGCCTGGGACTTATACTTCAGCCCCAAGCTCCCTCCTATAAAACTAATCCAGATCAGGAGAAATATAGACACTTCTCCTGCCCATGATAATGGGGAATTAAGGATATAACGAAAACCGACTGCTAACGTTACGATAACGGCCATCGAAAACATCAGGATCATTGACAGTATCTTTTCTATAGAAGAAATGCCGTTACTTATCGCTTTCATGATTTTGACCCCCTATTGCTAATCTATTATTTACGGAAGGTATCAATAAACTCTTGAATAAGTGGATCTGTCGGACCATATTTCTCATCAAACTGCTTCATCTGTTCTTTAAATACATCAGAATCTAGTTCGTAGATTTTCATACCTTCGTCTTTTAAGGTTTGTTTAAATTCTTCTTCTTGTCCAGCTCTTGTAGTTGCTGCGAAATCTGCGGCTGCCGCCATGGATTCACGGACAAGTTGTTGGTCTTCTTCAGACAGTCCTTCAAATGTTCCTTTATTCATCATCGCCACTGCTGGCCAAACCATGTGATTAGTCACCGCTCCATATTTAACTACTTCATGATATTTATTGGTGATAGCTGCATCCAAGTCCATGTCCATTCCATCAATCACGCCTGTTTGAACGGCAGAATATACTTCCGGTAATGGAAGTCCCTCAGTAGAAGCACCAGAGAATTGATAGAAATCCTGCATTGGCGGACTAGGTGTAACACGCAGTTTTAGCCCCTCCATATCTGATGGGTTCTTCACTTCTTTATCTTTAAACAACATCACTCGTTGGCCGGCGAATAAATAGTCCAGACCAACTAAACCTTGCTTATCTATCGTATTGAGAATATTTTTTGCTACCTCTGAATCTCTTGCTTCATTTGCCGCATTTAAATCTTCAAACGCATAAGGAGTGAACCACGCAGCAAATGAAGGTTCCCTTGAGCTCATATATGCAGCTGTTATCAGACCAAAATCAACTGAGCCGGCAGCGATTTGTTCTACCATATCTGCTTCCGTTCCTAACTGACTCGATGGATAAATTTCTACTTTCATACGCCCTTCTGATCTCTTTTCGAGCTCTTCTTTAAATTTTTCTGCCCCCTTATGCCACATGTGACTCGGTGGAGTAATATGAGCTAATTTAAAGTTATAAGTTTTGCCCTTATTATCTTCAGATCCACTGCTTTTTTCTGATTCTCCAGAACCGCAAGCACTCAATACACCTAATACAAGAAGAAGACTCAACAAATTTAATCCCCATTTTTTCAAACTTTTCACTTTCATTTCCCCCTCATTCATTATTAAAGCGTTTTCAATTATTGAAAATCCAATGAATGCACTCTCTATAGTTGCAAGTGTAATCCTAACAGATTACTAGCTTCGAAATTTTTCCCTTGCTCGATAAGCTTTCTGATTCTAGTTGAGGAAATTACTGTTCCTTGCTCGCAACAAACAGGATTCAATGTGTTTACTTTAAAAAAATGCCTGAGAGTTTCCACATTGCCTTCTCTGCCATTACCAAATCTAAAATCGTTCCCAACAAATATTTCTTCCGGGTGGAAACTCATTAGAGTGTTTATAAATTGGGAAGAGGATTGTTTTAGGTACTCTTTATTGAAACTGGCTATCACGGCATAATCTACACCCAGAGACTCAATACGTTCCAACTTCTCATCCAATGTGGTAAGTATTTTAGCACCTTTGAAATAAGCACGAGGAGGTGGATCAAAAGTATACACTACGCTTGGTATACCTCTTTTTCTGCTTTCATGTACGACATGAGTAATCACAGATTGATGTCCCTTGTGTACACCGTCAAATGCCCCAATTGTTATAATCGACTGAGGCAATGTTAATGACTGACCATGAAGTGTTTGCACCATTAGCACCTCCAATAAATAATGTCCACAAATACTTCCTATTCTTTCAACGTCCCACCAACTGCCCAATTCCCCTTTGGAACTTCATTTATTAAAATTCTTACTTGTTCAGGCTTTGTTTCTAAACATTCACAAATTGAAAGAGTCAGAGATTTTACAAGCTCTTCTTTCACTTCGGGACTCCTGCCTTCGAGAATATGAAGATGAGCAATCGGCACCCTTATTCATCCTTCCCATTACACACATTAAAATCAATGTATCCAAGGGGACCAAAATCAACCTTCAAAGAGTCACCGTCATAAATATTGATCGCTTCGGTCAATCCTCCCGTTAAAATAACCATGCCTGCTTCAATTCCCAGGCCATCTCGATCCAACATTTTGGCTAATTCAATAATGGATTTGACAGGGTGCCCTAAAACAGCAGAACCAAGACCAGATTGAACTTTCTCTCCATTTCTAAACATGGAAACTTCCAGATTTTCAAGTGAATAGTTGAAAGGGGAATATGCTTGATCACTCAGTATAAAGCGAGATGAAGAGGCATTATCTGCCACTACATCCACTAACGTGAAAGAGAAATTCTTATATCGGCTATCAATAACCTCAACTGCAGGCATGATAAATTCTGTAGCACTCCAAACATCCCGAGGTGATAAGCGGCTTCCCTTTAAATCTTTCTTCATTACAAATGCAATTTCCGGCTCGACTCTCGGATGAATCAACCCTTGAAGAGAGAGAGAATTTTGATTGACCTCCATTGATTGAGTTAGTCTCCCATAAATTGGTTCATTCACACCAACCGATTGTTGTTTAGCGACACTCGTTAAACCCATTTTCCATCCAATTTTATGATCTCCCCTTTGAAGGGCACATTGTTCCCATAATTTCTGAATTTCATAGGATTCTTCGACCGTTAAGTTGGGATAAGCCAGTGTTATCTTATCCATCTCAATTCCTTTTATCTGATGAAAATCAATGTTTTTCGCTAATTCTTTTAAGTTCTGCGTTTTAGTCTCCATTTTTGGCTCCTTTCTACCTTACAGTAGCTTTCTTTGATAATTCGCTGGCGACGTCGACAATCATATCTTCTTGTCCTCCTACGACACCCCTTCTACCTAATTCCACTAAGATATCTCTTGGATCTACATTGAATTTCCTGGCCGCTTTTTGGGCATGAAGTAAGAAACTCGAATAGACACCTGCATAACCGAGAATTAAACTCCCTTTTGTAATTTCTTGTGGATTTTCTAATATGGGAGCTACAATATCCTCTGCCAAATCCATCATTTTATAATGATCAATTCCAGTCTCAATGTTCATGCGATCCAGTATCGAGATCAAGACTTCTGTTTGGGTATTTCCAGCACCTGCACCTAAACACCGGACACTCCCATCGACCCAGGTTGCTCCTTCTTCTATTGCTGCAAGTGTATTGGCCATCGCCAGAGAGAGATTATTATGGGCATGAAATCCTATATTTGAATGGACGCTTTGCTTTAATGCTTTCACTCTTTCCCTTACTTCATGAGGAAGCATGGCCCCTGCAGAATCTACAATATAAATGGTATCCGCTCCATAGCTTTCCATTAATTTCGCCTGCTGTATCAATTTTTCCATGGGTGCCATGTGAGCCATCATCAAGAAACCTACCGTTTCCATACCCAATTCCTTTGCCGTTTGGATATGTTGCTTTGACACATCAGCTTCTGTCACATGGGTAGCAATACGAGCGAGCCTTGCACCTGCTTGCTCTGCCTTTTTCAATTCATTAACCGTTCCTATTCCCGGTAAGAGCAGAACCCCTATCTTTGCTTGTCTGCATACCGAAACAGCAGCTGAAATCAAATCAAATTCATTTGTTTTTGAAAGCCCGTATTGTAGGGAGGAACCCCCTAATCCATCTCCATGGGAGACTTCAATATAAGGAATATTCGCTTCATCTAAGGCTTTTGCTACATTTATTACTTGATCCACTGTATAGCTGTGACCGATAGCATGACTACCGTCTCTTAAAGCTACCTCTGTCACAGTAATATCCCGATTTGGCACACTCATTCTCCTTTCGCATTTACTCTAGGTAAAGTATTATGCCTGCTGAGTCATTACATATTTAGCTAGTTCTTCCCCTACTTTCACTGCAGACGAAGTCATGATATCCAGGTTTCCGGCATAACTCGGTAAGTAGTCACCTGAGCCCTCAACTTCAAGGAAAACCGTCACTTTATTGTCTTCAAAAATAGGATCTGTTCGAAGGCGGTATCCAGGAACATATTCACTCACCCTCTTTACCATGTTTTTGATTGATTGAGTAATCTCTTTTTGAATCACATTTCCTTTTAACAAACAATAAACCGTGTCCCTCATTAAGATTGGAGGTTCAGCTGGATTAAGAATGATAATCGCTTTTCCATTTTCAGCTCCTCCAATCACTTCAAGACCTTTGGCTGTTGTTACTGTAAATTCATCAATATTAGCTCTTGTGCCCGGACCGGCACTTCTACTGGAAATTGTGGCTACAATTTCTGCATACTCCACTTCAGCTACTGAATTTATACTGTGCACGATGGGAATGGTCGCTTGCCCTCCACAAGTGATCATATTTACATTTTGTTCATGTAAATGCTCGTGTAAATTTACAGGTGGAACAACAAAGGGACCGATGGCAGCAGGTGTAAGATCAATCACTTTCTTACCGAGTTTTTTTAATATTTCAGCATGATGATGATGGGCTTTCGCAGATGTTGCATCAAATAATACATCTGCTAATTCATGTTTTTCCAAGAACCCATCCAACCCATTTGAAAATGTTGAAAGACCATGTTCCTTTGCCATTCTTAACCCTTCTGAATTAGAGTCAATACCAATCATTGCCGTTAATTCCAATACATCTGATCGCAGCAATTTCTTCATTAAATCTGTACCTATATTCCCAGACCCGATTATGGCAACTTTCGTTTTCATTTCTTTTCCTCCTTACCTTTCAAAAGTACATGAAACCTTTCCCAGACCATCAAATACGGCAGAGAACTCATCACCGGGGTTTGCGTATACAGCTGCTGATAAAGCTCCTGATAAGATCAACTCCCCAGGTTCCAGAGTCAAATTAAACTCATGAAGTTTATTGGCAAGCCACGCTACACAATATGCCGGATCTCCCAGTGCTGCTGAACCCTTCCCAGTATTCATCAGTTCACCATTACGATAGAAGTTCATCCCTACTTCTTTTAAATTGACGTCCTCTATTGAAACGGGTCGATCTCCTAATACAAATAATCCTGTTGAAGCATTATCGGCAATCGTATCTTGTAATTTAATCTTCCAATCTGTAATTCTGCTATCAACAATTTCTAATGCAGGTAATACATAATCCGTAGCCTTCAATACATCTTCTGCAGTTACGTTAGGACCTCGTAATTCTTCTTTAAGGACAAAGGCGATTTCCCCCTCCACTCTGGGTTGAAGAACTTGAGGCTTCAACACTGTTCCATTGTTCTCAATCGCCATTTCATCAAGGAGGTGTCCATAATCCGGTTCGTCGACACCAAGTAGTTCCTGCATGGCGATGGATGTGAGACCAATTTTTTTGCCCACTATGGTTGCGCCCGTTTCGACTTTCCTGGCGATCGTTTTCAGTTGGATGTGATAGGCTTCATGAATGGTGATGGACGGTTTTAATTCTGTTAAAGGTTTACTCCCCACTCTATTTCTCTCAGCTTCTATAAGTTGATTTGAAAAGCTCTTGATCTCTTCACTCATCGTTTTCTCTAACATGAACAGCCCACCCTTCCTATAATTTAATCGTGATATTGGAAAGCTCACTATAAAATTCGAAACTATGCATGCCTCCCTCTCTGCCTATACCGCTTTGTTTCATACCTCCAAATGGAGTGCGCAGATCTCGCAAATACCAGGTGTTCACCCAAATGATTCCTGCTTCTATTTGGTGAGCTACCCGATGGGCTCTTCGTAAATCATTTGTCCAAATCGTCGTCCCTAATCCATAATGAGTATCGTTTGCTTGTTCAATGACTTCTTCTTCCGTTTCAAAAGGAAGTACCGTCACAACAGGTCCAAATATTTCTTCACGAACACATGTTGCATCTTTATCAAGACCAACAATGATCGTCGGCATGATAAAATACCCTTTGTCTTCTTCCTGGAGTCGACTTCCCCCTGCAAGGATGGTTCCGCCTTCATCTCTCGCCGATTGTATGTAGCCCAACACTCGATCATAGTGTTCTTTACTTATTACTGCGCCAACTTTGGTTTCATCCCGGAATGGATCACCTACAGTGAGCTCTTTTGTTCTGGCAACGAACTTCTCTAAAAAGGATTCATATACCGAACTTTCAACATAAATTCTGGAACCACACAGACATACTTCCCCTTGATTCATAAAACTTGATTTAAGTGTCGTATCAATCACTTCATCCAGGTCGGAATCTGCAAAAATGATGTTAGGATTTTTCCCACCAAGTTCATATGATAGTTTCTTTAAAGATGGGGCAGCGGCTTTCATGATCGCGGTTCCTGTCTTGGTTTCCCCCGTGAACGTAACCGCATCAACGTCAGGATGTTCGGTAATGGCAGCCCCTGCTGAGCCAGGTCCAAAACCATGAACAAGATTCACTACCCCGTCTGGTACTCCTGCTTCTTTACATATTTCTGCCAGTACCGTAGCTGTCATGGGAGTCTGCTCAGCAGGCTTCATAACTGCTGTATTTCCAGCTGCAAGGCAAGGTGCCATCTTCCATGTAAGAAGTAATAATGGCAGATTCCAAGGATTGATCATGCCCACTACGCCAACCGGCCGGCGAATGGAGTAATGAAGGGCTTGTTGATCTTGCTGATATGCCTCTGTTCCCATAGAGGTCAGGTAGTCTGCAAAGAAATGGAAGTTATAGGCAGCTCTTGGAATATCGATTTCAAGTGCCATTTGATAAGGTTTCCCGGTATCCATGGATTCAAGTGCAGCCAATTCTTCTTTACGTTCAAGAATCAGGTCGCCAATACCTCTTAAAACGACAGAACGTTGGCTTGAAGTGAAGGTTTTCCAAGGTCCCTTTAAAGCGGTTTTCGCTGCTTTTACAGCTTCATCTACTTCCTTCTTCCCGCCTTCCGATACCCTTCCAATTATCTCCTCTGTAGCTGGATTCATATTTTCGAATGTTTTCATATCAAATGAATCTCTATATTCACCATTAATGAAATGTCTGCAATCTATTGGTCTAACTTTCTGATTGGATTTTTCTTTTAAATGCATTGAAAGTCCCCCCTGCTACTATTCACACGTTATTATTTTTGAAAAAAGGTGACAAGCATGTCACCTTTTTTCATTTCATTTATGTTAATGGGTCTTCAATTTCTACAATCATTTCAATTTCAATGGCTGTTCCTCCAGGCAATTGTGCCATCCCCACAGCTGACCTGGCGTGCTTACCTTTTTCACCAAAAACCTCTACTAATAAATCAGACGCACCATTCATTACTTTTGGCTGATCCGTAAATTTCTCTGTACAATTGACAAATCCTAATATTTTCACGATTCTCTTCACTCTAGAAAGTTCTCCAAGTTCATCCTTCAACACGTTTAATAGATTCATCATGGATTGACGGGCAGCCAGATAACCTTCCTGTACATCAAAGTCAGTGCCAATCTTTCCATGATACTCATCGACTCCTTGACCAGAAGTGAAAATCAGGTTGCCAACACGAACTCTACTAACATAATTCCCTACAACAGGGCGTACAGGAGAAAGCTTAAGTCCGAGACTTTGAAGTTTCTCCTCTGGTGTCATTAGTTTTTGTTCCATAGTCAGATTTTAACTCCTTTATATTTAAGAATCTCAACGCATTTTCACCTAACATCATTCGTCTTTGAACGTCTGTTAATTCATTCATTCCATCTATTACTCTCCCTGGTGGAATCTCTCTTAATAAAAATGGATAATCTGACCCCATCATTACTTTCTCATGACCAAATCGATCAATTAGATAGTTCACATTTAAAGAATCATAGTTTAAGGAGTCAAAATAGAAATTCTTCACATAATGACTTGGTGGATGCGTTGTTAATCGTAATTGCGGCCATACCTTCCACCCTTGATCCAGTCTTGGTAAAATGTACGGGAACGACCCTCCACCATGGGCAAAACAAATTTTTAAATTAGGAAATTTCTCTATCACACCGCTCCAAACAAGACTGGCAGCGGCAAGAGCTGTCTCACTCGGCATTCCGATGGTATACATAAAGTTATGTCGCGGTGTTCGATCCTTAGCCATCGTCTCCCACGGATGAATGAATAAAGGCACATTCCATCTCTCGGCCATCTCGAAAAACTCGAGGAATTCAGGTGCATCTAAATTTTCGCCATTTACATTTGTACCTATCTCAATTCCGTATAAATTTAATTCATTTATGCAACGATCCATTTCAGCTACTGCAGTTGCTGCATCCTGCATGGGAACAGTCCCTAAACCTACAAAACGGGAGGGATGCTCATGAACGGTTTTTGAAATAAAGTCATTTTGAATCCGTGCCATTTCAAGTGCAGCATCCTTATTTGCCCAGTAAGAGAACGTGACGGGAATGGGAGAAAGCACCTGAATGTCTACACCTTCTCTATCCATATCCTGTATTCTCTTTTCAGGACTCCATACTTGATCTGTCACTTCTCTAAATATCTTACCTTCTACTAAAATATTTGCTCCACACGCACAAGTTTGATGGAGGACCGGCCACTTCCCTCCATATTTTTCAGCAAAATCCGGGAGGTCTTTCGGAATGATATGGGTATGAAAATCTACTCTCATTTCCATTCCTCAGCTTCAGGCGGCATTTTATACCCACACTTTTCACATATGCGCAGATCTTCACTTGAATTAAAATGTTCTATCGCTTCTTTCACCTGTGTTTCAATATTTGTCAGTTGAACAGTGGCCCGGTGCATTTCATGGTCACATTTATCACAGAACCATACAAAGCTTTCAAGTTCTCCCTGGTCCCTTTTTCTTTCTAAAACAATTCCATAGGAATCTGCAACTCTATGAGGAGAGTGGGGTACATTTGCCGGCAGCATAAATATTTCGCCTTCCCCTACAGTTACCACTTCACGTTTTCCTTCATCATTAATGCACTCTACATATGCATTGCCTTTAATTTGATAGAAGAATTCATCAGATGGATCTACATGGAAATCACGACGTTTATTGGGACCTCCAAGTAACATGGCAATAAATTCAGAGTCTTCCCAAAGCACTTTATTGTTCACTGGCGGTTTCAATAAATCTTTGTTTTCTTCAATTGTTTTCAATAAATCCAGAACTCTTGTTTTTAAGAATGATTTTGATTGAGTAGTCATTTCATAACCTCCTGAATGATTGTAGGTGTCACAATACACTGCTTATATAACCGATATCTTTTGAAATTTTTTCAGCTGTATTTACCACATTTCTAATCATTTCATTACGATTGCTGCCATTCATATATGTGATTGGTCCAACCATATTAAGCGCAGCGATCGTTTGGCCCGTATATGATCGAATAGGCGCCGCTATACCATATAGCCCCAGTTCATTCTCATTATTGCTAATCGCAAACCCCTGGGCTTTTATTTGCTTTAATTCTTCTTTTAATTTTGAAATACAGGTAATTGTATTAGGTGCACGCTGTAAAAGTCCCTTGGCAATCGTAGGTTTAATCAGCGAAGGGTTATAAGCCAACAAAATTTTTCCCGTACTCGTACAATAAGCCGGTTTCGTTGCCCCGACATAAGTGGGTACTGGAAGTGATGTTTTTGATTTCACTTTTAACACGAATCGAACTTCTCCTGAATCGAACATACCAATATGGACCGTACCGTGAAACTTTCGTATGAGACTTTCACAAAATGGAGTCGCCTCACTATAAATATCCTGTTGATACATAACGTGATTGCTCCATTCTAATAGCTTCCAGCCTAATCGGTATTTTTTCCGGCTATCTTGAATAAGCATTCCCTCTTCACAAAGGGTCCGCACTAAATGATGGACAGTACTTGGATTCATTCTTAGTCTTTCGGCAATTTCATTATTGCCTAATGCCGGTTCGTCATTGGTAAAGCAATTCAGAATTTTAGAAATCTTTTTCACAGAAGAAATCACTTATTATCCCCCTCATCCTACTATTGGCCGTTAGCACCAATTTAAGAACTTTGACAAATCTTGTTGAATTACCTGCTTGCAACAAATTAAAATAAAGCGCTTACATTTACGAGGTCGGTTGTCCTTGAAGGTCTTTTGAGCCTTTTAATGCCTCATCAACCATTTCAAAAGAGTGATTCCGTTTAAACCCTGCATAGAAACGACCCAGTCTTCTTAGAGGATCACCTGAATAATAACGCTCATATTGCAGTAGCCTCTGTCCAAATGCTTCACCACATAGATCCCATGCAAGTTTAAATAGTTGAACCCGTTCTTCTGACGTTACCCCTTCACGTCCTACATAATATTTCTGAACATCCTCCCGAAGTTCAGGCTGTTCAAAATCAGCAAATGTAGGTGACATCAACAATCCACCAGCACCGACAGTTTGCATCACCTCAATGGCGCGTGGATAGAGCTTAGGCAACATCCCACGAATGGTCTCAAGAGGTGTACCGGCAGGTCTCACTTCTCCGCTTGACGTCGTTTCAAATTCGTATTCTGCCACTCTTAATAGTGCGCGTACTGCTTCAACAGACTGCATAAGCTCCCCTAATTGTGTTTGAACGTTTAAATATCCGTCCACACCAATGGAATCTGCCACTCTTGCTGCTACTTCAGAAGCAAATTGCAGTTTTACCAATCCTCTTACCCCTGATTGATGAGCAGGCTGCTGGCCAATTCCAGTCTTCGGATATAATAGATTGGCAGCTTCAATATTCTGATTGATAAAAATACGGTCACTTGGAACAAATACATCATTAAAGACAAGTAATGCATCCATTTCTTCATATCTGGAAGCGAGTGGATGGTCTAATACAGATCGTTTTCCATCTTGCATCGGCTCCCTACAAACAATTCGCAGACCAGGTGTGTCTATAGGCAAAGCAAATGCGATGGCATGCTTTTCATCGCCCGGCTGAAACCCTGGGAAGGAATAAATGATCACTTCATCTGTTATTGGAGCAAGTGTAGCCAACATCTTGGCTCCTCTTACGATAAAACCATCAGGTCTTTCTTCAACAACCCCTAGATGTGTAAACTCCTTTTCCTGTTCATGAGAGGTTTTGCTGCGGTCATTTTGAGGATTAATGATGGCATGAGTCAAGAATAAGTCGTTGGCCCGAATATATTCGTAGTAGTTCACCATATTCTTTGCCCATTCCGGATTGTATTGTTCCAGAAACCACTTATTGCTGGCCATTGCAGTAATCGTTACATTAAGAAAATCCGGTGTTCTTCCCATAA
Source organism: Rossellomorea yichunensis (assembly GCF_032337515.1). Taxonomy (NCBI): domain Bacteria; kingdom Bacillati; phylum Bacillota; class Bacilli; order Caryophanales; family Bacillaceae; genus Rossellomorea; species Rossellomorea yichunensis. Next base: position 168,126 of record NZ_JAVYAD010000001.1, on the reverse strand, counting down.
GCCCAAAGGTTGCTTTAGCCCAAACTTCAAAAAGCTTGCTTCTCGCTTTTAAATCTTCATATGATTTAGGGACTTTAAATGCGTGGGAATATCGCTCACCTGTTTCTTCACATATGTAGGTGATTTCCTCTTTGTATTTTGGATCATTTTGAATATCGTAGAGATTTGCAATTTCATGGATTGGCCGGCGGAATACTTCTTCCTCATAAACGTCCTCTACTTTCTTTCCTCCTAGCCAAACTTCTGGTTGTCGAGATTTCAAACCTTCTATATACTGGGCACCAGTACGAATTGTCATTTTAACATCCCCCTTTACTACTATTTTTTTACGTAGTTGTCGATTGAATTTGTTTCTAAGAACTTACCTTGGAAAAAGACTAAACTATTACCTTCTTCGTAATGGTAATTTTGAACTTCACCAACAAATAGAACATGGTCTCCGCCTTCATATTCCTTCCAGGGGCTGCATTCAATTGTAGCTAATGAACCTTTAATAAGTGGACCACATTCGGTATCTTCCCATTCGATTTGCAATCCTTGTTGTTCTTTTCCGGCAAATTGCCAGGCCACAGCTTCCTGACCAGCCGCCAATATATTAATAACAAAAGGCTTTTCTTTCATTCTTTCGTAGGCTTTGGCTTTTTTATCAATAGATACCAATACTAATGGAGGATCCAAAGAAACAGACGTAAACGAATTTACCGTAATGCCATGATTCTGATTGTTATCACCTCTCCACGTAACAACAGTTACTCCCGTGGCAAACTTACCAAAACAATTTCTTAAATCACGAATATCCATTTTACATGCCACCTCCTCATTTCTTAATCTGACTCCATACTATAGCTTTATAAAAGATAAAACTTATGATAATTTCATAATGTGAAATATTTACGAAATTTTTTAAAAAATCTGATATTTTTTGCGGTATTTTTTAAACAAAAAAATAACCCTCCTCATTAAAGGAGAGTTATTAATCGTTAATACACCAAATCCACAAATTCATCCTTCGTCACATTCCCGAAATAGTGTTGAATATCAACGCCCTCTAAAGCTCCGGCAATGTCTTTTCGTTCATAGCGTGTGCCTGTTAGTTTTTCTTCAATGTCTTCTACATTCCCGACTCCGAAGAAATCACCAAAAATTTTACAGTTATCGATTTTCCCTTTGTTCACTTCCAGACGGACGTCAATGGATCCGACCGGGAAGCGGTGAGAATGTTGGAGATTGAATTTCGGTGATTTACCGTAGTTCCAATCCCAGTTCTGATAGCGTTCTTTTGAAAGCTCTTGGATGTTCTTCCAGTCTTCTTCCGTCAGGACATATTCTTCTACGTCGCTTCCGTCGAAAATATAATCCAGAAGGGTTGAACGGAATTGTTCGATGGTCATTTTTTCTGACAGAAATTCAGAAATATTGGCCACACGGCTTCGGATCGACTTGATCCCTTTTGATTCAATCTTGTCCTTTTTCACCCGTAGAGCTGATACGACGTTTTCCATTTCGGAATCGAACAGCAGCGTTCCGTGGCTGAACATCCGACCCTTAGTGGAGAACTGGGCGTTTCCGGAAATCTTTCTGCCTTCTGCGATAATATCGTTACGTCCGCTAAGTTCCGCCTTCACCCCCAGCTTATGAAGGGCTGTTACAACAGGCTCAGTGAATTTTTTGAAGTTGTGGAAGCTCTCTCCGTCATCCTTCGTGATAAAGCTGAAGTTCAGGTTTCCTAAGTCGTGATAGACCGCTCCCCCACCAGAAAGGCGGCGAACGACATGAAGACCTTGCTTCTCCACATAGTCTGTATTAATCTCTTCGATCGTATTTTGGTTCTTCCCGATAATGATGGAAGGTTCATTTATATAAAATAATAAATAGCTTTCATTAATATCTAAGTTCTTCAGTGCATATTCTTCAATAGCAAGATTGACCCTCGGATCCGTGATCCCTTTATTATCGATAAATAACATCCTTTTTCCCCCTAAATATCTACTTTCATATCTTTTTTCGCTAACAGTACCTCGCCGTTATACATGGTTTTCGCTTCTGTTACCAAGGACTCCAGTTCACCGAAATGCGGTAAATGCGTCAGTATGAGCTTTCTTGCATTGGTTTTTTGAGCAAGATTTCCGGCGTCGAGACTCGTCATGTGACCAGCGTTCGAGGCATCCATCCCTCCATAGAAATTGCATTCACAGAGCAGTACATCTGCGTCTTTCCCAAATGAAACAAATGACTCTTTGAAAGCCGAGTCTGCTGTGTAGAACAACGATTTGCCGTCTGCTTCGATTCTCATTCCATAGCACGGCGCAGGGTGTCTGTTCTTCACAAATGTTACCGTGAAAGGGCCAATCGATAATGATGTATCTTCCTTATATTCATGGGCTTTCATTAAATCTTTATATGTAATCGTATCGTACCCCCGTTGATCTTCTTTATGGGCATACACAGGTAATGTACCTTTATTTTTCCCCAGGAAGTATTGAATCAATAAAGCGTGTTGTAGTACACCTATATCTGCTACATGATCTGGATGATAGTGGGACAGAAGGACCGCATCTAAATCGGTAGCCTCTACGTGATGTTGCAGATGGGACAGTACACCACTGCCACAGTCAATAAGCAGTTTGAAGCTATTATGCTCAAGTAAATACCCGGTGCTCGCTTCTCCTGCTTTCGGATAGCCGCCCCATTGTCCAATAACGGTTAGCTTCATTTTTGAACATCGCCTTTCACTTTAGTATGTACCCCTACTATACTTCATTGTGCCTATTTTTTCATTTTTTTCGCCTATTTTTGAATTAATCGTTGACGAAATACATACTGTTATAATACAATAAAATAAATTAACACATCAGTTATATAACACAAACAATTGATGGGTGAAAAAATTTACGGAGGGTGATTAACATGGTAAAAAATATTGTGGAGTTCTTTCGAAATTTGCCGCCTAAGTCTTGTGCACAATGTGGAGATACAATTGAGGAACAGCATGAATGCTACGGCATTTATTGCGAGAAATGTACGACTGATTACGAGTATTGATAATGAAGAATAAGGGGTAATAAAAAGGATGCTCTTCAAAGTGAAGAGCATCCTTTTTATGTTTATTGTACTTTCACTGTTTGCATTGTGTGTTCGTGAATTTCCTCACCTTTGGTCACGTGAACCTGTACATTGTATGTACCCTCTTCCGGGAAAGCATACGAACCATTATACTTACCTGCTTCATCTTCTGTTAGGTCGACCCACTCATGTTTCTCTTGACCTTCTTTATAAATTTCCAGACGCACTTCTGCTTTTTCCAGTGCCGCTTCTTCATTTTCCACATGAACGTTCATTTCTGCTTCTTCATTCATTTTAATCACATCAGGCTTCATAAGATGAATGGAAACAGAACTTTCGTGATGACCGTGGTGACCGTCTTCGCTTTCCTCTCCATGTTCCTCTGCCTCTACTTCGCCAATCGGAATTTCAGCTTTTGGCATGGTGTGCATATCACGGGCTGTTACATGGACTTGCACAGTATACATGCCGTCTTCTTCAAACGTCTTTTCAGCTTTGTATACTCCGCCTTTATCATGCTTAGCTTCGATCATTTCACTTTCTTCTTTATGACCATTTTTCCAAATCTCGTATTTCACTTCATCAGCGTCATCGACGTTCTCATCACCTTGAGTGACTTTAGTCGAAAGAGAAACGGTTTCACCTTTTTCTCCTTTTTCAGGCACGTCTAACTTTGCTTCAATCGCTTCCAATTTCTCATCTTCTTTTGCTCCGTTATCTTCATTTGAATTATCACATGCTGCGATAAACAATGCGAGAAAGCCTACCAAAACAAACAAGCTTACCTTCTTCATCCAAAACTCTCCTTTAGACATTCTTCTTTTTTAAGTGTCTCACCATTATGTACTTCTCAACAATTAGTATACACTCTCATGCTTACGGATGGTTTGTCCATTTTATGAAGAAAAAAAGGGAAATGTGTGTGACATCTCCCTTTTTTTTCCTTAAGCTTCTACAGTTTTTGTATATTGTTTCTTGAACAGCCCTACAAAGAATACAGACGTCATTGCGACAAACACAACGAAGTATCCCAGCAGGATGAAGAGGTTCTGCCACATGAAGGCAAAGTCCCCGCTTGAAATGACTGCTTTAAATGCTGCCACTGAGTATGTCATTGGTAACAATGCACTGATCGGCTGCAGAGCAGTCGGGATTAATTCTAATGGGAATGTCCCTGCACTTGTAGTTAATTGAAGGATTAATATGATAATCGCTACAAAGCGTCCTGGATCACCTAAAATCGTTACAAGCATTTGGATGAGGGCAAGGAATGTAAGACTCGTAATGATCGTAGAAAGTAAGAATAATGGTACACTTTCCACTTCAAGACCTAAACCCAACAGCAAAATGCCTGCTGCAATCAATGATTGAATGATCCCTACTGCTGTAAGAACAGTGAATTTACCCATGAACCAGCTCATCCCGCTTGATGGACGATTTGCTGGTTCTTTCAATGGATACACAATTGAAATTAATAGTGCTCCGACAAATAATCCGAGAGATAAGAAATAAGGAGCAAAACCAGTTCCATAGTTTGGAACATGATTGATTTTCTCATTTTTCACATCTACCGGGGCAGCCATCATATCGTACGTATCACCATTTGCTTTGACGCTATTGGCTTCTTTGGCCGCGTCTTTTAATTTCGTTTCATATTCCGTCGTTCCATCTGACAGTTTCGTTGAGCCTTCTGCTAATTCTGTTGACCCATCTGCAAGTTTCTTAGACCCGTCTGTTAATTGAGTGGAACCATTGTATACTCTGTTAAGACCTGTGCTTAATTCATTTGCTCCTGAAGCAACACTTACTGTTCCTTGGTATACTTCACCAAGCTTATCATTTAATATGCCAAAGTTTTTTACAATTTCACCCTGACCTGCTTGAAGCTGATTGGATCCTTGATCAAGCTGGGCTGAGCCGGATACAAGCTGGTCGATTCCACCTTGTAGTTTCATTTGACCTTTATTTAATTCCCCTATTCCTCCAGCAAGAGAATTCGCTCCTTTTTGAAGCTCGGATGCACCCGTACTCAGTGCCCCGGTACCTGTTTGAAGACCGGTTGCCCCCTGCTTAATCTGATCGATTGCAGCCTGTAACTCATTCTGTTTTTCTTCTGGAAGGCTTCCCATAAATGGTGCCAGTTGTTCTTCAAGCTTTGTCGCCCCTGCTCCAATGGCTTGTGCTCCTGCTTTGGCACTATCCGCTCCACCCTGGAGAGCACCGATTTTTTCTGCCAGGTTTTGTGATCCGGCGTGCAGTTTAGCTGTATTGTCCACTGCGCTATTTAGACCTGCATCCACCTGCTCTAAACCAGCCTTACTTTTATCGATTCCAGCTGCAAGTGCATCAATCCCTGATTGGACATCCTTTGTTCCTTCATACAATTGTTGTGATTTATCATTCATGACGCCGACACCGTCGGATAATTCTTTAGAACCCTCGGCAAGTTCAGCGGCACCTGCACGAGTTTTCGCCACACCGTCATTCATCTCAACATTCTTTTCGGCTAAGACGGCTAAATTATCCTTTAACTTATTGGCACCTTGAGATAAATCGATAGCCCCATTATTGATTTCGCCAGCTTTGTCACTGGCTGTCTGGTAGCCATCTCCCATTTCTTTAATTTTATCAAACATGGTCTCAGCGTATGTTTCAGAAACTGACTTCGAAAGGCTTGCTTTGATTTCTTTCATCGCTGTATCACCGATTTGAGCGGACAGGAAGTTAAAGCTTTCGTTCGGTACATATTTCAGAGAAAGTTTTTTAGGATTATCTGCTAATAATGTAGTTCCGTTTTCAGAGAAATCCTCCGGGATCTCAACGAGCATGTAATAATCCTGCTTTTCTAAATTTTTGTAGCCTTCTTCTTTATCGATAAAATGAAAGTCGAATTGATCGCTTTCCTTCAATTTATCTACTAGGTCATCACCAATATGCAATTCCTTCCCGTCAAACTCTGCTCCGTTGTCGCTGTTTACAACAGCCACAGGTAAGTCTGACAACTGTTCATATGGATCCCAAAATGCCCATAAGAACATACCACTGTACAAAACAGGGATGAAAAGAACGGCGAGAATCGGGATGAGAAGTTTCTTATTTTTGAAAATCGCTTTGAATTCTGAACCTATAAATGAATTCTTCATGTTTTTCCTCCAATTATTTTTTGATTTTGAATTATTGACCGATTAGTTCAAATAGTCATTTCAGTGCGAAAAATAAATGACTATTTTATTCATTTAGTCATTCTTTGCCAAAAATGAAGGACTATCGTTTCGATAACCCTTGAATTAAATATAGTTCAAAGAGATTGGCAATTTCATCTTTATCAAGTGGACCATGTGCCCGTTCCCAATCGAAAATAAGTGAAACGTACATCTTCAACATAACAAAGGCGGTCATTTCAGGATTACATGGCTTAATCGCTTCTGAGGCAATCGCTTTTTCAATTCGTTGACTCAAGAATTCGATGACCACTTCCTCCATGCGATCAATGACTTCTGATACAGCAGGAGTTCCCATTTCCCTGGCTTCTTGATAAAGCTTGATGGTCAGCTTATGCTCTTTCCTGAATTCAAGCATGCGGAACAATGCACGATGAACATTTTCTGAGAAGGTTTCCTGCGGATCAATCACTTCTTCCGCTTCCCGTTTCATTTCAATGATTAACGATGATACAATTTCATCAAACAATTCTTCCTTATTTTTAAAAAACGTATAAATCGTTCCTTTTCCCACATTCGCTAATTTTGCCACTTGATCCATCGTCGTGGCTTTATACCCAAACAATGAAAACGAATTTGTCGCAGCCTCCAGAACCTGTTTCTTTCGATCGATCGCCATGAACACACCCCTCAATTTGACCATTTGACCAAATTTGTAATTTAGTCACTTTGTTAACATTATTAAATTTATCACATCACTTGCCAATACACAAGTGATTTTTTCTTTTAGTATACCATTCATCTTTCATATAGAATAAGCCCTTCTGAATAGGCTATAAAGATAAGGTTTGTTAGGAGGTGTCTTATGAATATTTATGTTGTCAAAAGCGGGGATTCTCTCTGGTCGATCGCACAGAGATATGGCGTCGAAGTCAATCAAATTTCTTACGGAAATCAATTAAAAAACCCAAATATTCTCGTGATTGGACAAAGTCTTCTCATTCCGGAACCTTTAAAAGAATACATCGTGCAATCAGGGGACACTTTGTATAGCATTAGCCAAAAGTACAATATAAGTTTAAAAGAATTGATCGATTACAATCAGATTTCCGATCCTGCCATGCTATTCGTCGGTCAATTGATCGTTATGCCTTCCTTTATTCATAGAGTAAAGTCAGGTGAATCTCTCTATACCATGTCCTATAACTATAAAGTCCCATTGCAGGAAGTATTAAATGCCAATTCTATTGCGAATCCCTCTCTCATTTATCCAAACCAGCAAATCAGGATTCCAAACACGAAACTCACGACGGAAGTAAATGCCTATATTACCCGGACAGACAGTGAAGGAGTAGCAGAAGTGAACGGTTTGGGCAGCTATTTCACCTACCTGACTCCCTTTACGTATTCCATTACAAAAGACGGTTCGGTCACTGAGTTAAATGATCGTGCTCTTATTTCAGCCTCATACAGCCAAAACGTCGACCCTTTACTGGTTCTCACAAATTTTACAGGTGGAAAATTCGACTCTGATCTTGTCGCCACCATTCTAAGAAGTGAAACTCTGCAAAACACCTTAATCTCATCCATCTTAAAGAAAATGGAGTCGAAGGGCTATAAAGGTTTAAATTTTGATTTCGAATATGTTTTCCCCGAGGACCGGGAAAATTATAATACTTTCTTAAGAAGAACCGTTGCAGCACTAAAACCTAAAGGATACTCTGTGTCGACGGCCCTTGCACCTAAAATTAAAGGTGATCAAAAAGGACTTTTATATGAAGCCCATGACTATAAAGCACACGGAGAAATTGTCGACTTTGTAGTACTCATGACATACGAATGGGGATGGGCAGGCGGCAAACCCTGGGCGATTGCCCCGATCAATGAAGTGAAGAAAGTACTTGATTACGCCGTTACCGTCATCCCGAGAAACAAAATCATGATGGGCGCACCCCTCTACGGACGGGACTGGAAAGTTCCATGGGTCGACGGAACCTTCGCCAAAACGGTCTCCCCTCAAGGAGCTCTTGATCTCGCAAGCAAATATGGTGTAAGGATTCAATACAACGACGTTTATCAATCCCCTTATTTCACCTATTGGGATGAAACCGGCCAAAAGCATGAAGTCTGGTTTGAAGACGCACGAAGCATGCTCGCCAAACAGAAAACGGTGGATGAGTATAGACTGCGAGGTTTAAGTTACTGGGTTTTGGGATCTGCATTTCCTCAGAATTGGATGCTGCAGCATTCCAGGTATCGGGTTGTGAAGTGAGTGATGCACCTCCTGTTGTCTGCAGGAGGTGTCTTTACGGTGGTTCAGCTTGAAGAAAAATCCCCTATTAGTTCCCCAATCTTTTTAGAATCAAAAAGACCGCCAACCCTGGCGGTCTCACGTATCCTATTCCAGATACTCCATTACTTTCGATACAGCCTTTTCCCCCTGTACGATACAGTCAGGAATACTTACTCCTTCATAAGAACTCCCGGCGATAAATAATCCAGGCAGACTTGCTTCAGCTTGTTCATACATACCCTGGATCCGTTCCCTGTGGCCTACTGTATATTGAGGCATGGAGTTCTTATAACGGGACACGATTGTAAACTCAGGTTCACCCTCTATATCCATGATCTTGCTCAGATCTTCAAGGACAATCTGCTCAATTTCATCATCAGATAAATCGACGATGGTTTCGTCACCGGATTTACCCAGGTAACATCGCAATAGTGCCTTTCCTTCCGGGGCAGTGTGTGGCCATTTTTTATGGGTCCAGGTTCCCGCCGTCAAGGAATAGTCACTGTTTCTTGATACAAGGAATTCCGTGCCGGCGATGTCTTTTTTGATGGCATCTTGTGCGAACCCCATTGCTACGGTTGCCACGGATGTAGCCGGCATTTCTTTTAAAAAGGTTAAAAAAGGATACGTGGGAAACATGGATTGTACTACATGATGAGGTGTGGTGACGATTACGCTGTCGGCTTCCAACTGCTCTCCGTTTGCGAAGGTAATCGTGTAAACATTGCTGTCTTCTTTTTCTATGCTGGTTACTTTCATGCTCTTGTATACAGTATACGGGTTCAATCCTGATTCCATGGCATCGATCAGAGATTGAAGTCCTCCTGTAAATGTCAGGAAGTTCCCTTTTTCATTCGAGTTTACAGATTGGCCGCTCTTTTTAATGCCTGCTATTAAACTACGATGTTTTTGTTCTAATTCATACAGTTGCGGGAAGGTTGACATTAGGCTTAATTGACCGATATCCCCGGCAAAGATGCCTGTTAAGAGAGGTTCAATTAAATGGTCAACAACTTCATCCCCCATTCTTCGTCGAAAGAATTTACCCAATGACTGGTCTTCCATTTCCTGTGATCGGGGAAGAACGAAATCAGCGGCAGCCCTCATTTTACCAGTCAACGAGAACAGACTGGTCGTAATGAAGGGAGCGATTTGGGTTGGAATACCTACGAGGGATCCCCCGGGTATAGGGTACAGCTCACCTCCCGCTATCACATAGGAGGTGCCTTTACGGTTCCGAATGAGTGTGTCCTCGATGCCCAGGCGTTCCGCTAAGCGGGAAACTGCAGGTTTGCTGGCTAAACATGAATCCGGTCCCTTTTCGATCACATACCCGTCCCTTTTCAAGGTATGCACTTTTCCGCCGAGTCGATGGGTTGCTTCCACAAGCTTCACCTCGATGGGAAGGTATTTATCTTTTATTTCCTGTTGCAGGTAGTACGCAGTCGTTAATCCGGTGATCCCTCCACCTATGATCACGACTCTTTTATTTTGTTGTCCCAACACGTTCATCGCCTTCTTTAACAATATATCTTATTGAACAATAGAGAAGGACTAAAGCGGTGAGAGTGAACTCATATGCTTCAGTCCTTCCTTTGTTTCAGCCAAAAACGAGAAATTATTTAAGGTGTTTTAACACGACATCTGCCATTGCATCGATGAATTCAGGTTTGGCATTCGGCATTTCCGGACGATAGTACGAAGCTCCAATATCATCTGTTACAACTTTACATTCATAATCGTTGTCATATAGAACTTCAAGATGATCGGATACGAAGCCTACAGGCGTATAGACGAATGTCTTGTATCCATTTTCTTTATAAAGGTCACGGGTTAAATCCTGAACGTCAGGACCTAACCATGGATCAGGAGTGTTTCCTTCACTTTGCCAGCCTACTGCATAATCCTTCACCCCTGCGCCCTCTGCAATCATCTTCGCTGTTTCCTCTAATTGCATCGGATATGGATCGCCTGATTGCAGGATGCGTTCGGGCAGGCTGTGAGCAGATACGATCAGGACAGCATTGCTACGCTCTTCTTCCGACAAGCTTGCATAGGTTTCCTTCACTCTGTCAATCCAATACTGAATGAATTTAGGCTCATCATACCAGCTTTCAACGGATGTAATGTGAGGCCCACCCAGCTTTTCTGCTGTTTCCTTCGCGCGTCCATTGTAGGATTTAACACTGAACGTCGAAAAATGAGGGGCAAGTACAATCGAAACGGCTTCTTGAATGCCGTCTTTATGCATCTGTTCAACCGCATCTTCCACGAAAGGTTCGATATGCTTCAGACCAAGATACATTTTAAACTCCATGTCATCCTGAATGCTGTTTAAATGTTCTTCAAGACTCTTCGCTTGATCCAGGGTGATTTTTGCCAGTGGAGAAATCCCACCAATGGCTTCATAGCGCCCACGGAGGTCTTCCAGCAGTTCAGCAGAGGGAGCTCTTCCATGTCGGATGTGAGTATAGTAGCGTTCCAAATCTTCTTCTTTATATGGAGTTCCATAGGCCATCACCAATAGACCCATTTTCTTCTTTGTCATACCATTTCACCTCATTATCAGTATCATACATTCCATTATTGTGCCATGTTTCTTCATATGAATCCATGGTTGCACACGTATGAATGTGCTCTACCTGGCACTGTAATCATGTACGAAAGCTGCCAGACGCTTTAATGTGTCCGGATTAACTTGCGGGAATACCCCGTGTCCTAAGTTAAAGATGTGGGAAGGAAGCTCCATTCCCTGATCAAGGATCTCTTTGGCTCTTTCTTCGATCACTTCCCAAGGAGCTAACAGAATCGCAGGATCCAGATTTCCCATTACCGTTTTGGAAATGCCTCTTTCTCTTGCTTCATTAATCGGCAGGCGCCAATCTAATCCGACTACATCAAGAGGAAGGTCATGCCATTCATTCGCCAAGTGACTTGCACCAACACCAAACATGATCAATGGTACGTTCTCTTCCTTCAATTCTGTAAAGATCTTCTCCATGACCGGCTTAATGAATGTACGATAATCTTGGATATTCAATGCCCCGACCCATGAGTCGAAAATTTGAAAAGCAGACGCACCTGCTTTGATTTGAGCTTTCGCATACGTCACTGTCATAGCTGCCAGTTTATCCATTAAAGCAAACCAGGCTTGTGGCTCTGCATACATGAACGCTTTTGTTTTATTATAGTTTTTCGATGGGCCGCCTTCAATCATGTAGCTTGCCATTGTAAAAGGTGCACCTGCAAAACCGATCAACGGCACGGACAATTGCTCAACAGTCAATAATTTAATGGTATCTAATACGTAAGGAACATCATTTTCGGGATCGATTTCTCCAAGCTTTTCAACATCCGCTGTCGTACGAATCGGGTTATCGATCACGGGGCCGATTCCTGATTTGATTTCTACATCCACTCCTATAGAAGGAAGTGGTGACATAATGTCTTTATATAGGATCGCTGCATCGACATCATATTGTTCCACCGGCAGCCTTGTCACATATGCGCAAAGCTCAGGTTGGTGTGTAATTTCAAACAGAGAATACTTCTCTTTGATTTTGCGGTATTCAGGTTGTGAACGCCCAGCTTGTCTCATATACCAAACCGGAGTATAGTCCGTCTTCTCTCCCCTTGCTGCTCGTAAAAATGTATCATTCATTTGTTTCATACCTTTGTTCGTCCACCTTTCTATGTAACTCCATTATTCCATTGTATACTAATTTGAGTAGATTCTAAAATTGTACTATTTTCAATCGGTTCTTTCGTAAAGTTTGGTGATTTTAAAGAAGATAGTAGTAATTGATTTCCGCTACAGATGCTCGCTTTCCGCGGGGCGGGCGGTGAGCCTCCTCGGCTTCGCCTGCGGGGTCTCACCTGTCCCGCTTTCCCCGCAGGAGTCGAGCACCTTCCGCTCCAATCAACATTCTCAGTATGAGGTTTTTTATAAAAATAAAAATACTAACTTTTAGAATGCAATCTCTTATTAAGAGAGCCGTGGTCCATTTCCATTTAAGAACAAGAAATTCTAGTTTCTATTAGCTCGTTTTTGTCACCTTTCAGCTCTGTCACGAAAAGTCTCATTTTGATGGTAAGGGGAACTGCGTAGACTCCGGCGGATTTTGGGCATGCCGAGACCCCGTTCGGCTACGCTGAGGAGGCTCGGCCGAACGCTAGCTGCAAGCGGAGCAGTTCCCCTCACCATCCAGCGCACATTGATTGACAGAGCCCTAGACAGATCCTTTTCGAATAGAACCTTATAATATGACCGTACGAATTGTAACCCTTTTAAACTATAGACGTTTTAATGAGAATTGTATAGTTATCAAGGGAAAATGTCATAAATTTGCCGATTTTCAAAGGGGATGAAAAAATATCCAGAAACCATGTTACATGAGCAAAGGATTAGGGAAGAGTATAATAGAGATAACAAATTAATTGAGGTGATTTGGATGAAGGTGTATATAACAACGGGAACGCATGAATTTCTGCAAAAATTAATGGATCGGCATACAGATGAAAAAATGATCTTATTGCAAGGGAAAGATGCCATGCTGCTTCATGAGACAACTGGAGAAAGTGTCTTTGAATCCCCACGCAAATATGAAATCGTCGATCAATCTGGTGAGCTTGTAAATGAAGGGTATGTAGTGTTCAATAATATTCCGGTTACAGATGAAGGCCGTCCGCTATTTGAGTACCGCTTTAAAAATCGGGCAGGACTGATCGAAGAAGTTCCGGGCTTTACGGCCATACGTGTTCTTCGTCCATTAGAATCGGATACATATGTGATTATGACACTATGGGAAGACGAGAGAAACTTCATTGCCTGGCAGGAGTCAGAACAATACAAAAAAGCACATGAAAAGCGCGGGACGGAAGAAGGAATTGATAATAAGAAGGATATTTTCCCCCGCGCTTCCTATGTAAGTGAATATCATGTAACAGGTCAAGAGTAATACATAAGCTGCCCGATCCGAGGCAGCTTTTTATTTTCCTGAATGACAACTACTCGCCGGTCCCCCAAACTTAACAATTACACTTAAAGTGTACATACATAATTACAAATTATTAACAGTATACTTTATCGTATTGGCATAGATATTTACTTTGCATTTATTTACAACACACCCTATATGAAAGGAGTTGAGTACCAATGAGTCAAACGTGTTTGCTTCTGATTGACTTTCAAAAGGCATTTAGTCATCCTTCATGGGGAAAGCGAAATAATCCTGGTATGGAAGAAAACGCCTTTCAGCTTCTTCGCGCCTGGAGAGAGAAGTCATGTCCGGTCGTTCATGTACAGCATTCTTCCAATGATATGGAATCACAACTGCATTCAAGCTGCTCAGGTTTCGATTTTATAGACGAATTCCGCCCTTTACGAAACGAAAAGCAAATCATTAAGCATGTCAACAGCGCCTTTATCGATACGGACCTGGATTTATATTTAAAGAGGGAAAAGTTCAAATACCTTGTAGTGATGGGATTTACGACGAATCACTGTGTATCCACTACGGTTCGCATGGCACAGAACTTAGGTTATGATGTGACTGTTCCTTTTGATGCCACAGCATGCTTCGAAACGTATTCGTATGATGGTTCTTTATTTTCTGCTGAAATTGTTCACGGTCTGTCGCTGGCTAATCTTCATCATGAATTCGCCACCATCTCTTCAACAGAAACCATACTATCTTCACGATTCAAATTTAGCAAACCTGTTACTTTCTAAGTAACTTTTCTGTTCCCGCAAAAGGGGCTTAGTCAAGGGGAGTGATACCATTCCCTTTGACTAAGCCCCTTTGCGTTATTTTTAGTGAAAGTCTGCCTATTTTTTTGTATTATTACTGTATAATATCCCATTCCGATTCGCATATATTGCTGCCTGGGTACGATCGGCCACTCCGAGCTTACTCAGGATATTGCTTACATGAGTCTTAACAGTTTTTATCCCTATGAAAAGTTCTTCAGAAATTTCCTGATTCGTCATCCCTTCTCCCAGGCATTTCAATACATCCATTTCTCTCGACGTCAGCTCTTCATGAGGCAATACTTCCTGAGGGCGGAAGCGGTTCATCATTTTATCCGCTACTTTTGAGGCAATGACGGACTCCCCCTTCATCGCTTTATAAATAGCCGATGTCACTTCTTCGGCACTTGCCGTTTTCAACAAATAACTATGAGCTCCTGCTTCAATGGCAGGAAACACTTTTTCATCATCATAGTAGCTTGTAAGTATAATGATTTTACATTGTGGATGGAAGGTTAAGATCTTCTTTGTGGCTTCGATACCATTCCCATTCTCCATTAATAAATCCATCAGAATCACATCGGGCATATACAGCTTCGCAAGCTGAGCCGCTTCATTACCGCTTTTCGCTTCCCCTAGGAATTCGATCCGATCCTCTGTAAGCAAATAGGTTTTTATTCCTAATCTAACCATTTCGTGATCATCTACAATCATCACCTTTACCTTATCCACCTGATTTCCCCCTTTGGTTTATACTGGAATCCGCAGGTCAATATACGTTCCTTCTTTCTCTTTTGAACGAATTTGAAACAATCCCCCGATTTCCTCGGCACGCTCTCTCATCGTCTGAAGTCCGTACGATGTCATCTTGTTTTCTCTCAGGTTAAAACCTCTTCCATTGTCACTTATGTACAGTGAGACATAACCATCCTTTTTCTCCGTCACAATCTTCACTTTCGTTGCTTCTGAGTGACGCAGGATATTGGAAAGGCTCTCCTGAATAATCCTGAACATATGGGTTTCAGTCCCCTTTGAAAGATTCTCAATCCCATCGAGGCTTGCTTCGATTTCAATCTGAGTTTTTTCCTTTAATTCTCTAATTAATATGGTTAACGCTTCACAAAGACCTTCACCTTTTAAATCGATTGGTCGTAAATGAAGAAGGAGAGCCCTCATCTCACCTTGCGCTTTCCCAGCAATTTCCGCCACTTGTGTTACAATCGTCCCGACCTTTTCAGGATCTGTGTCCATGCTTTTTTGGGCGGCAGAAGAAAGCATATTCAACGCGAATAATTGCTGACTGACTGAATCATGAAGATCCCGCGCAAGTCTTTGCCGCTCTTCCATTACAGCTGCCTGGTGAGCTTGATCGGCAAGCTCGGATTTTTCATCAGCTAATCTCTGCAATGATTTCACCTGTTCTTGAATGAACACAGCAAGCTGATTCAACTCATCCGATAAGATTCCAAGCTCGTCGTGTTCGTATCGGTCCACCCTTGCTGAAAACTTCCCACTTCTTAGCAACGTTACAAAGGTGGAAATATCATCAATTCTTCTTTTAAATGTATATCCAGTACGAAATCCGAAATAAATGCTTAATAATAGAAGAATGCTTGCCAGCCAAATGGTTAAATAGAGTGATACTTTAAGAGTGATGCCTGGACTATTAGATAAGTACAGATAGACTTGCAAGGATATAAAGAAAAGCAAGACAGCCATGGTGGACATCATGAAAAAGCTTTTAAAGATCCAATTGCGAATGTTTGAAGACTTTTCCATGTTCTAACCTCCTTTTATCGGATAAATCGTCTCCGATCACACTCGGCTGATTCGAATCGATCCTATTTTCACATTAACATTCAGTTTGATTTTTTTGCTTGCAAGCTCGTATTCAGGTGAACGGTAATATAGCTCTGAACGAAGATCCGCGGACTTCTGGTCAAATAATTTAATATCTCCTACCTGTACTTTCAAGGTGATCTCCACTGGTAGGTTTTCTGGAATGATCATCTTTACATCACCTATCCAGCCACTGATATCAATTGGCGTTTCCCCTTCTGGTATAAAGGCTTTACTGAAGTCAAAATAGTAATCTCCAATGGCATTGTAAAGATTCATTGTTTCCAGTGGCCAGTTAGGCTCGGAAAAACGTATATCCCCGACAATGAAACCTTTGTTCATTTTATTCTTTTTTTGAAGGATTTTCTCCCCAAACGGCTGATTTTCAAATCCTATTTGCGATGCTTCCTCTTTATTTGGTGATTCATTGCTTATGCTAATCTTGATGGGTTTATTTCTTCCCACTCTATTAATGGCAATAGCAATAATAAAGAGAGGCCATAGTTTCCACCAGCTTCCATAGTCAAAATCCACTACATCATACCCATCCAGTATAATGAGTCCCCCTAAAACCATACTGAACAGTCCAAACAGTAACTTCCCAAAGCTTCCCTTCAAAAAACTGTCTACCGTCCACTTCACGCCAAGGAACAACAACAAAATTGGAATGATATTGACAAATATCTGCGTTATTTCCAAGGAAATGACACCAATATTCAATAGTAATAACAACAATCCTATCGCCATCAACAGGAACGAGAAAAACCATTGTTTTCTTCCCCTATACCTCATACCAGCACCACCTTCACATCTACTATTAGTTTCGCTATAAATGAATAAATTCCTGTTACTACATTCATTATAGATTGTTTTCACTCGTGTATAGAGGAGCATCGGCATGATTCTGCCTCGGTCTCGAGACGGAAAAAATGTTTCTAACCTAAATCACACCTTATCACTTTTTTCATAATCTATAGTACAGATCAGGGCATATGCCTAAAGTTTGAGGAACGATTTAGAGGAGGTTTTTTCTAATGGGGATTGATTTAACGGCTCTTCATTGGATTTATTTAGCTTTCATAGGATTCATCATCCTATTCATGATTTTCCGGAAAGACACCACGATTGTATGTATCCTGGGAATCTTCAGTATTGCCCTGGTGGCAACAGGATCGTTAAGCGGATCGATTAGTAGTATATTTAATAGCTTTATCTTTGCCATAACGGAATTGTTATCTACCATTCTCGTGATTTCCATTATCGTAGCAATGAGTAAAGGACTGACTACTACCGGTATTAACGATGTCATGATCCGCCCGTTTACAAAGTTCATCCGGACACCGGCCCTTGCATACTGGACAATCGGTCTTGTGATGATGTTTATATCTTGGTTTTTCTGGCCTTCGCCTGCAGTAGCCCTCCTGGGTGCCGTGTTAGTACCAGTCGCCCTTAGAGTCGGATTACCCGCTCTTGGAATCGCCATGGCCATGAACCTATTCGGTCACGGTATCGCCCTTTCAGGTGACTTTGTCATTCAGGCAGCTCCGAAGTTAACGGCCGACGCAGCAGGAATACCTGTCTCAGATGTTATTTCTGCAAGTATCCCCCTTATTATTGTGATGGGCGTCGTCACAACTGTCACCGCTTTTCTATTTCTTAAACGAGATATGAAAAATGGAATCCTAAAAGTGGATTCAAGCGCCATTGCATCTATTGATAAGGATCAGGAGGAGTTAACTAATCTGTTATCTACACGATGGAAACGAACAATTGCCATCCTTATCCCTATTTTATTTGCCCTTGATATTACCGCTATGGTCCTATTTGATCTACAAGGGGGAGATGCAACGGCACTGATCGGTGGAACATCCATCATCATTCTTCTCTTGATTTCATTGGCTGCCTATAAAGGAAAGGGATTGGAGAAAACGACGAGCTTCATGATTGATGGCTTTCAGTTTGGATTTAAAGTGTTTGGTCCCGTGATTCCGATCGCCGCTTTCTTTTACTTGGGAGATTCAGGGTTTCAAACGATTATCGGCGACTTCCTTCCTTCAGCCTCTCAAGGAATCGTCAACGACCTCGGGGCATCACTGGCTGCCGTCGTTCCCCTGTCTACAGCAGTGGGGGCGATCACCCTAACAACCGTTGGAGCGATCACGGGTCTTGATGGATCCGGCTTTTCCGGTATCTCCCTAGCAGGTTCCGTAGCCAATCTATTCGCAGATAGCATTGGGTCAGGTGTTGCAACCCTGACCGCCCTCGGGCAAGTCGCAGCCATCTGGGTCGGCGGTGGAACACTCGTCCCATGGGCCCTCATCCCGGCTGCTGCCATCTGTGGAGTCGATCCATTCGAACTCGCACGGCGTAACATGCTTCCTGTCGTCATCGGATTAATAGCTACAACAATCGTGGCGATGTTTTTGATTTGAACATAGTGAGGGACGGACCTTGAAACAAGGTCCGTCCCTCTATTTTTCTTGTTTTGGCCGCTTCTCATAGAGAAAGATGCACAGTATGAAAAAGGAGTATCCAAGTAGGTATCCGGCTGCGACGTCTGATGGATAGTGAGCCTGTTCCACTATTCTGCTGAGACCTGTCAGCAGGGAAAGGAGGATTGCCAGGATATAGAGGCTCACTTTCATTCCAGTAGAAGTGATCTCTCTGCTAATGAAGTATGCAATGACGAGTAAGAAGACAAGTCCCACCATGGCATGGCCGCTAGGAAAGCTGAACCCTTCCTCGCCATGTGAAAATGGAGGTCTATCTCTTTCCATCAAACCTTTGATTGTTTTATTCAGAACGTTACTCCCGGCTACCAGGACAACAACGGTGATGATTCCAACAAAGTCCTTCTTGACCCACCAAAGGTATAAAATAAGGGCGATGGATGCGATCCCAATCACTAATTCAGTACCTATTACGGAAAACAATTCTATTAAGTGAAGGTTGCTCATGTTGGACAAGAGGTACTCATCACCTAAAATCTCCATCTCATAAAAAATAAAATGTGCGATTGTCATAAACAGTACAAATGAAATGATGGCCGTTATGTATTGAAACTTCTTCATCTTGATCCTCCTTGAATTTCACTCTAATTACCCACTTCCCTCTCAATATTTAGTGTTATAATATTCGTAATATTCATCAAATATTAGGAGGTTGTGCACTTGCTGAATGAATTATATCAGAAACTAGAAGAACGTTGGATAGAAATGGTTGAGATTAGAAGATTTCTCCATCAACATCCCGAACTTTCCTTCCAAGAGAAAAATACAGCTGCATACATTGCTGATTACTACAAGAAAATCGGGGTTCCGATCCTGGAACAAGTGGGTGGCAATGGGGTAGTAGCAAGAATCGAGGGAACCCTGCCGGGAAAAACAGTGGCACTTCGTGCAGACTTTGACGCCCTCCCCATCCAGGATGAAAAGGATGTGGAATATCGGTCCACCGTTCCAGGCGTTATGCATGCATGTGGCCATGACGGTCATACAGCAACACTGTTAGTATTGGGTAAAACCCTGCATGAAATGCGTGGTAAGCTTTCAGGTACAGTGGTTCTTATTCATCAGCATGCTGAAGAATATGCACCAGGTGGAGCGAAACCCATGATTGAAGCGGGCTGCCTGGATGGAGTGGATGTTATTTTCGGAACTCATTTATGGTCAAGTGAACCTCTCGGAAAAATTCTATATCGGACAGGTCCAATCATGGCTGCTGCTGATAGATTTGAAATCGTCATCAAGGGGTCCGGCGGTCACGGGGCACAACCTCATAAAACGAAGGATTCCATCGTGATCGGGGCTCAGGTCGTTTCCGAACTTCAGCAAATTGTCAGCAGAAGAGTGAATCCTATTCATCCTGCCGTCGTAACAATTGGTTCGTTTATGGCAGATAACGCATTTAATGTGATTGCCGATTCCACTAAACTCATTGGGACAGTCCGCACATTCAATCCTGAGGTGAGAGATTTTATTGAAGAAGAAATCGAACAGATTCTGAAAGGTGCATGTCTTTCAGCCCGTTGTGAGTATGAATATGTTTATGAACGCGGATATCCTGCTGTCGTGAATCACGCAGGGGAAACGGATTTGTTGATTCAAAGTGTTGATACAATTGATGAAGTTCATAGTGTGGAGGAAATTGAAATGCAAATGGGCGGGGAAGATTTCTCTCATTACTTAGAACATATAAAGGGTACCTTCTTTTTTACGGGAGCCAAACCGGAAAATGTTGAAGTTGCCTTTCCCCACCATCATCCCAAGTTTGATATTAACGAAAAGGCTCTCCTGATAGCCGCTAAATCACTGGCGTCTGCTACCATTCAATACCAAGAAAGACATTCTGTCTCAGAGACGGTGACAAAATAACTCATAATAAAGGATCAGGTCCCATAAGGCCTGATCCTTTACTCTTAATAAAAGCGATGATTTTTTTCAATCTTACTTACCACCAATACCCACCAGATCAAAAGCGGTTGAAACAATAACCTCACCCAAAGCAGTACTACATTCGCTTCCTCTTTCCCTGGAGCAGGAATTTCTTTAATGGCCGCATAAATATTTGCGGGGAAGATGAGAACTAAATAAATCGCAGTGATAATCCCTGCTTTTTCACGAGTCTTTGGAATGAGCAGAAGTACTGCCAATATAAACTCGATCATTCCCGTAATATACACGATTTCTTCCCTTAGAGGTATGAATTCAGGGATCATTTTGGCGAATCCTTGAGCTTCAATAAAGTGAAACACCCCTGCTAAAAAGAAGAAGAATGAGAATAGAATAAGTCCTAACACTTTCAATCCTTTCTTGCGTTTGTTCATCTATTTCACACCTCACTATAATAATGATTACGTACTTTCTAACTATACCTGAATATTCAGAGGAAATAAAAAGATGCGTTTGTATTCCGTTTCCCTGCCAATATCCCTCAAAAAAAAAGATCGACCATAACGTCGACCTTTCCTCACTCCTACTATTCTAAATCATGAAAGTACCGAATCCGATAAGCATATTTTGCCACTTCACCCAATTGATCAAGAAGTTGATAGTTTGCATAGGCTCCCACCACAGCCCCTACCCCGGGAATGAGTTGAAACAATTTCACGAAATCAATGTAATCCCGATACTCCTGCTGGAAAGTTCGCCAGTCCAATCCCTTCAATTTTTCTTTTTCCACATCCCAGTTTTCGATGATGTCGAGGACATGTTTTTTATGAGAATCACTGGAGAATGCAAGCTGAAAGACATAAAGCAGAAACAGGCGTTCCTCATATTGTTTTGTATCATAGCCATGAATGGCAGAGCATTCGCTTAGAAATTTCATTTTAATTGATAAAAGCAACGGAAAATCTGCCAAACCGAGAAAGATTCCACCTGCACCAGTTCCTGCTCCTTCAATCGTAGCCGCTTTCCGGTAAAATTCCATACGTTCCTTCATCAGCGCTTCTCTTTCCTTCAGTGAAGACTTCACAGAGCCGTGCTGAAGGGGTACCCACTCGCTTCCCTTTAACGTTACTTCCACCATCTTCTTGATGCTTTCCGTTACCACTTTATGTGCTTTCTCAGGGATCCATTGGTTCACTTTTGTTTGAGCTTGTTTAGAAACCCTTTGGAAGATGGAAGATTTTCTACTGAATTTACGTTTCCAGGAATCAAGCTCTTCTCTTTCATGGTTCACACTGAACCACCATCCTTTTTTTCTATTTACTCAATCTATACGTTTCTTCCTGCCGGATCGTTTCACTAAAATAATGTTTCATCCATCTTCTTCAATCGCTGCACTAAGTAGAACTGACTGAATAGAAGTGAAAATGCCAATCCGACCAGTAGCGTAATCAACCCTTCTATCCATGCACCCTTTAAAAATAGAGGCAGTGAAAACACAACCGCCTGGATCACCATTGCCTGATTTATGATTTTTTGAAAAGAAGACTTCTTTAATTCCCTTGATACAGGATAAATGAGAACCCAGATTTTATAATCAAACCGTTTAAACAAAGGGATCAGCTGAAAAGCTGTTAAGTAAAGAAACACTAATGCCGTCAAAATACTGAAGATAAAAGAAGAATTCGAATAAATTAGCAGCATTCCGATCAAGGTTAACCGAATGTAAAGACCCGAATATTCACTTGTTCTCACCAAAGACCGAAGATACAAATATCGATAGGTCGATGCTTGAGAGAAAGGCGTTCGCACAAGTCCATCAAGCCATTTCCTCCGGTGCACCTTCCCTTTCAGCTTAGGCACATCCGTGAACATATTGGCGATTCGATAAAAGATCAGCATCCGCTGCTGCTCCAGATTGATTAACAGATCCCACTTAAGATTTTTACCTTTTGTTGATTGAAAAAAGTACAACGCATACCCGAGCATGATGAAGGCAACAACGATGACCATCCAGAATTCAGCGCCCGATAGCACTAAGAATAGGAGAGAACCGCTTAATAAAAACCGCAAAAAGCTGTCGGTCCAATGAGCTTCCTTTTCCTGAAAGCGCAGCATGAACCAGCGTACATATAGATTCCATATCTTTAATGCTAATACAAAGCCAAGTAACGGAAAGAAGCTTCCAAAGCTGCTACCGGATACGGCTACATACATTGGCATGAGTGCAGCCAGTACGAGCAGTTGAATGTATGATTGAAACATGAAACTCATCCAGATGCATTTGGTGAAATAGCTCGATAAACGCCCCTCTAACGGTAAAAGAAACACGGCGTCCGCTTCTCTTAAGAACGTATAGACGGGACTCCATGCCAATAATAAGCCCAGGATCACCGCCATGATGAGTGGTGCAGGGAAAGCTGGATCCAGGGTTTTTACCCACTGATTATATGTATACGCTGCTCCTCCCAGTGCAAAAATCAGGACGAATAGTAAATGATCGTTAAACATGTATTTCAAATACTTTTGAAGCTCCTGATTATACTCTACAATTCGTTTCTTCCAAATACTTTCCACCTTATTCATCATGGGATTCTTCCTTTGTCAGCTGGATATAAATATCATCTAATGTTGCACCCGCCATGGAAAATTCCTTCCGCAGCTCCTGAAGCGTTCCTTTTGCACGAATTTTCCCTTCATGAAGGATGATGAAAGAGTCACAATATCTTTCTGCAGTTGCTAAAATATGCGTCGACATCAGTATTCCGGCACCGTTTTGCTTCATCTCCTGCATCCAGTCAAGCAGTGACTGAATCCCGAGTGGATCTAATCCAACAAAAGGCTCGTCAATGATATAGAGACTGGGCTGAATCAGAAAAGCGCACATGATCATCACCTTTTGTTTCATCCCTTTTGAAAAGTGTGCAGGAAACCAGCTCATCTTCTTCTCCATGCGAAAGGCCTTCAACAGTTTATCAATTCTTCCTTTATACTCAGACTCTGATAAGCCGTAAGCCATGGCCGTCAGCTTTAAATGCTCTTCAAGGGTAAGCTCATCATAAAGAATCGGTGTTTCCGGTATGTATGAAAACTGCTTTCGATACTGATCGGCATCACTCTTCAAGGTATGACCATTAATGGACACTTCTCCTTGCTTTGCTTCCATTAGACCGATTATATGCTTGATAGTCGTACTTTTCCCTGCTCCGTTCAGGCCGATTAATCCGACAATTTCATTTGAATGTATGGAAAATGATATATCCTTTAATACCGGTTTTCGGGTATATCCGCCAACCAGGTGTTTGATTTCTAGTAATGACACGAGCAGCAACGTCCTTTCTCTTCTACATGGTTTTCTCTATTTTATCAAAATTTCATGGTAAAGGCATTGTTAATCCAATTTCTCATTCCACATTTTAACATTCATAACAATACTCGATTTGCACATCATAATATTTGAAGGGGCCAACAATAAGAAAAAGGGGATGGTTGTTAAAGACCAGCTAACCGATTTCACTATTGTTTGCGACTGTAAGGATTGTCGTCTTCTATAGTGAATGACACACTCACCATATTCATTTGTTCAAAAAATTGATAAATGAGGTGTTTGTTAAAGCACACTTTGACTGAATCAACTTACTTTATTAGCTTATTAAGCTTAGGAGATAAGGGGATGGTCACATTGCACAAAGTCATTCATGTTTCTAATGGTTTACACATATCATCCTTATAGCAAATGAGGTGTTTGTCCAAGACGGCTAACAGTTTCTATTGTCTGAATTGCTTAAATAGCGAAAAGATAAGGGGATGGTCGCATTGAACAATTTTCATTCTAACTTAAGAATGTATCACTACAGAAGCTACTAGCGAATGAGGTGTTTATCAAAGAGAATGAAGCCTGACATATAAATCTTTATAGTATTACCCCTTCAAGAAGAGAGGCAGGAAAATCGTTCCTGTCTCTTCTTCATTTATTTTCTCTTTCATGATAAAATACATAAAAATGCCATTACAAAAAAGGTGGAGTAAACATTGAGTGACTGTATTTTTTGCAAGATTATCGACGGTGAAATCCCTGCAATGAAAGTGTACGAGGATGAGCATGTCCTTGCTTTCCTTGATATTAGCCAAGTGACGAAAGGCCATACATTACTTATTCCCAAAGTACATAAAGAAAACATCTATGAGCTGACTCCTGATCTGGCAAGCCACCTCTTCTCTGTTGCACCTAAGATTGCTGACAGTATCAAGGCCGAGTTTAACCCTGTTGGAATGAACCTGTTAAGCAATGCAGGTGAAGAAGCAGGACAATCTGTATTCCATTTTCACATGCACTTCATTCCCCGCTATGGCCATGGAGATGGCTTCGGAGCCGTATGGAAGACACATAATGATGATTACACTCAAGAAGACCTGAAAGGAATAGCTGAATCCATTGCACAGCATCTTTCATAATAATCGAGCCTGATCCCAGAAGTTAAAGGGGATCAGGCTTTTTTCAGAATAATTAATCTTTGACAACAATACTCTGTATGTTATAATGTACCTATCTTTTCGCTAATGGCAACAGTGCACATTAGGAGAAGCAAATAGTATAGTTTAGTTGAGGAGAGATGAGAAATGAAAACAAAAACACTTGTATCCCTGTCATTATTAGTAGGGATCGGAGCCGTCCTGCACACAGTGATCCCGGGAATTTTCTTAGGAATGAAGCCGGACATGATGCTGACAATGATGTTTCTTGGCATTATATTATTTCCAGCCAAGAAAAACGTATTACTTTTAGGTTTATTAACTGGAGTCATTTCAGGTCTGACAACACAGTTCCCTGGAGGATTTTTACCTAACCTGATTGATAAACCGATCACGGCATTCGTTTTTTACGGACTTTTCCTGGCTACTAAAAAAATCGCTCGTTCACTTGTAGGAGCTTCTGTTCTAACAGCAGTTGGTACGCTCGTATCAGGAAGTATATTCTTACTTTCGGCTTATGTTATTGTCGGTCTGCCTGGAGCTTTCTTTGCTCTATTTGCGGCAGTCGTACTTCCAGCTACACTAATTAACGCCGGGGCAATGTTTGTGGTTTATCCAATCATTAACGGGATATTAAAACGTTCAACCATTCGAGAAGCTGTCACATCAGAACAGCTATCCTAATTTAATCATAGTAAAGCCCTCCATTCATTGTGCTATCGCAACATGAACGGAGGGCTTTTTCTATATATTACTTGACTGCAACCCATAAGAGTACTCCAATCAAGAAGGTGATCACCCCACCGGACCCCATTAAGGCAGCACGCTTTTTTAATATATTCTTAGGAGGATACATACCAGGCCTTTGAATGGAAATGAAATTATACACCATACTTAGAAATAATACTGCACAGAGAGCAAAGAAACCAAAGATTACCCCGTCCATCGATTAGAACCCCTCCTTTACTCCACCTCTTACCTTTATTTTTATGCTGCAAATATGAAAGTTATGAATTGACTTGTTTTAATCTGTTTTAAAAGGGAAAAGGAGAATACATGTTGATTGTAGAAATAGAGTATTATAGAAATAGAAGAACGAGGTGATCATAGTGAACAAAAAATCTCTTGCATACGGGCTTATAATCGGTGGAGTGGTAGGAGGAGTAGCATCCCTTCTCACGTCTCCTTCATCAGGGAAAGAAATCCGGGCACAAATCAAAGACAAGAAAGATGACTGGACTGGAGTAATCGACGAGATGAAGGTGAATATTGGAGAATTGAAAGAATCCATCGGAACCCTGTCTCAGGAAGGAAAAGAAACGGTCATGCAGCTTTCTAAAGATCTTCAAGCTTCATTCAAACAATGGCAGGCTTCAACAGAGCCAAATAACCGTCGACTTCAGGAAGAAATCCAATCCATCCAAAGAACCATTGAAGACTTGGAAAAATCGATTAACTCAGCAAATACACCTAATCAATAACTAGATCCCCGCAGTTCTTTTTCACTAATGGTGGTGGAAGGCTGTGGGTTTTTTTGTTTGAATAGGGATTATATCGATACTGGAGAAACATGTTTTCAAAAAAAATTATTATCCCCATTCTTTTCTTTCAATATAATGATTTCATCCACAAATCCCGTCATTACAGTATCCATCCACCCATCAACCTCTGATTTTCACAGTACGTCCCAATCAAAAATTATATACTTCGAAAAATTTTGTCAATTTAACCTTTATTAATTATTACTTTATTGGCATAATAAAATATAAGCGCTTTCTTTTTTGTGATAGTTGTTTTAGTAAGTCATTTTGGTACTACTTAGTTTTAAAAAGATTTTCTAGCAAAGTGGGTGAATGAGATGAAGGAAAGAGAATTTACTTTGAAAGAGGCTATGCTCTTCAGTCAAAGGATGGCTCAGCTTAGTAAAGCTCTGTGGAAGGCCATAGAAAAGGACTGGCAGCAATGGATCAAGCCATACGACTTAAATATCAACGAACATCATATTCTCTGGATTGCGTATCATTTAAAGGGTGCTTCCATTTCAGACGTAGCCAAGTTTGGTGTTATGCACGTTTCGACTGCATTTAACTTCTCCAAGAAATTAGAAGAACGGGAATTACTACAGTTTTCTAAACGGGAGAACGATAAACGGAACACCTATATTCAATTGACGGCTAAAGGGGAAAATATACTTCTTGAGCTTATGAAGAACTATAAGCCTGAGAGTCACTCAATCTTCCAGGGAGTTTCCCCATTACGGGAATTATATGGAAAGTTCCCTGAAATGATTGAAATGATGACCGTCGTGCGAAATATATATGGAAATGATTTTATGGAGATATTTGAAAAATCGTTTCATAACATTGAGAATGATTTTTCTGATGATAATGGAAAACTGGGAGAATTATTTCAAGATGAAGAAGAACTGGCTTGATCTACAAGCTCTTCTTTAACTGTTTCATCAAAGCTGGATAAATGTCTTGAGCTAAACAGCTATCAACCACTTCATGAACCTTCAGCTTTGAATGAAGCTGTTCTTCAAATTCTTTGAAAAGCGGAGTATTGTACACGAATCCTTCCGCTTTTTGCTTTTGAAGTTTCATGCTCAACCTATCACAAGTGCTAAAGAACTCCTTCACTTCCCTCTCCGACAACCCCTTACGAATGATCAGCCGATGAAATGGATAACCATTTTCGGGAATCATCTCCGCCATTAACCGCTGATAATACTCGAGTTTCTCTATACGTTTCACTACATCATTCATCATAATCACCCTTCAATTATTGCAAAAAATTCTCATACTCTCATTGTACAAAACTATAACATACCTTTCCCAAAAAGTTCTTCTAAAAAATATGAAAAAATCAGCCTGAAATGTATTGATTTTTTCCGGCAATCGTAATAAAGTATGTTAGGCACTTAACTATGATTTATTCGTCTAATGGAGGCGATTTTTTTATGCATTGCTGGAAAACAATCAATCTGGAAAAACAATTCGGATTTTATCGAGTCTTTTTACTTTCATCCATCATCATGATGATGGTATTCTCATTAATATACGTACCAATTAACTTACTATTTCCAAGTGCGTTCTATGATAACCATTTCCTTGTTTTCTTCATAGGAATGTTGAGTATCTATCCGTTGCATAAATTTTTTCACATTGTACCGATACTTCCTTTTGTGAAAAAAATGAAGTGTAAATGTAATCGGAAACTATTTCTTTTACCGATCGTTTCTTTGCGAGTGGATCAACCAATCTCAAAATACCGTTACATGCTTGCCTTGGTGGCACCATTCTTTGTATTGAACGGGATTTTGCTATACGGATGCATCCACTTCCCGCATTACTCTCATTACTTTACAATGCTGTTTGCATTTCATTCAGGAATCTGCGCCATTGACTTTATATATGCAAAGCAACTGATGGACTCACCAAAGAATGCATTAATCGAAGAGAATGATGATGGATACGAAATATTGATTTATCAGTAAGGATGATGGATGGCCATTGAAACATACACTCGATGGAAGAAATCATCCTTCTGCTTTTTTCAGGTGTTATCACGAAGATTCTTCATTTACTGATTGAAAATTCCTGCTTGCACTTGGATGATATGTAGAAAAGAATGCAAAAAGTCTTATTTGCATGATTAATGCAATACTCTCGCTACCAATTAGAGAAATTATTTGGTAATGTATAGCTTAAAGGAGATAACGGGGAGGGGTTTGGATGATCTCCATGTTTTTAGTGTTTGCTGTTTTCATCTTATTCTATATAAATAAAATGACAAACGCATTATGTTTACAAAAAGAAATACCTGAAGAACGCCAACCAAAGGTGTTTAGAACCATCAATATCCTAATCACCATATTACTGGTCTCTTCTTATATAGAGATATTATTTACATAAAAGAAAAGCGGAGGCGGCTCGTTCAGAGGCGACAAGCATAAGTTAAACCTACCGGAAAGGTGCTCTTTGCCTTTTTGGTAGGTTTAACTTATGACCTCGAGCCTCTAGCCGCTGGAGCTGGACAAGTAGAAAAGCGGAGGCGGCTTGGTCAGCCCCGACAAGCATAACTGGGAAATCCCTGAAGGCGCTCTTTGCCTTTGAGGATTTCCCAGTTATGACCTCGAGGGGCTAGCCGCTGGAGCTGGACAATCAGAAAAGCGGAAGGGCTTTGCCTAGAGGCGACAAGCATAAGACGAATCTCCGGAACGGCGTTTTTTTGCCTTTTTCGCAGATTTGACTTATGACCTCGAGCCTCTAAGCCCTGGAGCTGGACAATCAGAAAAGCGGAGGCGGCTCGCTCAGTGGCGACAAACAAAAAGCAGACCCGGAAAAATCCGGATCTGCTTTTTTCATATATTCAAATTAGCAAACGTATGCTGCACCAATGATGATTAACAAAATGAATAGAACAACGATTAACGCAAATCCTCCGCCGTAAGCACCTGACATCTGCGCTTCCTCCTTTCATGTATGAAAAAGCCACTTAAATATGAATAAAGCAAAAGGGGCCGCCTTTCTTAAGGTATTGCCCCCTCTACAGTCTTTATCCGATAACTTTAAACCCTGAGGCTAAAATTATAGCCATGCTGCACCCACAATGATTAACAGGATGAACAGTACTACGATTAACGCGAAACCTCCGCCGTATGCATTACCCATAACTTTCCACCTCCTTTGAAGCGCTAATTTATCTTATTCAAGTTAGCTGCCATTTGTTTTAGGCTAATGTCATAAATTTAGTTTTTTTTAGCAAATATATGCGGCACCAACGATGATTAATAAGATGAACAGCACTACGATTAACGCGAATCCGGAATTGTATCCACAGCTCATATTTATTACCTCCTTTTCTCTCTTCGCTCTTATCATATGAAAGTACCTAGGAAATGGGTGTGTAAAATGCCCATTTTTCTGAAGATTAATATGGAAAATATTTTTTTTCATGGAAAAAGTGTGTTATAGTATGTTTTGTAGAAATTTGACAAGCCATCAAATATTGTAGGAGTTGGTCACCATGAAAAAATGGATCATTTCAGTATCATTGGCTGCGGGAGTCGTTGGACTTGCAGGATGCAGCGGAGACGGTGCTGAGGGAAACAGTGACGTTGTTGCAACAACAAAAGCTGGAGACGTAACAAAAGATGAACTTTACAAATCAATGAAGCAAAAATTCACTCCACAAATGGAACAAGCCCTTCAAGAATTGGTTTACACGAAAGTACTTGAAGAAAAGTATGACGTGTCGAAAGAGGAAGTTGACGAAAAGCTGAATGAAGCCAAAGACCAATTGGGACCTCAATTCGAGATGTTCTTACAACAATATAATCTTGATGAAAAATCGTTTAAAGAATACTTAAAGCTTCAATTACTTCAAGAAAAAGCTGCGATCTCCGACGTGAAAGTCACTGAAGAAGAAGTAAAGGAATACTACGAGACATGGAAGCCTGACATTCAAGTTCGTCACATTCTTGTAGATGATGAAAAAACAGCTAAAGAAGTGAAACAAAAATTAGCTGATGGTGGAAAGTTTGAAGAACTTGCAAAAGAATATTCAAAAGATCCTGGTTCTGCTGAAAATGGCGGAAGCTTAGGCTGGGTAGACAATGCTGGTCGTCAAAACTTCGTACCGGAATTCTCTAAAGCTCTGGACACATTAGAAAAAGGCAAAGTGAGTGAGCCTATCAAAACAGAATATGGCTATCACATCATTGAAGTGACAGATAAAAAAGAAAAGAAATCCTTTGACGAGATGAAAAAGGAAATCGAAAAAGAACTGAAGCTTTCAAAAGTGGATCCTCAAAAAATCCAGGAAGCGATGAAAGCTGAAATTGAAAAAGCTGACTTAAATATTAAAGATAAAGATCTTAAAAAGGCATTTGATCAAGTGCTGAACCCTGCGGCTGCACCTGAAGGCGGAGAAGCTCCTGCTGTACCTGAAGGAGAAGAAGCTCCGGCACCTGCCGAAGAGTAGAACAAAAAGGACTGACGGATCCATTCCGTCAGTCCTTTTTATTCTCTATGATCAAGACGTTAGTTGACGTCTCCGCTCCTTCTCCTCTTCCATTCGATGAATGTAGACTTCTCCCTCCTTCTCTATCCACTCATCTTCCATATTCTTTTCTTCCTTAGCTGATTTAATCGTCATAAAGGCACTCCCGAAAATCCCTGCTACAACCAAGTACATCCAAATAGGTAGTGTCATTTGCTTCATCTCCTTATAGGTTTGTCCTCTTTATTCACACTATATGTAGGGAAGAGATAAAACATAACTAGATTTACCCTTTTATTCTACTAAAAAGACCCCGTTTCATTATCCGGGGTCTAAGAGGTTATCTATTTATGAAAAGTCGGTTTATAGAATGAACGATTATCAAGGGCAAATACTCTTTCTGTATACTCCCCCGGTTTCACCCGTTCCAATGCACGATCCAGCATATTCATCTTAGCATCCACATTATCGATATAATGCAGGATTTCAGCTTCACGAATAAGCGGCGGTTTAGGACTTCCCCATTCCGCTTTTCCGTGATGACTCAATACGAGATGTTGAAGGATCATCACTTCTTCCCCTTCAATTCCAAGCTCATCTGCAGCTTTTCCAATCTCGTTCACCATAATCGAAATATGACCGATCAGATTCCCTTCAATCGTATACGTAGTTGATGTTGGACCTGAAAGCTCAATGACTTTGCCTAAATCATGAAGAATGACCCCAGCGTACAATAGATCTGAATCCAGGGATGGGTACAGTCCTGCAATGGCTTTCGAGAGGTCAAGCATCGATACAACATGATACGCAAGGCCAGACACGAATTCATGATGGTTCTTGGTAGCAGCCGGATATTCCAGGAATGGCTTCTGATATTTTTTAATCAAGTGTCTTGTGATGCGTTGAATATTTGGATTTCTCATTTCAAAAATATACTGAGTGATCTTACTCGTCATTTCATCAATGCTCACCGGTGCCGTTTCCAGGAAGTCCGAAATGGCATAACCATCTGCCGGGGAAGCCGGGCGAATCTGCTTGATCTTGAGCTGACTCTTTCCACGATAACTATGTATGTCTCCAACAACCTGCACGATTGTTTCAGGTTGATATGTCTTCTCATCCTGCTCAGAAGCATCCCAAAGCTTAGCTTCCATATTTCCACTCTTATCTTGCAGTATCAGGGTTAAAAACGGCTTCCCTGTATTTGTCGTACCTTTGGTCATTTGTTTAATTAAAAGGGGTAATTCGATTGTTTCTCCGACGTTAAATTGTGTAATCCCAGACATCTCTTCTCCTCCGTCCAACTATATTAGTAGTTTCAGTATACCATATTTCGATAGAGTACAGGAGTGGAAAGGGTTGGAGAGAGATAGGGGTCAAACAATAATCAAATTCCAGAGGTCCGTCCCTCTCTCTTCTCACAACAAAAAAACCGCCCCCACCCGGAGACGGTTCTGAAGCCTAATTCACCAATGCTCTTTTTTGTTTCTTGCTAATCCAAACTTTCGTCGCTACCAGTCCTACGAGCATAATGAATGCTCCGAAGAAGTAGGGGATATGTATATTCCACTCAAACAGTGTCCCGGCAAGCAATGGTCCAGCGACGTTACCAAGACTGAGAAACGAGTTATTCAGCCCCATGACCGTCCCTTGACGTTCTCCTGCCAGTTTTGAAATGAGGGAATTCAACGATGGACGCAGCATCGAGTTTCCGACAAAGAAAACGGCGGTTGTGATCAAGACCCCTACAAAGTCGGTGGCAAATGTCATGATGACAAATCCCAGTGCACTGAGGAGCAAAGAGCCGGTTACTACTTTTTCCTCACCGAAGATCTTCGTCGCCCTTCCCACTCCCACTCCTTGAACAACGGTACCGATGATACCAATGATCAAAATGATGATCCCGACTTCCTGTGGACCATATCCATATCGTTCTAGCGCATAGTAGCTGAAAATCGATTGGAAATTCGCCAATCCGAAGCTCATGATGAATACGAGTACCAACAGAAACCCGACAGGACTCATCACCGCATTCTTCATGACCACGAAGCGGTTTTCACGTTTTTCATTTGGGTCAAAGGTTCTTTTTTCCTTTGGATAGGATTCCGGTAATATGATGACCGAGACGATAGCTGCAATAGAGGCGGCGATCCCGGCAAAGATAAATGGATAGGAGAGGTTGATTTCTGCCAGCCATCCTCCGATTCCAGGCCCGATGACGATTCCAAGACCCATGGCAGCACCAAGTATCCCCATCCCTTGACCCCGATTGTCCTCATCCGTTACATCCGATACATATGCCATTGCAGTAGGCATTAATGCTGAGCCGAAAACGCCTGCTAAGATCCTGGACAGAAATAGCATCCATAATCCTACAGCGAAGGCGAAAATGAATTCAGCTATGGCAAAGCCAACCAAACCGATGGTGATTAATGGCTTCCTCCCTATCCGATCGGATAACCTTCCCCAAATAGGAGCAAATAAAAACTGCATAAAAGCAAATACTGCCACCAACGCTCCAAGTGTTTGAGCATTGGCGTTGAATTTTTCTACATAAAAAGGAAGAATGGGGATGACCAGCCCGATTCCAACCATGACGATAAATAAGTTAAAGCTTAGTAGTGCCAGTGGTCCCCGATTTCGTTTGGACCCTATTGTTTTTGCCATACTATGTGTTCCTTCTTTCTGACTCTCATTTCATTCCCGTGCTCGTGCAAACAAACTCCTTGTAGTATTGTAACGAATCTGAGAAATTATTGCCAATTAAATTCTGTAAAAAATCATGCATTATGAATGGATTCCTTTTCCATTCGCTTTAATACGATTATTTTATCCTCGGTAAACTCATCTCTTATATGAGGATGACAGGTAAAGAACAGAGTCTGGTGGTTCACAGACATTTTCCTCAACAGCTTTAGAAATGCGTTCGTTCTGTCCAGGTCAAAGTTGACTACTCCATCGTCGATCAGTACCGGCAATGGGTACTTGTCCCGGAAAGATTGAATGAGGGCAAAGCGAATTGAGATGTATAACTGTTCTTTCGTTCCTTGACTGAGTTCTACCGCATGGAAAACCGCACCGTCCTTCCGCTCTACCCTGATCATCTCATCATCTCGTAAGAAAATCCGTAGATAGTGCCCTTCAGTCAGTTCTCTAAAATTCTCTTCTGCAAGCTCCATCACTTTAGGCATCTTAGATTTCTGGTAAAGATCCATTGTTTTCCTTAAGGCCGCTTGTGCTAAGGTAAATTTGGACCAGTCATACGCAAGTTCTTGAAGCTCAGCCCTTTTGCTTTGAAACTCCTGAAGGATTGTGGAGTAGCTCTTTCCTTCCTCCAGCACTTTTATTTCATACGAAATGGAAGCGAGCTCTTTTTGATGAGCAGAGAGCTCAGTTGAAAGCTCTTCGATTCGATTCGATACCCTTTTTAATTCTTTTCTACTATCTTCCTGAGAAACAAACCGAAGAAACGTATTGAGTGTTCGTTCGGTCAGCCTCGTTTTCATTCCATTATATTGTACCGATAGGTCGATTCTTTCTTCGGCGTGAAGTGCCTTTTCACGAAATTCTGTTTCTTCCATGCACCCTGCAGATTGAAGAAGGGTTTCAACCTCTTCACGGACCTTTCCACCTTCAATTCTTAGCTTCTCTATCTCAAAAGAAAGAGGCTCGAGCTCTGACTGGATGCTATTTAATGTGAGGGTCTTCTTTTCAATGTCCTGCATGATTCCCTTCAGTTTAATCACAGCCTCTTCCACTGTAGTAAACGTGAGAGAATGGCGGTGGAACCATTCCTGACAATGATCCCTGTACTCATTCAATTTTTGGACGACATAGTCTTGTTCTTCTTTAAGGTGGATATAAGACTCATAATTCGAAACGATCTCTTTCATTTTGACAAACGCATCACGGAGCCACTTCCAGTGAAAATCAGAAGGTAGACAGAGCTCTGATTTCAGACCGGATAGTCTTTGTTCTCCTGAAACAATTTCTTTCTCTACTTCCTTCTGCTTTTCATGGAGCTTCTGAAGTTTTACCTGTTGCTCTTCTAATGAAAGAATCCGCTGCTTCCACTCGTTCCTCAACTCCACTTGTTGCTTTAGGCTTTGCTCAGCCCTATCCAGAGAGTGAAACTCCATTTGACCTTCCGGCTGTAACTCTTTTGCCCTTGCTTTAGTTTGTTGAAGGATGCTGGTTTCTTCTCGCAGATTCCCCCTCGCCTGCACTCCCGATGCACCCACTACAATGAGAAGAAGCAAGCTGATTCCGACAAAAAGTCCATTACCAATCACTATTGCCCATGACCCAATTCCCAATAAAAGAAGGAGTGCTGCACCTATTAAGAGGAGCTGCCGGGAGAAGGAGGACTTTTTTCTGCTGAAACGTAGTTCTGCCTCTTTCACTTGCAGGTTCATCC
This sequence comes from Rossellomorea yichunensis, assembly GCF_032337515.1. Classification (NCBI taxonomy): domain Bacteria; kingdom Bacillati; phylum Bacillota; class Bacilli; order Caryophanales; family Bacillaceae; genus Rossellomorea; species Rossellomorea yichunensis. The sequence continues at coordinate 132,740 of NZ_JAVYAD010000001.1, read as the reverse complement.
AATGTGCCTGGTCCCGTGAAGCTTGCCGGGAAGATTCAATTTTCACCGATCTTTGCAATTCTTGATACTCATCTTCTTCCATCAGCCGATCTTCTAAGCTATCACACTTCCTTTCGATGTTGTGAAGTTCTTCTTCTTCCCCTTGGTAATGTTTCTGTAAGCTTTCCCGTTCATGAAGGAGCTTTGATTGCTGGTCCAGTGCATTTTGAATACGGTCAGACATCATTAAGCTTGTATCCAGGGCCGGGATGTCCTCCATCTCTATTGTTAGTCCCAATTCACGGATCGTATCGTTGATTTTACTACGCACCGCTTTTAATTCTCTGCCCCGTTCATTGCTTTCTTCTTTCCATTTCAGATAAAAAGACTGTTGAGACAATATCTTTTCTATAACAGGAAGTTCTTCGACTAGGAAAGGATCAATCTCTTCTGATTCTAATTTGTTGTACAGATTTTCTTGTTTCGTCACCAAGGTTTCAAGATATGCCGATAATTGTCTTTCTTCCGTTTTAAGTTCGTTTAAACGCTCTAATCCTTTTGCAGGAAACTCAATTGTATCCAATTGAGACAGCCGCTCCTCCACTCTTTTGAAGCTAGAGAGTGTATCCCAGTTTTCATTAACTGAAATCAGGTTCTCTTTCTTTTCAGCTAGAGCTGCCTTTTCTGTCTCCATGGATGAAATCCGGGTTTCTAACGATTTTTGCTTTGATATGAGAGGACTGTATTGATCATTTTTTTCTTTTCCTTCCTTTACTTGTTTTTCAAGGTGCTTTAATTGTGTCAGCACTGCGTTGACCATCGGCTTTCTTCCCGATTTCTTAAACAGCTGCTCCCTTTCTTTCTGCCAATTCTGTTCCATCTGTAACAGGAGGTCCGTCCCTGTAGAACCTGCAGAAAATAGGTAGCGGTTCAATTCTTCTTTTTTGAGGCGCTGAATGTTTTGCAGCCCTTCGAGGTTGAATGAGAATATGTTTTGGTAAGTTGTCCTGTCCATATTTCCGAGCAGTTGTTGAAGGGTTTCTTCTCCTTCGGTTCTTCCGTCCTCGAATTGAACGGTCACGTCTCCTGTTGCCTTCCCTTTAACCCGCTCGATACTGAGGAGTCCTTGTCCTTCCATCCTGCAAAGGATTCTCCCACCATACTCTGTAGAAGATTTCGGTTCATACCTGAGCAGAGATTGCTGCTTCGTCGGAAACCCGAACAAAATGCTATGTATGAACGACATAATCGTTGATTTGCCAGCTTCATTTTCCCCATAAAATAATTGAAGGTCACTGATCGTATAGTGCTTGTTTTCTATTTTTCCGTATCCATAAATATGAAGTTCGAGCAGTTTCACCCCATTCACCTCCACGTTCAGCCTTTATTTTGTAACAAGCGCTCTGTTTCTTCTATTAAAGATTTCTTCTCTTCTTCCTTTAAGGGGTCCAGAAAGCGGTATATAGATGGGTGCTCATACATTTCTGCCAGGGCACCCTTCCAGTCTTCTTCACCCATGCTCTCCAATGTCTCCATTACTTCCTGCCTGAACGGATCCTGTTCTATTCCCCGACTCGCTTGGGTATGATTCCATCGTATTGAATGAATCCACTTCAAACCCTGCTGACTCCCGTATTCTGTTCGCAATGCTTCCAGTAGATCACCATTTTCTATTTTGGCCGCCATGTCTTGAGTGAGTGATTCATCATCTGTCAAGATAACCTCAATCAACACATCCCCTTTTTCAAGAGATTCCAGCGCCTGCTGGATACGCTGAAAAATTTCTCCAAAGCGCTGAACAGATTGAAGGGATACCCTGCATGTCCTCCACATCAAGTCGTGAGTCGGGATAAATGTTAATTCTGTATGGTGATGATCAAGCACCACTTCATAGCAGCCTTTCTCACCTGTTTCTTTCCGATGTCTTCCCTGGATGTTACCAGGATATACGATGTAAGGCTCTTCGTGCAGAATCTGCCGCTCATGGATATGTCCCAAAGCCCAATAGTGATAATTCTTCTCCAGTAGTTCCCTTATCGAAAAAGGCGCGTACGTTTCGTGTGAAGAATGCACACTTCCTTCGCTTCCATGGAGGATGCCTATCGTATAGCGGTCATCGTAACGTTTGGGATAATCAGCAACTCTTCTTTCCTGTATATGTCTTTTACCATAGCTGAACCCGACTATGTCTACAGTTGTCCCATTCTTTACAGTAAGCTGTTTCACTTCTGTTTCTGCGTTGAAGATATGTATGTTATCCGGCATATCGAGCTCTAATCGATAGCTTCCAAGATGATCATGATTCCCGTGAACAACGTAAACAGGAATGTTGTTTGAATGTAACAGATTGAATTGCTTCAATAATTTCGCCTGCGCACGAATGCTGCGATCTTCTTCGTCAAACAGATCACCACTGATGATCATGAAGTCAATTTGTCTAACAATCGCTTCCCTTACCACTTTTTCAAAAGAGGCAAAGGTACTATTATGTATTCGTTCGAACACTTCTTTCGGTAAATGTTTTAGCCCGATAAAAGGACTATCCAGATGTAGATCTGCTACATGAAAAAACCGAATCTTTCCCATGAAGTTCCCTCCCCGCACTACGAATATACGTTCTTATATTCTTTCATTATATCCTAAAACCGGCAATAATTTCAGTATATACTCAACATTTTACTCGATTCATAGAGAAAGGCTGCCCCGGGTGAAGGAGACAGCCTGCTCTTACGAATCATTTTTTCGATGTTATATCGATTGCTTTTTTAATATCTTTAAATGAATTAGATTTTCCGTATAGGAGCACTCCACCTCGATACACTCTTGCTCCAAATATTCCAAGAATAATAATCGTCGCAAGGAGGACAACAATTCCTATTACTGGTTCATACACTGGAAGATTCAACATCCCCACACGAAGGAACATAACCATCGGTGTAAAAAACGGGATGTAAGAAGTAATCGTCACAAAACTGGATTCCGGATTCCCAAGACCGAACATGGAGATGAAGAATCCAATCATGATCAAGAAGGTCATCGGCATGATCATCTGCTGCACATCTTCAATTCTACTGACAAGAGATCCCAGTAATGCAGCCAGGGTGGCATACAGGAAATACCCTAATAAAAAGAAGATTACCGCATAGATAATGACACCTACTGATAAAGATTCAAATCCGAATCCTTCAAAGAAATCCCCTACCAGTTCATCCTTCTTTTGAATCATTGTAAAATAGCCCACTGCCAGGATTACGGCTAACTGTGTTAATCCTGCAAGGCCGATTCCAATGATCTTGGCAAACATTTGTTTAACCGGAGACACACTGGATATGAGGATTTCCATTACCCTCGAGCTTTTTTCTGTGGCGACTTCCATGGCCGTCATGTTGGCGTAAGCAATGACGGAGAAATAAATAAAGAATAATAGAACATATACTATACCCCTAGCCTGACTCAATTCTTCCTCAGACTTGGCTCCTTCAATAAGGGCTTCCTTTTCAAAAGCAACAGGACCGCTTAACAGTGCCAGTTCATCACCTGAAAGCTCTAATTTACTTGCAGCCAGTGAAGACTTCACATTTTGCAGGGCGACTTGTAATTCCCCGCTCACATTGGAATCTGATAATGAATTGGATTTATACAGTGCTTGCGGAAGACCTTCATCGCTTTCACTCAAAATGAGTAATCCTTTTAATTCTTCAGATTCTATATTCTTTTCGATTTCTTCCATCGATTGGGTGGCAGGTTCCAGCTCGATCTCGCTATTCATGATCTTCAGCTGCTGCACTAGCGGATCATACAGGTTGCCCGTTTCGTCCTGAACCGCTATTTTACTCGTGTCATCATCACTGAAGTTCGAAATGATACTGTCAAAATTGGCCAGTAATACAAGGGCAGCGGCAATGATGACGGTGGAAATGATAAAAGATTTTGCCTTAAGCTTTGAAAAATAGGACTGACTAAGGATCAAGAAGAAATTATTCATAAGAAGTTCCCACCTTTTCTATGAAAATATCGTTCAGGGAAGGTTCTTCTAATTCGAACTTACGAAGGAATCCCTTTTGAACAACGTCATGAAATACATTTTGGGCATCAGCCTCAGACTCGACCTGAAGAAGAACCCCTTCCGTTGTTTCTTTCAGCTTCGTCACGCCTTTCATATCCTTTAGATATAGAAGATCAAAATCTGAGTGGATGACCACATTCTTCTTCCCGAAGGAACGCTTGATTTCCTTCAAGCCGCCATGCACTACGGGACGCCCTTTATGCATGATGCATAGGCTTTCACAGAGCTCCTCCACATGCTCCATACGGTGACTGGAGAAGACGATTGTGGTTCCATTATTCTTGATTTCCCGGACCGCATCCTTTAACAGTTCAACATTTACCGGATCCAGGCCGCTGAACGGTTCGTCGAGAATCAGTAAACTCGGCTTATGGATAACCGATGCGATAAACTGAATTTTTTGCTGATTTCCTTTTGAAAGTTCTTCTACTTTCTTGTTCACGTTCTGAGGAACATTGAATCGTTCCAGCCAGTAATCCAGTTCTTTCAGGATGGTCTTTTTCTCCATACCACGAAGACGCGCCAGATAGACAATCTGATCGTTCACCTTCATTTTCGGATATAATCCTCTTTCTTCAGGCAGATATCCAATTTCCGGACTTGTGGAATAATCGATCCTCTTCCCTTTCCACGTAATCTGCCCTTCCGACGCATCTAATAACCCTAACACCATTCGAAATGTCGTCGTCTTCCCTGCCCCATTCGCGCCAAGGAATCCAAACATTTCCCCCGGTGGGATATCCAGTGACAGCTGATCAACTGCTGTAAATTGTCCAAACCTTTTGGTTACCTGTTGTATACTCAAACTCATTTCAGCATTCCCCTCCTATACTTTTAAACAAGCATCTTTTTTCTCTCTAGTACTCTACGATTTTATACAAAAAAGGTTTCATTTCCCACCTTTTTTATTTATCAAACTATTGGGACTTTCCAAAAAAATGATAATATGAAAAAATAAAAGAGTACATGAATACTATACAAAGGGGTATATCACAATGAAAGTTTACAAATTAACGGTTTTTGAAAAAGACGGAAAAAAGATTCTGGATGAATCATTCGAAGCTTCATCCGACAGCGACGCAAAGAAAATGGGTGAATCCATGTTAGAAGAAAAGGGGTATTCCGAGCATACGCATCGCTGTACTTCTCCTCTTGGGAAACTATTGTTGTTTCATGTGTAAGGTATACATCCTGCATTGCGGGTCACTTCCAGTGGCTTGTAATGCATTTTTTAATTAAAAGGATGAATGTATAACGAAAAAAAGAACCAACCCTTCAGGTTAGTTCTCTTTAACTATTATTCTCCCTTAAATTCAGGTCGTCTTTTCTCCACAAATGCACGGATGCCTTCCTGGTGATCCGAGGTTTGACGCATGAGCCATTGCCCTTCTTTTTCCAGTTCAAGCGCACGTTGTAGTCTGTCTTTGTTTAATGTGACATATACTTCTTTCGTTTTCATCATCGCTTTCGTCGGTGCACTTAATACTTGTTTTGTATAGCGCTCTATGCCTTCTTCCAATTTCCCGGATGGAATCGCTTCGTCTACAAGTCCCTTCATAAGGGCCTCTTGCCCTTCCAATACTTTACCGTTCCAAATCAATCGTTTAGCTTTATGTGTACCCAGGCGCTCCTGCAGAAGAAAATGACTTCCACCATCCGGAATCAGTGCGATGCCGATAAAGTTCATGGCAAGCTTGCTGTCTTCTTCACACAAAATATAGTCCGAGCAAAGCGCCAGACTGAAACCAAGACCTGCAGCAGCCCCATGTATGCCTGTTAGAACAATCTTAGGCATGGTATACAGAGTCATCACCAGTTCACTGATGGTATCCATAATACCTGAGAACTGTTCCTCTCCGCTTAAGGAAAGCATCGACTTAATATCTCCTCCGGAAGAAAACCCCTTTCCTTCTCCTGTCAGGACCAATAAAGAAATAGATGGGTCATTTTTCACTTCTTTTAACGCAGCCAGGAGCTCTCCCATAAGCCCTGCATCCAACGCATTCAGTGATTGAGGACGGTTCAGCTGTAGCCTTGCCACCTTACCTTCTTTATGTAATTTTACTGTTTCGTATTGATTTGACACTGTCAAAAAAATCCCTCCCCTTTCTTCTAGCATAGCGTAATATCCTATTTTTAGGAATTATTATTTTGAATAGTACAATAATTCAAAGGAGAGGTCGACTTCGGAACGACCTCTCTTACGAGTTATATTTGTTTCATTCTATCCTGCACTTGATCCCTCAAGGCTCTCTTTAAAAATTTCCCTACAGACGTTTTGGGTATCTCATCAAGGAACAGGATTTCATCCGGCAGCCACCATTTGGCAAACTGTGGTTTCAGAAAGTCCATGATTTCTTCTTTGGACACATTTCCTTTTCCCGAGTCTTTTAACACCACACAAGCGATCGGGCGTTCCTGCCATTCTTCATGGGGAACCGCAACTACCGCTGCTTCGAATATATGTTCATGTGCCATGAGAGCATTTTCAATGTCTACAGAAGAAATCCATTCTCCACCTGATTTGATCAAGTCCTTTGTGCGGTCCACGATTTTAATGTAGCCCTCTTCATCGATGGTGACGACATCACCTGTATACAGCCAGCCATCACGGAATGCTTCCTCTGTTCTTTCATCTTCATAGTATTCAGAAGCAATCCATGGACCTCTCAGGGCAAGCTCTCCCATTTCCTTTCCATCCCAAGCCACTTCTCCGTCTTTCCCGACGATTTTCATGTCTAATCCAGGGACGAGTAACCCTTGCTTTGCTTTCAAATCAAGCTTTTCTTCAGTGGAAAGATCATCATGATAGCTTTTCGATGCAGCTATCACGGCAAGCGGACTTGTTTCCGTCATTCCATATGCATGCATGAACGGAATACCGAATTTCTCTTCAAAGGTCCTGATCATTCCTTTAGGTGCTGCAGAACCCCCGCATAGAACGGAACGAAGGCTGGAGAGATCATATTCATTTTTCTCTAATTCATTGAGCAAACCAAGCCAAATGGTCGGGACCCCTGCAGAGATTGTTACCTTCTCATCCTGCATTAACTGAGCCAGCAATCCTGGAGTGAAATATGGTCCAGGCAGAACCTGCTTCGTCCCGAACCATACAGAGGCAAACGGAAGTCCCCATGCGTTTACATGGAACATCGGTACGACCGGCAGTGCAACGTCTCTTTCACAGACACCAGTGGTATCAGCAAGCCCCAGCGCCATGGCATGCAGGACGATTCCGCGATGAGAATAAATGACCCCTTTAGGATTTCCGGTTGTGGCTGAGGTGTAACACATCCCGGCAGGAGCATTCTCATCAATGTCTGTCCGGAATTGGAAAGAAGGATCGCCTTCCTCCAGCAATCTCTCATAATGATAAACCGGTTCCAAAGTGGTTTCCGGCAAGTCACCATCAGTCATTACAATGAAGGCTTTGACCGTCGGTATCTGGTCTTTGATCTTTTCGATGAGCGGTACGATGTCTGAATCGATGAGCAATACCCGGTCCTTGGCATGATTGATGATATATACGATGTGCTGGGGTGATAAGCGAATATTGATCGTATGTAGGACAGCCCCGCTACAAGGAATTGCAAAATAGGATTCAAGATGTCGATGATGGTTCCAGGCAAGGGTCCCGACCTTATCCCCTTCTTCAATCCCGAGTTTTGATAGGCTGCTTGCAAGTCTTCGTGTTCTTTCTCCCCACTGTTTATACGTGAATCGGCTTATTCCGGACTCAGTGCGTGAAACAATCTCTTTGTTAGGAAAATACTTTTCGGCTCTTTCTATCATTTGTGTCAGAAGCAGAGGTGTTTGCATCATATTCGATCTCTCCCCTCAATTTTGGTAACGTTTTCAAAAGTATTGTCTGATTTCTATGTCTACCTTACTAATTCGACCTTTTCAGAAGTAATCCTTTAAGTATTGTTGAAAAATTCCGATAGTTGCACATATATCAACACGTCCTTAGAAATAAAGAAAAAGCCGTCCAGAAGTTCTCTGAACAGCTTGTTTTTATAAAAAGCTCTTTTCGTAAACATTGTTGCTATTTACACACAGACAGTACAGCCTTTTATGAATGAGTGCAAGTGTGAAAACATAGACCGTTCCTTTTCGCTCCAGGCTCTTGCCTTCCGCTACAATCCACTCTGTGCTACTACATTAATACTGCTTACAAGTATAGATAGAAAAACAAAAAATGCTCCTATTCTAGGTATGTTGAGAGTTCCTCCACAAAACAAAGAATCTACAAAGGAATAAAAGAAGATTTCACCTAAATTGATGGATCATTGAACAATCTTTCAAGTGAATCAACAATGCTCCCACGGTAAATAACTTCTTGTAAAGAAGCGATAGTCCGTATTCTTTAGATAGTTTTGTTACTTTTAAGCTCTGTCTCGAAATTTTTTTATAGATGGTGAGGGGAACTGTGTAGACTCCTGCGGAAGTACGGGCGTGCCGAGACCCCGTTCGGCTAAGCTGAGGAGGCTCGGCCGAACGCTAGCTGCAAGCGGAGCAGTTCCCCTCACCATCCAGCACTTACTAATTTGACAGAGCCCAGGCAGATCTTATGTTATAGATCAACAAACTTCGCAAAAAGAGGCTTATGAAAATAAACCATTGAGGATCTTGATCTTCTTATCGGTATATTCTTTGAATCCCAGGTTGTAGGCGTTTGGCTCTTTCGGATTGGCAAAGTGCGTGATCTTTCCGGTCTTCGGATCGATGAATTTACTCGCAGCGCCACAGCCGATGCCAATGATGGTTTGGACCTCTTCCATGATCATGATGTTATAGAGGCTATCCTGCCCCGGGAGAGCATAGCCGACATTCTCGAGGTTACCCAGAATGTTCTTCTGACGATATAAGTAATAGGGATCATAGCCGTGTGCCTTTGTCCACTCTTCGGCAAGGTCCATCATCTTCCCGATTTCCACCCGGTCTGCCACTTTATACTTGTCTTTATTCTTCGTCATTTCAGACGCCCGCTTGAAGGACAGTGTGTGGACGGTCAACGATTCCGGCATAAGCTTCTCGGTCTCATCCAATGAATGCTGAAGCTCTGGAAGCTCTTCACCTGGAAGTCCGATAATGAGATCCATGTTGATGTTGTTCATTCCCATGTTCCGGGATAAATGAAATTTATCGATGGTTTCTTCCACGGTGTGATGACGGCCGATTGCTTTTAATGTTTCTTGTGTATACGACTGAGGGTTGATGGAAATGCGATCGATATTCCATTTCTTTAGTACCTCCAGTTTATCTGGGGAAATCGTATCCGGTCTTCCTGCTTCTACCGTCACTTCCCTTACCGCGTCCACATCTGGGAATGATCGATACATTTCTTCATATAGGGCATCCATTTCTTCTGCCGTGATGGAAGTAGGTGTCCCTCCGCCATAGTAAATCGTCGTAATCTTGACGTTATTCTCTTTGAGCCAGCGTCCCATTTCCTGGATTTCATAGTGAAGCCCGGCCAGGAAGGAATCTACCCGACCTTGTTTACCGAGAATCGCGTATGCAGGAAAAGTACAATACGCACATTTGGTAGGACAAAACGGGATTCCGATATAGATGCTCACTTCATGCTGGAGATCATAGAGATCCGGAACAACCGAAAGCTGCCGGTCCACGATGTTTTGCATCAGCTGAATCTTTTCATCGGTAATAAGGTATTCCTCTTTCAATTTCGCATGAATCGCCTCTTGGGGTATCCCAAGCTGTGTCTGCTTATGTAAAAGCTTGGTAGGACGGATCCCTGTTAAGATCCCCCACTTTTGCCTGATTCCTGTAAGATCTTGAAGAACATTCAGATATACATGAGATACTGCAGTTTTCAGCTGTTTGAAGCGTTCTTTTTCATTTTCATATGAAGTCCAGCCTCGTTCATAGGTCGCAGTGTATAATTCATCAGAAGTCGGTTTTATCAACACAGCTTTTGCTTCTATCTTTTCTTCTATTGTAAGTTCTATTTTGACTTGAAGATCCATGTCATCACAAGAGCCAAAGTGAATCACGGATTCTTCAAAAAATAAATTAGCAATCAATCGCAGGGGGCGCTCAAAACGCTCATCCTCGATTCCTTTTATCAAAACATTCACGTTCTAATCACCTTTCACCAAATCTAATAAGCTTTTATAAGTGTACAGAATGGGGTGGGAATGGTCAATGGCAGGGAGTCCCTTTGAAATAAATACAACACCCCGCTTTCCAATAGAAAAGCGGGGTGTATTGGTTTATGATTTAATGATGTTCATTTTTTTCAGGAATGGAATTGGGTGCTGCTTACGGAATAGCTCTGTTACAAAGTATGGGATGCCTTTTTCGCTTTGGCTCCGTGTAATCCAGTTCGCTGCATCTCTCACCTGTCTAGGCGCGTCTCCCATAGCTACTCCAAGACCACAGCATTCCAAGGAGTCGATGTCATCCGGCCCCGATCCAACCATCACGATTTGATCCTTTTTCACTCCAAGGCGTTCAGATAAATACATTAACCCTCGAAGCTTAGATACGCCCCTTGGCACGATATCAAGTTTATAGTCGGATGTCGGAATGGCGTCCACTTCTTCATACATGCCTTTTAGAGAAGCGACGACGTCCCACACATCTTCACGATGCTCCATGACAACCGATATCTTCGGAACCGACATTGGATTCTCCAAAAGATGATCACTCACACGATCCACAAACTGCTTACTATAAAGTAATTTCGACTCTCTTTGCCAAGAGACTTTTGCCATCTCCCTTGCCTGGGAATTGGCTTTGCCAATGATTGACCTCTTTTCATGGGATAGAGCTACTTGACTTGAGAAACCTTCAAGGAATTGAGCAATTTCATACGTAATGTCCTCGGCAATCTTTTTTACATACATCGGTTTTTCAAGCTCACCAGCGATGTAGGACCCACTATGTGTGACGAGCGGGGTTTTGAGTTTAAGGGCCTTGGCTACTTTCTTAGCTGAAGCAAAGCTCCTGCTAGTTACCAATGTGACCGTTACACCTTTATCTTGAACGTACTCAATTGCATCCTTTGTTTCCCTCGCAATTTTTCCGTTATCATTTACAATCGTTCCATCAATATTTAACGCTAGCATTCTATAGATCATCATCGGTGTCCCCCCTATATGTTGTCTACTCCCTTTCTTTACTTTTATGAAGGAGGAGAGACAAATATGACAAGGGGGTGGGAGCAATTCGCAAATTATAGCGAGTTGCTGGTAGAACTCATCAACTAGATGAAAGTTCTTGTTGGAGTGTATCTTTCTGTTCCACTGCTATATCCACAAAAAAAGGACTAACCCCCGTACTGGAAGTCAGTCCTTGTTGTTCCCATATTATTTCTGCATTGAACCGTAAAGTTCTTCAAGCGGCTTCATGATGACCTTGTTCAAGTCATTGATGACCATGCTCATGCGTTGCTCAGCTTCCATAAGCTTTGCAATTACTTCGTGTTGTTGAACAAGTTGAGCTGTTTTTTGAGCTTGCTCTACTTCTTCTTGAGAGATTTCTTCACCGCTCATTTGTTTTTGTTGAAGATTCATTTGAATGTTTCTGAAGTTTTCAAACATCTTGTTAGCAGATTCGTCATTGTTTACTTCGTCATACATCTTCTTCAGTTGTAGAAATTCATCGCTTTGACGTAAAGCACTTTCCAATTCGTTCGCTTGATCGTATAAGTTAATAGCCAAAATACGTACCTCCTATAATTTCACTCTATGTTTCCTACACCACTATAACAAACTATAGAGTGAAATTCTAGGAAGGACCCTTAGGCCCTGCTGAATTAAGAGATAAAGAGGGCTATGACCCCTTGAACGATTCCAATCACTCCTCCAAGTAATGCCCCTAAGTAAGTAATCATCTTGAATTCACGACGGGAAATGCCGAGAACCAATTCTTCCAATCTTCCAACTGAAAAAGATTCAACCTGTTCCTGCACAATATGCTGCAAGTGCATCTTCTCCATCAGGTTTGGAATCTTCTTAAATAAGAGGTCCGTCCCTCTATCCACCCATTTTGGCAGCTGGTTATTGAAGATGGAATCCTTATGAGGCTCAAGAAAGTTTCTTAGCGGCTTGGATAGGTGTCCTTCGATGTTGACTAGTTTGACCAGGGATGCCTGGACGGTTTTAATCAAGTCTTCTTCAGGTAATCGATCGATGAATTCATCAAGCTTCATTTGTTTCAGTTTGGACCATTCTTTTGTCAGTAGATTGAAAAGGATTTCCTGGGTTCCTTCATGCTTGATGAACTTTACGATTTCAGGCTGTACTTTATCAGCAACAGACGTGTTGCCGAGGAACATTCCGAGCATGTTTCCGAGCATGCCTCTTTCTTTCAGAAAATCGTCGATCATGATCTTCACTTTCATTTTTCCTTCTGGGCTTGTGAAATAAGTTTCCGCACGGTTTGCGATAAAGTCAACAAGCTTCGGAATACTCTCTTCAACTTTTTCCTGCCACTTTTCAGGTAGAGCCTCTTCCAGCCTTTTAGAGGTGTATGCTGCTTTCGTATCTTTCATCTTTTCAGCTACCCACTCTTCAAGCCATTCATTAAGACGATCGGAGGATACAGGGATTTGCAGGATATCCAACCACTCATTCACCGTTTTGTCCGAAGTGAAGACAGGTTGTAATTCTTCCCCTAGCCAGTGGGTTACATCCCTTTGAAAATCTTCATTCATCACTTTTTTCTGAAGACTTTCAGGCGTGATTAAATGATCGACCACCATTTTCCCAAGTTGTTCCGCCAATTCTCCACGGCGTTTTGGGATCAACCCTGGTGTGAATGGTACTTTAAATTTCCCGATATAGTAAGCCCTATAAGGTCTGAATAACATTTTTATGGCTAATGAATTGGTGACTCCTCCAATGAGGGCTCCAATCAACACCATGAACAGTATTAGGATGAAAGCATCCAGCATGATTGCACCTTCCTTTTCTACCTCTCTTGTTTGAACATTTTGCCTTGCTTTACATAGAATGCTATATCAACATTAGCCCAATAAATCATTATAGAATCATTCTTACGGGTTATGCAAACGGGGAATGCCTGATGAAGATAAAATGTTCATTTAGTTCGCATATACATCATCATGATCATCATCACTTGTATATACCGAAACAGATGATGAATCGATATCCTTTTGAACGGAACATGATACTGAAATGTGGAAACTCTTCTCTAAACATCACATGCAGAGAATATCCATCCGATTCTTTACAGATTATGTTAGAAACAAGCGATTCATTATTCTCTTCCATACCGAATCTGGAAAACATATGGATATCCATCGATTCAAGGCATAGCATCATCCATCTGGGACCGGTTGTGGCCCTACTAATCAACCAATTTTCTTTGAATACATTACATTCACACTCTTTAAAAGAATATTTTACAGAGTGTCAGAGCTGGTTTCAACGAAAAGGTGGATTCTTTTATCTTATTCCGCTCTCTTCTTTTATTGGAGACCTCTCTGAAGGGGTTGTATTTCTTGATCAAGACTGGGAGCTTAAAACACTTCCTGCTCCTAACATCATTTACAATCGATGTCATTCAAGAAAGGTAGAAAAGACTCCTTCCTTTGAAAAAGCCCTCACTCAATCTGAAGAACGGGACATTCTCGTTTTCAATTCTGGGTTTCTATCTAAAGACGAGGTTTACAATGCGCTGAAAGATGGACCGTCACTCGCCCATCACCTGCCCAAAACCGTGGAGGGATTCGATTCATTGGAGGAAATGCTTTCCTTATATAAGGATGTTTTCGTTAAGGGGGTAAACGGTAGCAGGGGACGCTACATCATGCGTATCCAAAAAAGAGAGAATGATTTTTTCATGCACCAAAATTCATTCACATCACAGAGTCCACTTTCTTTCTCAACCTACTCTGCACTCTATAGGCAAATTCGATCCTGGTGCAACCCTTCTTCTTATTTGGTTCAGGAAACCATTCCATTTCTTACAGTGGAAGATCAGCCATTAGATTTTCGGTTTCTTTGTCACTTGAATGGAAAGGGACACTGGGAAATCGTTTCTTCTGTCGCCCGGATTGCTTCTCATGATCAATTCGTGGCGAATGTCGATCAGGGAGGACGAATCGCAAAACCTCTTCCAATCCTTCAATCTCTTTTTCCCCCCCAGAGAAGTGTTGGGATTCTAAATGATATGAAGGTGTTATGTACGTCTTCTGCCCGACTCCTTTCTGACACGGTTGAAGGGCATTTCGCCGAGCTTGGCATTGATGTCGGCATCGATGAAAGCGGGAAGCCCTGGCTGATTGAAGTCAATTCCAAACCCTCTAAACGAACATACTTGGAAAACGACCGGATTCGTCCTTCGGTTAAAGCATTCTATGAATATAGTTTCACAAAATGGATGAACAAGGAGGATTAAAACGATGAACCAATCATTGGGCATTATGACCCTTACACCGCAAATAACAAACAGCTACTTTCTTGGAATAGCGAAACAATCCCTTTCTTATCCGATTGATCTTTATCTGTTCTCCCCCAAAGGAATCTCTCCTTTAAACGAAACGGTGGATGGATTTTATTTCAATAAAGAAACACAATCATGGGAAAATGAAGCCTTTGAAATTCCGGAATATATCTACGACCGTACCTATTATCAAAAGGATATACAATCCCAGCAGGCAAAGGCCGTTGTTCAGTGGTTAAAGAACCAGAGACACATTCGATTTCTCGGTTATGGGTTACCAAACAAATGGCTTCTTTACGAAAAACTTAAAAAGACCCCAATCTCCCCTTACATTCCCGAAACGTATCTTGTGACCGACGGAAAACATTTATTAAATCTACTTACTGAACATAAAGATATAATGATCAAACCAGTGGATGGGGCTCATGGATTTGCCATTTATCATCTTGTTGAAAGCCAGGGGGGCATAGTCGTTCGAACAACGAAAAAGGAAGGGATCAGGGAACAATCCTTCCAAAGGAAAGAGATCTTTATCAAGTGGGTTAACCGAATCCTTCTGCAGCATACGTTCATTTGCCAAAAGCGGATTCTCAATCTGACGAATGAGAATGCACCTTTTGATCTGCGCATTCTTTTGAATAAAAACGCTAATGGAGAATGGAGAGAATTTCAGCGGGCGATCCGTGTAGGGGAACAGCTGGCAATTCTGACCAATATCAGTCGAGGAGCTTCATATAAATCATATAGTGATTGGATGACTCTTCACGATTCTTCTTGGGACAATATTGAAGAAGAACTCACTGACATTATGGAAGAAATGCCTTTACTACTTGAAGAACATTTTTCAGCTCTGTTTGAAATCGGGGTTGATATTATTATTGGTGAGGATCAATCACTGTGGATTCTCGATATGAATTCTAAGCCGGGACATAAAGTAGTAGATGCACTTGGACCTGAGAAACTGCCATCCTTATACAAAGCTCCATTAGATTATTGTGAGTTCTTGGCATCACAATCACTAACATCCTTAAGACGAGGTGATTTCTAATGCTTAAAACGTATAAAATAGAACAATTCCAAGATGAAGAATGTCTTCTATACCTCCCCTCTGGTTTCAAGCTGGAGGAAAAAAAATTCCCTCATACAGTAATCCTTGGAACTGCAAGGCAATCCGCGGAATGTAAGCGTCATCCGAATGGACGTAACGTGATTGGCATTAGCTCTGGTTTAGCCGGGAAGTTACATCTTCCTTCGAAAGTAAAGTCCCTTTCTCTCTTTTGTAAAGAGGATTGTTTATATGCAGGAGTGCTCATTGGCATATTCACCTCAGGATTCACAAGTTTTAGCTTAAGCCCGATTGGTGAGCGCTCTTATTTCTTCAAAAAGCTCTTATCTGTTCAATCATCCCTTGGAGTCATTCCCTTTGTGTTTGGAGAGCGTCATATTAATTGGGAGAACGGACTCGTAAAGGGATATTTTCACTTTGGAGAAGGTTGGGAAATCGAGGAGATTCCTTTTCCAAATGTTATCTATGACAGGCTACCGAACCGCCGCAGTGAAAAGCGTAAAACGTACCAGAGCATCAAAGAAAGGCTACAGAGGGAATACGGTATTCCCTGGTACAATCCAGGTTTCTTTAATAAACTTGATTTGTTTGAACGACTGGAAAACGATTCTTCAGTCCAGCACCTGCTTCCGGAAACACATTCATTTCAATCATTTGATGAAATGGAAAGAATGCTTGCCACCTATCATCATATTTATCTTAAACCGAAAAACGGCAGTCTCGGCAATGGCATCCACAAGATTACGTATAATCGCTCATCCGATGAATATTATTGCCGGTTCAGAGATGAAGATCGTAAAAATCGCTTACTGAAATTTAAGTCCTTGGAGCAACTTGTCAATACGGTCTTTAAGAATCGAAATCTTGACACTTTTATCGTTCAGCAGGGAATTTCTCTGTTGCAGGAAAATAACCGGCCGATCGACTTCCGGGTTCATACGAATAAAGGTGGGGACGGAGAATGGCAAGTAAGTGCAATGGCCGGAAAAGTGGCAGGATCAGGAAGTGTGACCACCCATGCAAATAACGGTGGAGAAGTGAAAATTTTATCGGAGCTGTTTCCGGATGAAGCAGTCCGAGAAGTTATTGAAGGTGCACTAAAGGACGCAGCTTTAACACTATCACATGCCATCGAACGAAATCTGGAAGGATTTATAGGAGAAATCGGTTTTGACTTCGGAGTGGACGAAAATCATCGAATTTGGATGTTCGAAGCAAACTCTAAGCCGGGAAGGTCTATTTTTTCCCATCCCCATTTGAAGAGCTTTGATTTATTAACAAGAAAACTTGCCTTATCATTCGGGATCTTTCTCACTCAGCAAAGCTTGAATCACCCTGAGGAAATGCTTCCATGAACATCCTTTATAATCGGGAGAAGAAAACCTTTTTTCATGTGGAAGAATCCATAAAGACCTATAAATTTGCGAAGAATTCCTTTCTTCTTTCTTCTAAGAATTCAAAAGATTGCTATCAATTCACCATCTCGCCTCATCAGAAGAACATTCCGGCGATTCCCCTGATCGGAATCGTAGCAAGTAAGGAGGAAAAGAATAAATACAAGGGGAATTTTGAATTGTTTAGATCGATTCAGCTGGACGTTGAACAGGCAGGTGGAGTCTGTTTTGTCTTCTCTCCTCAAGATGTTTTCGGTGATTCCATTTCCGGGATCATGTACAATCAGCCATTAAACAAATGGGTGAAATGCCTATTTCCTGTACCAAACGTCATTTATAATCGCGTTCCCTCGAGGCATGCTGAGCAAAATCAGGCCTATCAGAAGCTTCTCCATTTTATTAAGGAACATAAAATTCCTTTCTTCAACCCTCATTTCTTTAACAAATGGAAAATATACGAGCTTCTGTCCAAAAGTCGTGAACTCGATCCGTACCTGCCGCAAACTGAGCTTGTCACAAATGAAGAGTCCTTTACCAACTTTCTTACGTCACATAAAAAAATATATGTGAAACACTCTCTCGCTTCGCAAGGAAAAGGAATCAGACTCATCGAAATCGATGACAATGGACGTATTCTCTGCAAAAGCATAAAAAAAATGGAGAGGTTCTTAAACGTATCCCGCCTGTTTCAATCATACAGCGAATGGTTTAATAGTAACCAGTGGATCATACAGGAAGCCGTTGACTGTAAAACATTGCATGATCATCGCTATGACTTCCGAATATTAGTCCTTCACACGGGGGAGGATTTTCGTTTAATAGGCATTGGTGTCCGTATGTCACAACGACAGGAAGTCACCACTCATGTACCTACCGGTGGGAAGATCATTTCTCTTAAAGAAGTCGCAGACGTTCATACGAAAAAGGAAATCTCACGGATCGTTCAAACATGTGGGGAAGAGCTTGCTAAATCCTTTGGCTATGTTGGAGAGTTCTCCATCGACTTAGCTCCACGGGAACAAGGGGGATTTGTATTATTTGAAATCAATTCAAAGCCCATGAGCTTTGATGAAGAAGAAATTGAAAACAAACGGCGAAAACAGCTTGTCCGCACATTCCTCACACTCAGTGCTAAAAATAGCGAAGGTTGAATCCAGGTGGTTCAACCTTTGTCATTCTTACCGTAATGAATTATAAATCGTAGAAAATCTTGTAGCATGTTCCATTTCATCAGTCATGGAAATAAATAGGGGCTTATAGGCTTGTTGATTCGGAATCTCCAGCAGCATGTCCCTGTAGAATTCTGCAGCCTCAAGCTCATCCTTCAGTGCAAGCAGGACTCCTTCTTTAAAAGTGGTAAACCCCACCTTCTCTTTCTTATGCTCGTAATATTCTCCCGTTAATAAATAATGGAGGTATTGGAACATTTCATAATGCACCTTTTCATCCTTCTTGGCATGTTCGATAAACTCTACATATAATGGATTATTCGTCCGCCCTTTTAATTCTTTATAGAAATAATAGGCTGTCCATTCATCACTGATCGCCTTTTGCAAATCACGAATAAACGAATTCATTCTTCGTCCCTCCTCTATCTCTTCAGTAAATTCTATTAGAGGAGAATTCCATTTATGATACATTTAACACCCACACCTACACAGCATGTATTAAAACGTTTACAATAATAGTGGAGGTGATGAAAAATGATTCAACATTTTCAATATAAAAGCATGTTCGAAAATAAACAGCTTCCCGGCTGGACGTTTTCCTTTTACTTCAGCGGGACAAAATTTCAAGGGAATTACCATAAAGACGGTAAAATTGAATGGACTGGAGCAACTCCACCGCCCGATAAGGAAGACACCCTCAAGAAGCAGCTTCATGAGCTGATGCTGTTCCACGTTTATGATTGATGGAACGTACATAATTCACCTGAAATAGAGAATTAATGAGCCTTCATGTATAACTTCAGCTTCCTTTCCAAAACTAAAGTAAGGAGGCTGATGAGCATGAAAAAAGATGATCAATTCCTTCCAGATACCAATTATGAAGGAAAAGAAAAAGTATTTCTCGATGTGGACCGTTTTATCAACGAAGGCATGTCCGGGGGGTCCGTCCACATGAGGGAAAACACAACCAACATCGAAGAAGCAATCGAAATCACGGATCATGAAGAACCACCGAAATAGAAAAGCGGAAGCGCCTTGTTCAGCCCCGACAAGCATAAGGCGGGCTTGCTGGAAAGGCGCTTTTTGCCTTTTTAGCAAGACTGACTTATGACCTCGAGGGGCTAGGCGCTGGAGCTGGACAATAGAAAAGCGGAGGGGGCTTGCCCAGAGGCGACAAGCATAAGACGAGAATGCCAGAAAGGCGCCCTTTGCCTTTTTGGCATTCTTGGCTTATGACCTCGAGCCTCTAGCCACCGGAGCTGGACAATAGAAAAGCGGAGGGGGCTTGCCCAGAGGCGACAAGCATAAGAAAAGAATGCCGGAAAGGCGCTGCTCTTTGCCTTTTTGGCATTCTTGGCTTATGACCTCGAGCCTCTAGCCACCGGAGCTGGACAAACAAAAAAGCTGCCAAAAAGGAGCATTATCCTTCGGCAGCTTTTAGTATTTATCGACTTCTGACAAGCATATTGACGGCTTCCTGAATAGCATCTTCTGCATTGATGCCCTCTTCTTCCGATTCACGAATGCAGGCTTCCAGGTTTTTCGCAACGATGAGACCTAATGTACGATCAACGGCAGTACGTACGGCAGATAATTGAGTCACAACATCCTTACAGTGTTTTTCTTCTTCCATCATTTTCAACACGCCGCGCACTTGACCTTCAAGGCGTTTCATTCGATTGGTAACTTCTTTAGTATATTCCATTTTAGGACACCCCATAATGATTTATTCATTCTTCAATAGTATTAAAATTAGCGATTTATTGCAATCGTGCACACTTTGATTAATCCAACTATTTAAGTACAATAGACATTATAACCTTTTTCACTATAATAATGAACAAAGAGGGATGACATGTTTACATATTTACGTAAAAAATTTCCTACTGCCATAATCCAAAACCATTATCCAACCAATCTTGAAGCTACAAAGATTTGGTTTACAAATGAAGCAGAAGATGAATACATAGGCATTGTTAGAAGTGAGATCACTCAAGAGGAAACGGAGTTATTGCACTGCTTGTTCAAAGAGATAATAAATCCATCCGGATCGATCAATGATTCTCCCAACTCAATGGAATGGTTCACCTATTTATATAATAATGGACCAATGCCTTCAAATATAGACGGCGAATTCCGGATCATTCAATTCTCTATGAAGGAGAGTTTAGACCAGCTTCTATTAAAAGAGGCGTTTAAACATTTATTACCCCTCCACACGATACTTGTATTGCAGGATGATAATATGGGCTTGCTCATTGAAGAGAAAGGTGCATGGAATTTGGATGAAGAGCAATTATTATCTATTTCCCATGTGATTGAATCGGACTTTTTTGCCAGTCTTTCTTATTTCATAGGACAATTTCACGATGTTCCACAAATCCCTCTCACCTTTAAATATGAGCGGGAATTGTTTTCATTCTCCAGAACTGTACATAAGCAGGCATTTATTCAATCCGTGGTGACGGTTCTGCCTGAATTTGCCCTCCATCATTTACCGCAGGAATGGAAAAAACAAATTTTCACAAAGGTGACTGACACCTTTCTGGAAGATCCTGAATTGATTCACACTGTTAAGGCTTTTCTCGAACATCAATCAAATATCAGTCAGACTGCCAAGAAACTATTTATGCATCGGAATAGTGTACAGTATCGAATTGATAAGTTCATTGAAAAAACCAATATTGATATTAAAACGTTTCAAGGTGGAATTTTAGCCTATTTCGCATGCTTGAACTTTCAATCTGACAACCTGCATAAAAAGGAATAAGGAACTTTGTGCAAGTTGACCATATCGTTTTGAATCCGCTTTCTCTACAATAGGGCTATAGATGAAAACGATTGCATTTCAAGGAGGAGAAAGTAAATGGCTGAATTAAAATTAGAAAATATCCACAAAATTTATGATGGCAAGGTTACGGCAGTAAATGACTTTAATCTTCATATTCAAGATAAAGAGTTTATCGTATTTGTAGGACCTTCAGGTTGTGGAAAGTCAACGACTTTGCGTATGATTGCCGGACTTGAAGAAATTTCTAAAGGAGATTTCTCTATCGATGGAAAGCGCGTAAACGATGTGGCACCAAAAGACCGGGACATCGCCATGGTTTTCCAGAACTATGCCCTATACCCACACATGAGCGTATATGATAATATGGCCTTTGGACTTAAATTACGTAAATTCGATAAACAAGAAATAGACCGTCGAGTTCAAGAAGCGGCTAAAATCCTTGGTCTTGAAGCACTGCTTGATCGTAAACCGAAAGCATTATCAGGTGGTCAGCGCCAGCGTGTAGCACTTGGACGTGCCATCGTTCGTGATGCGAAAGTGTTCTTAATGGATGAGCCTCTGTCCAACCTTGATGCTAAGCTTCGTGTGCAAATGCGTGCAGAAATCGCCAAGCTTCACCAACGTTTACAAACGACAACGATTTACGTAACACATGACCAGACAGAAGCAATGACTATGGCAACTCGTATTGTTGTCATGAAGGATGGAGTCATCCAACAAGTTGGTTCTCCTAAAGAAGTATACGATAAGCCTGAAAATGTTTTCGTAGGCGGATTCATTGGATCACCTGCTATGAACTTCTTCCACGGCTCCCTTGAAGATGGTAAATTCGTGATTGGAAATACCAAAGTTTCTGTACCGGAAGGGAAAATGAAAGTGCTTCGCGAACAAGGTCATGTAGGCAAGAGCATCGTTCTGGGAGTGCGTCCTGAGGATATTCATGATGAACCGCTATTCTTAGATACTGCACAAGGTGCGAAAATCACTGCGAAAATCGAAGTATCTGAATTAACAGGTGCTGAAACGATGCTTTACTCTCAATTAGAAGGACAAGAGTTTGTTGCCCGCGTTGACTCTCGTACCGATATCGCTGCCGGCCAAACAATTGAACTTGCTTTTGATATGAACAAAGCTCATTTCTTTGATTCAGAATCCGAGTCAAGAATTCGATAAAATAAATACTTAAAGCCGCACTCATTCACGAGTGCGGCTTTTTTACATCGTTTAAAACTCTGTCAAATCTATGCTTTTCCCCTCTTCTTCCCCACATCGAATACATGTAAAAAGATGGAGGCAAGTATCAGAGCAGCTGCTATTCGGTATGCCATCGGCTAATTGTACATGCTGTATATCCATATACGCACTGTACTCATCGTAAAAATCATAATATCTTCCCTGATCGGTTGTAGAGTCTCCGCACTTTGGGCAAAGTCCCCTGTATTCAACGATCCCGTTACATAATGCGCAAGCTTTCATGCTGTGTCACCATACTTTCAATCTAATTCATTGTATAGTGTTATCCTTTTTACAATCACAGTGATTTATGTAGAAAACTTTTAGGGATTTATCAGGAATAAATTCCCTGTCATCACTTTGAATATAAATTCAGAAACGAACCATAATACCTATTAACAAGGCAGGAACAAGCCTTCTCTCCCACCACTCGATGGGTTACGCCATTATTAGAATGGTCGCTCATGGAATAGCGGGCTGGTGCAAATCCAGCTAACCCAACCAAAAAAACTTATACATTTTAAGGAGATGACAGATTATGCAACAGCAACAATCTCGCAGCAATTCATCTAACCAACTAGTAGCTCCAGGAGCTCAACAAGCTATCGACCAAATGAAGTACGAAATCGCTTCTGAATTTGGCGTACAATTAGGACCAGATGCAACAGCTCGTGCTAACGGTTCTGTAGGTGGAGAAATCACTAAACGCCTTGTACAAATGGCTGAACAACAAATCGGTGGCGGGTACCAAAAATAATCAGCAATTTCATATGAATGGATAAAGCCCCCGGTCCTTGGCCGGGGGTTTTCATTTTGGCTGTCTTTTCACTATAAAAAACTGACCCCATTAGGAGCCAGCTCTTCCTATTATTTATTATGAACCATACTTGCCGGATCGATCCACTGATCATACTCCTCTGCGGTCAGATATCCTGATTCGATGGCTGCTTCTTTTAATGTAGAGCCATCGTTGTGAGCTTTCTTGGCTATTTCAGCCGCTTTTTCATACCCGATATGAGGATTTAATGCCGTTACGAGCATAAGGGACCTTTGAACAAAGTCCTCTATTACCTCTACGTTCGCTTCAAGTCCTTTTACACATCTATCGTTAAAGGACTTTATTCCATCTGTAAGCAGTCGTACGGATTGCAGCATGTTATAGATGATGACTGGTTTAAATACATTAAGTTCGAAGTTTCCTTGGCTGGCGGCAAATCCGATGGCCGCGTCGTTCCCGAATACTTGTGTCACTACCATCGTCACTGCTTCACTCTGGGTGGGATTCACTTTACCCGGCATGATCGAACTTCCTGGTTCATTGGCAGGGATCGTTATCTCACCAATCCCACTACGGGGACCGCTCGCTAACCATCTAACATCGTTGGCTATTTTCATCAGATCTGCTGCCAGTGCTTTTACAGCTCCGTGTACGTACACGATTTCATCATGGGACGTTAGGGCGTGAAATTTATTATCAGATGAGGAAAACTTGATGCCAGTCTGAGCTTCTAATTGTCTTGCCACTTTGTCACCGAATTCCGGATCGGCGTTAATCCCAGTACCGACAGCCGTCCCACCGATAGCCAGATTGACTAATTGATGAACGCTTTCTCTCAGCATACTATAGGACCTTTCCATCATGCCACGCCATCCGCTGATTTCCTGACCGAGCGTCAATGGTGTTGCATCTTGAAGATGTGTACGGCCAATTTTAATAATATCACTGAATTGGTCTTCTTTTTCTCTTAATGTCGCAGTAAATTCCCGAACGACAGGAAACAGCTTTGATTCGATTTCTTGATACGCAGCGATGTGCATGGCTGTAGGGAATGTATCATTTGAGCTTTGGGACATGTTCACATCATCATTCGGATGGACTTTCTCGTCCGATCCTTTATCTTTGAGAATTTCATTGGCACGAAAGGAAACGACTTCATTTATGTTCATATTGGATTGTGTACCGCTTCCTGTTTGCCATACTACAAGGGGAAAATGGGCGTCCCACTTTCCTTCCAGGATTTCATCACATGCCTGTCCAATCGCCGTCTTCTTGGCATCTGATAACTTACCAAGTGAATGATTGACAACTGCGGCGGCTTTCTTTAACTGTGCGAAGGCATATGTAACCTCAATGGGCATTTTCTCTGTACCGATTTGGAAATTTTCTTTACTTCGCTGAGTCTGTGCTCCCCAATATTTTTCCTTGGGCACCTTCATTTCTCCGATTGTGTCACGTTCTATACGATATTCCATTCTAGTTCCTCCCTTAAATGACTCTTCTATTACCATATTTCCACTAATCCAGTTAATCTAACCTTTTTCTGAAAAGTTTATTAGACTGACATAACATTATGACTCTAAACCTAAAAAAAGATGAATGAGCATGAGTCTCATTCATCTTTTACAATTTATTGTATTAAGTTCAGGAATTGTTTCGTACGTTCGTTCTTAGGCTGTTCAAACACTTCTTGAGGAGAGCCTTCTTCAACGATATATCCACCATCCATGAAGATGACTTTATCGGCTGCTTCTTTGGCAAATCTCATTTCATGAGTCACCACAACCATGGTCATCCCTTCTTCAGCAAGGTCCTTCATTACCTTAAGAACCTCCCCGACCAATTCTGGATCGAGTGCTGAGGTTGGTTCATCGAAGAGCATCACTTCCGGCTCGATCGCTAATGCTCTTGCGATTCCTACCCGTTGCTGCTGCCCTCCTGAGAGCTGGAACGGATAGTAGTCCACTTTTTCACCGAGTCCTACTTTTTCAAGGAGTCTGATCGCTTTTTCCTTTGTTTCGGACTTGCTGCGTTTTTGGACGATAGTTGGTCCTTCCATTACGTTCTCCAGTGCGGTCATGTGGGGAAACAGATTATAGTTTTGGAATACCATGCCTGTTTTCCGTCTAAGTTTAATAAGCTCTTGCTTGGAAACCTTTTTATTAAAATCAACGGAAGTCCCGCCAATTGAAACCGTTCCGTCATTCGGTAATTCCAGTGCATTTAAACAGCGGAGGAAGGTTGTCTTTCCTGAACCCGATGGGCCAATCAGGACGATCACCTCTCCTTTATTGACTTCTACATTCATTCCTTTTAATACTTCTAATTGATCAAATCGTTTAGTTAATCCTTTGATGGAAATCATATTCAATCTCCTTTAATATTACTTGGCAATATATCGGTCCAGTCTTGTCTCGATCCGCCCTTGAATGATGGATAGAATAAAGCAAATAATCCAGTAGAGCAAGGCAGCTTCCATGTACATGAGCAGGAACTCATAGTTTGTCGCAGCGATTTCCTGTGCTTTCCTGAACATTTCCGTTACGAGAATTAATGAAGCAAGAGAGGTATCCTTCACCAAACTAATGAAAGAGTTCGATAACGGTGGGATGGATACCCTGGTTGCCTGGGGCAGGATGATTCTCTTTAGTGCCTGCGAATACGTCATACCAATTGAATAGCCCGCTTCCCATTGGCCTTTAGGAATCGATTGAATCGCTGCACGGACGATTTCAGAGGAGTAGGCACCTTTATTTAATGAAAAAGCAATTATGGCAGACGGGAACGGATCAAACTTTATTCCAAGTGTCGGTAAGCCGTAGAAAATAATGAACAATTGAACGAGTAAAGGTGTTCCCCTGATGGCAGATACATAGAATCGTGCAATTCCTCTTAGAATCGATACATTGGACAATCGGGCAAGGGCTGTAAGGACGGCCAGGATCATTCCTAAAGCAAAAGAAATCAGCGTCAGAGGGATAGAATAGTACAAAGCTCCCTCTAGCATTGGAAGCAGGGAGCTTTGTAAAATATCAATCATCGCTTCAGGATCCTGGTAGATACTACTTAGGAGATACATCTTCTCCGAACCATTTCTCAGAAATCTCTTTGTACGTACCGTCTTCCTTCATTTCCTCTAACGCTTTGTTTACTTCTTCCACTAACTTGTCGTTACCTTTACGGAACATGAGACCACTTTGACCGGCATCTTCAGCTTCAGCTGCAATTTTGACTTTGGCATTGGGCTGTTTCTTTAAATAATCCAGAATAGAGATTTTATCGTTCACTGTCACGTCCACTCTGCCTTGTTCAAGGAGTTGTATGGATTGTGATAGTCCCTCTACACCCTGGATTTCTGCACCATTTTTTTCAGCGATGTCGCGGTAGTTACTTGTCAGAGATTGAGCAGAAGTCAACCCCTTGATGTCTTCAAATGATGTTACGTCCTTATTGTCTTTCGATACAACCACTACTGCACTTGATTCAATATACGGTGTTGAGAAATCATATTTCTCCTGGCGATCTTCACGAATTCCCACTTGGTTCGCGATTACGTCAAAACGCTTAGAATTCAAACCTTCAAACATGGCATCCCATTGAGTCTCTTGGAATTTAGCTTCAACGCCAAGGCGCTTTGCTACTTCACGGGCAATCTCTACGTCAAACCCAGTCAGTTCCCCAGATTCGTCGTGGAATGTGAAAGGAGGATATGTACCTTCCGTTCCAACCAGTAATTCTCCTTCTTCCATCACTTGATCGTAAAGTGATGTTTCAGAACCTTCTTTAGAATCACCACTGGATTCTTCTTTATCATTAGATTGACCACAAGCAGCTAATACCATGGATAAAGCAATTAGCATGATGATGGATAATTTCCATTTTTTCATTGTAAAACCCCCACTATTCTTATCGGATTTAAAACTATTACGAATGTCATCATAAAACGATACAAGGAATAAGTCAACACAAAAGTTTTCAATTCGAGACTTTATTATTCTTCACACTTATTAGTATGTATTCTGATATGCTCAATCATGTAAAGAATAGCGATTTTGCGATAAACTAGTTCAAATGGGAAACGGGAGGTCATAATGATGAAAATCGCTTTATTTGGAAGTACGGGGCGTGTCGGTTCTGTTGTTTTTCAACAAGCAAACTCTACACATGAAGTGAATCGCTTGGTTCGTAAAAAAATGGATAGACAAGCTTCTGGCATGGATATTGCTGGTGATGTATTGAATGAAGAGGATGTAATGAAAACCATCGAGGGCTGCGATGCGGTGATCAGCTGCTTGAATACGGATAAGAATGACGTACTCTCAAGAAGCATGCCCATCCTCTTAAAAGCAATGAGGCATCATGGTGTAAAACGAATCATTACCTGTGGTACAGCAGGGATCCTACAAGCACGCAAGGAGTCCAGTCTGTATCGATTCCAGTCAAATGAATCAAAACGTAGAAGCACGACTGCTGCAGAGGACCATTTAAGAGCCTATTTAATCTTAAAAGCTTCAGAAATGGATTGGACGATTGTTTGTCCTACCTATTTACCTGATGGAGAGCGCCTTGGGGAATACCGGACAGAAGTTGATGTCCTTCCTGAAGAAGGAATAAGCATCTCCATGTTTGACACGGGGGATTTTATCTACCAACAGCTGGAGGATGACCGATATATCAAAACTCGCGTGGGGATTTGTTACTAAAATTAGGGTGGATCCTACTTGGCGCCTCATATGAAAAATTCAAGAATATTTCCATCCATAAATCCGTTTGTAATTAGAGGATAGCATGCCCGCTATCCTCTTCCTATTTTCTACTGAAACATTATCTTTAGCCCCGTTTCCCCCCGGATGACCTACTCATGTCATATCATCTATCCATTCATTATATGTAATATATTTTTTCATCACTCATTTTCACTATACCAATACAAAAGGGCTGCCCATATTCACTTAATATAGGGGAATAGCTGAAGCTTGTCCCACCAATCCACATAAGATGTTTTTGTAAGGTTCGAATTTTACCTGACTTCCATTTAGAAAGGGGGTGAGGGAATGATTGTAACAGCACTGGTTGTGCTATTACTCGCACTCGCTCTTGTTGTGGCTATTCTATTAGGGCAGGAAGCTCTTGCTGATGTCCTGTATAGCTGCATCGGTGAAGTTATTAGTGCAGGAAGGGCTTAATGGTCTCCTGTAATTCAACATTGAATCCTTACTCACTCCCCGTCAGACCGGTCTGACGGGGAGTACAAATATTAATAGAAAGGTTTTGAGTATAAGATGTCAGTGAATGATGATTTAAAAAAACAATTGGAAAATTTGGATATAAGCGGCATCATGAACCTTGCTGAGACGATGGTGAATGAAAAAGAGATGAAACAAACGAAGGGAAATACAAATGAAATTGAAGGGAATAAGCTGATAAAGGAGGAAACTCTTTCTTCCCTGAACAAATCATTAAAAAATCTGGTCAACCCCACTTCCCTATCTTTCCTTTCAAACATAGGCAAGCTTTCCGATGTACATCAATCCAGCATTGGAACATCAAGCCTATTAAAATCAATCGGTTCCCTGGAAAATGAACTTGTAAATACTCAACAGAAATTAGATGAGCTAAAAAAACAGAACACAAAAATCCTCCGTCTTTTAAAGGCTAATACAGAATAATCTACAGGGAAAAATTGATACCATGAATATGTATAAAACAAAAAACCTCCTATTATGGTAACCAGTTCTTTGCAGCTCTGGTCATACCAAATAATAAGGTGGTTTTTTGTTTTCTATACAAACGGAAGTTTTTCTAGTTGTTGCTTAGTTTTTCAGTTTCTAATTATTGAAAGATCGTCGAAATGATTTCGTCTGTTGTCATTCCGCTCTCGACCTCGAAAGTACCCGGACGTAAATCATTTTCAAGACCTCTCTTTTCAACTTCTTTGTAGAAATCGAGGCCGTCTTTGATGATGTTTGCGTTTTCCAAGGCATTTCCGACATCAATACTTGTCATACCTGTAGAAACAGTCAATATGGTCTTGTAAACGACCTTATCGTCCGTTTTTTCCTCTTTCTTATCTTCCACTTTCTCTTCCTGTTTCTCGGTCATGGCTGAAAGCTGCTTGTTCCACTCTGCTTCTGTATGTATGACAAAGCCGTTTGAAGTCAGCTGTTTCACCATTTCCTCCTCTGAGAGCTTCTCCGTTTTAACGGTTTCCACTTTCTCTGTACTCTTGGCTTCAGATGGACCAAACATATAAACGGCACCGATTGACGTCGTTGCGATTAAGAGACCCGCAGCAAAACTGCGCAATGAATTAGGCGTCACTCTCATTGTGCTACTAAGCTCCTTTCAGTCTTCCTTGTCTTGTAAGGAGCAAGCATGCGCTCTACTTCATTCGGTGTGAGCTGTTGTTTGGATGCAATGCTTTCAATTGAATACCCTCTCTTATGTAAGTCAAGCATTTCACGAAGTATGAACCGTTCTTCCGATTCCGCTGGCGCTGCCCCGGACTGTTGTGCTGTAATTTCAGCATCTAATTGAATATTTCTTAACTGCTTCTCCAGTTCATGTACTTCATTCAATACTGAAATTGAAACATGCTCTATTTGTTGCTCAAGCTGTGAGTTGGTTTGTGTCGTTTTAATAAACGATAAAATGAGCAGCACGACTGCTGTCCCAAATAAAATGGCGATTGCCCACCCCATCATAGGATCCTCCCTTTATGAAACTTTTTTATCAATTAAATTATACATTGATAATGAGAGAATTTCGATTTAAAACGACAAAATCCCACAAAAGTCCTGTTTTCTTAGCAGAATATTGTATTTTTTATTTCACCTCGGGACTAAACGAGTTGTCGTTCTAGCCTCTTGTCTCGCCCATCCAAGCTTCCTTTAGATGCGTTTTCAAGATACTCTCCAGAAAATGAAAGAGCACCCGACTAAATTAGTCAGGTGCTCCTCCTTCCTATCCTGCCATTTCACCTTTCGATCCTTGTTGAAGCTGATACATTTGATAATAGCGACCCTTCCGCTTCATCAGATCATCATGATTGCCCTTCTCTACGATTTCTCCCCGATCTAATACAATTATTTGATCGGCATTCTTAATCGTAGAGAGTCGATGAGCGATAATGAAGGTCGTTCTTCCCTTTTTCAAGACTTCCATCGCTTCCTGAATGACGGCCTCAGTCTCTGTGTCAATACTCGAAGTCGCTTCATCCAAAATCAGGATTGCTGGATTAAAGGCCAGTGCCCTTGCAAAGGAAATCAGTTGACGCTGCCCTGAAGAAAGGGTGCTCCCTTTCTCGATCACCGGTTCATCATAGCCGTTCTCAAGGTTTTTGAACACTTTTTCAGCACCGACTGCTTTTAGTGCCGCTTCCACCTGTTCTCTTGAAATTCTGGGGTCATCCAAGCTTACGTTGGATGCGATGGTTCCCGTAAACAAGTAAGGGTCCTGTAAGACGATTCCCATATGCTCACGAATCGTTTGATAGGGAATATCTACAATGTCTTTTCCGTCAATCAGGATCTTCCCTTCATCGCTATCGTAAAAACGGAACAATAGATTCATGATCGAGCTTTTCCCTGAACCCGTGTGCCCCACCAGGGCAACGGTCTCTCCTTTACTTGCGGTAAACGAGATGTCCTTCAGAACATATTCATTTTCCTTGTATCCAAAGAATACATGTTCAAAGCTGACATTTCCGTCATACCTGCTCATTTTCTCATCTTCAACCGATGTTCCGGTTTCTTCTAACAGTCGGAAAACCCGTTCCCCTGCCACTAGTGCCTGCTCAAGGTTTGCCAGCTGATTGACGATTCCTGTCACAGGCTGGAACAACCGGTTGATGTAATCAACGAAGGCATAAAGCACGCCCAAAGTGACAACAGATCCAACTCCCATTGAAGCGCCTCCGAAGTACCATATGAATGCCACAAATGTGATGTTTCTCAGTACCCCGACCAGGTTGTGTGATGTCATCGAATTCAAGCTCAAGAGCTTATTTTGATACTTGAAATGTGTTTCGTTCAACTCTTCGAATTCTTCGTTCGTTTTCTTTTCTCTGCTGAAAGCCTGAATGATGTTCATGCCCTGGATCGACTCATTGATCATGGCATTGATATCACTCACTTTCGACCTGATGATATGGTTGTATTTAGACGCATAGATACGATACAGGTACGTCCATACAACCA
The DNA here is from genome assembly GCF_032337515.1 of Rossellomorea yichunensis. NCBI lineage: Bacteria > Bacillati > Bacillota > Bacilli > Caryophanales > Bacillaceae > Rossellomorea > Rossellomorea yichunensis. The sequence continues at coordinate 101,629 of NZ_JAVYAD010000001.1, read as the reverse complement.
GGATCGGAATCAGGATCAAGCAAATGGCTGCTAATTTTGCATCAAGTATAAAGAGTGCGATGTATATTCCAATAATGTAAATCGTACTGGAGAAGAAAGTTGATAAGACAGTTACATATAAATCCCGGATCGCTTCGGTGTCGTTTGTGATCCTTGCTACGACCTTCCCTGCCGGCAGATTATCAAAATAGCGGATCGGCAGTTTCTGGATATGCTGGAACACATCATTACGCATCTTCTGAATGACCCGGTTTGCTGCTTTCTGCAGATAGTAGCGCTGACCGTATTGGAAAAAGGCAGCGACTACAAGCAGCCCAAAATAAAAGGCGATCAATTTAATGATTTTCGGGATTTCAGGATTATAAAAACGCAGCAGCTCATCTCCGGTCAACTTCTCGGCGGGATAAGTTGCCGACTCATCCCCTTTCGTAATCGTCATTTCACCTGACTTGACAGACCTTTCTCCGTCGAAGGAGACGGTGGAAGGAACGAAATAAAACTCTCTCCCGACCTGTAAGATACGGATATCATCTTTTCTCGTCTCACCTTCTGAAAAATATTGATCACGTTTATACCATTTTCCCTTATATGATACAGCTTCTTTCCCTTCTCCCGTTTCATACCAGGTAGATTCAATTCCAAGAATATGATCATCGATCAGTTTCTTCGCAATAAATGGGCCTGCAAGTTCTGCTGCTACTGACACACTAAGCATCAAGAGAGCAGCAATGATGATTTTTTTGTAAATAAGGGCATATTCGGTTAGTCTTCTTCCGACGTTCATGCGCTCACCTCCTCGCGTGAGGAATCCTCAACTTGTTGGCGGTCGAATTGTTCTTTATACCAACCACCGTTTTCAAGGAGTCGTTCATGTACCCCTTCTTCTACCACTTTCCCATCTTCAAATACGATAATCCAGTCTGCATGCTGAACTGCGGAGAGACGATGAGTCGTAATAATCGTTGTTTTTCCTTCACGTTCTTTTCGTATATTGTCAATGATCTTCGCTTCAGTTTTCGCATCAACAGCCGATAGCGAGTCATCCAGAATCAAGATTTCCGGATTTTTGATCAGTGCCCGGGCAATCGAAATCCGCTGCTTCTGGCCACCTGAAAGAGCCACACCCTTTTCTCCTACAAGAGTGGTCAATCCGTCCGGAAGCATTTCAAGATCTTTTTTGAAATCAGCCAGTTCAATGGCTTGTTCCAGGTCTTGCTCAGTCGCATCAAGTCTGCCGAACAGAATGTTTTCTCTAACGGTCCTTGAGAAAAGGACATGATCCTGGGGCACGTAACCGATCCAATCCCTAACCTGCTGGATGGTCAATTCACTGATCGGGACCCCTCCTATGGATAAATCCCCTTTTCCGGCAGGGTATTCACGAAGGAGCTGCTTGATAAAGGTCGTTTTCCCGCTTCCTGTCTTCCCGACGATCCCAAGAGTGCCTCCCCGGTGGATATGAAGATTGATATTGGACAGATTCAACACTTGTGAAGTCGGATATTGAAAGTCCACATCCTTAAATCCGATTTGATCAGGAGAATCTATCCGTTGAGGATTCTCAGAATCCTGGACGTCCTGCACATAATCAAGGGTCTCTTGAACCCGGTCAAGTGATGCATTCCCGCGCTGCATGATATTGATCAACTCCCCGATGGCAAACATCGGCCAAATCAGCATCCCGAGGTACACGTTAAAGGAAACAAGCTCTCCCAATGTGATCGATTGATGAAACACAAGATATGCTCCATAACCAAGTCCGATTAAATAGCTCAACCCGACAAGTACTTTGATTGTTGGTTCAAAGAGAGAATCAATTTTTGCCACACCAATATTCTTGTTATAGACGTCTTCAGTCATATCAGCGAAACGCTTCTCATCCGCTCTCTCCTGTACATATGCACGAATGACACGGACCCCTGCAATCGATTCAAGCACTTTATCATTCAAGTCACCGAATGAATCCTGGGCTTCCGTGAATCGCTTATGAATTCTCGCACCGTACACCTTCATCAACATAGCCATGATCGGAAGCGGCAATATTGCTGCGATCGTCAGTTTCCAGCTGATTAGAAATCCCATTGTAAAAAGGATCGTTAACATAAAGACACTGGAATCGATTAGTGTCAATACTCCGAAACCGGCTGTAACCGAGATGGCCTTCAGATCATTCGTTGCCCTTGCCATTAAATCTCCCGTACGATTCTTTTCAAAAAAAGTCGGAGTCATCTTTAGTAAATGTCCCATAAATTTACCGCGAAGCTTACGTTCAACGAGAAACGCTCCGCCAAATAATTGATACATCCACACATACGTCATTGCGTACGAAATGAGTGCGATTCCGGCGATCAGCCACAGATATTCCCCTACGACTTCCCATGTCATCGCACCTAGGTGAATGTCATCAATGGCATTCCCTACAAGCTTTGGAGGAATCACATCAAGGATTCCGACAATCGTCAATAGAACGATTGCCACCGTATATCTCTTCCAATTTTCAATAAAAAACCACGATAATTTCTTAAAAATACTAAACATTCCACATTACCTCCTCTTGTTGACTTTCTTCACTATCCGCCTTCTGTCTCCACAGCAGACATCATCTTCTTCATTTGAATGAGTAACATAATCTTTTCCTCCTTATGAAATTATGTTTTTATATGTGATCAAGGATGATCCTTGGTACACTTAAACAATAAAAAAGACAGACGCCTAAGGCTTTTATCACAAGATCCGATAGGTATTCGTTCCGAATCCCTATCAATCTGTTGCGCCTTAAAAACGTCCGTCTTTATTTTTGGACATAGAAAGGCACAGATTATATGCATAACCTGTGCCTTTAATATTCGTATGACAGAATGATTAAGGAGTTACTGGTTATGTGATGATATGAAATTGGCTGCCGGTACTCCTTGAATTGTATACACTTTCATCATCACAAACCCTCCATTCATTTTTATTATTTATTCCATTAATAACCATACTACACGCCGTGAATTGTGTCAATATTATTTTTATTGATAATTTTCTATATACTATATGTTTTTTCACAATATAAGTGAACCACCATAGCAGAATTATTCCACAACGACAGCCGTTCCGTAAGCAATAATTTCAGAAGCGTTTTGCATGACGGCCGAGGTTTCTAAACGAACGGCAATAACCGCATTTGCACCTTTTTGAGAAGCTTCTTCCATCATACGATCAATCGCTTGTTTTCTTGCTTCCTCCATCAACTCACTGTATTCACTTATTTCTCCGCCAATAATGGTTTTAAGACCGGCAATGATATCTTTGCCAATATGCTTTGCTTGGACGGTGCTTCCCCTTACAAATCCTTTTAATTCTTTTACATCCTTACCCGGTACATAATCGGTTGTCACTATAATCATGATTTCCTCTCCCCTGCATTGAATTTTCTCCAGATCTTCTTTGTAAATATGAAATAAAAGATGAGTGGAAATGGACACTGAATCAATCCCCATATCCCCCAGAACCAATAGTTATGTCCGTTCTTACGTGCATCGAGAAACAGGTAAATGCTTTGAGTCAGAAGGATCGGAATGACAAGGGGTAAGATATAGAGCTCTTCTTTTGTCATATCCTTTTCACCTTTTTCGTATATGTTATGCCAGTAAAAATCGAGGCTCCCACAAAGATAGTAACTTGAAGGAGAAGAAATAGAATTGGCATTTGAAATAATGTAAGGGAAAACACAGTCAAGATACAACAGGCCAAAAGAAAAAAGATGGTGAGATCCCGTTTAAACCTGGATTTAATCTCCTCTTGCTGATCCTCTACTAATTGCTCAAACCACTGCAGGGACGGTGTACTTTCGTCAATGTCCTCATCAATTGACTGGAATCCGTTCTCCAGTAATTCCTTTAATTCGTCATTATGTTCCTGATGGTTGTTCATCTAGTTTCAACTCCTTCCTCAGCCGAATGATCCCATGATGAACCCGTGATTTCACTGTCCCAGGTGGCACTTCTGTCATGTGTCCAATCTCTTCATAGGAATATCCGTAATAATGTTTCAGAATGATAGGGAGCCTGATATCCTCTGATAGAGTGGACAAGGCCGCCAGCACATCATTCCATTCTTCATTCCTTGACTCCATCTCCCATTTTAATTTTCTAAAGTTCTCTTCTTCATTCTGCCAATTCTGTTCCCTTTTCTTTTTTCGTTGAAGATCAATATAACGATTGGTTGCGATGGAAATCAGCCAAGATGAGAATTTTGATTTCCCATTGTACTGATGAATCTTCTCTACACATTTTGCCATTGTGTCCTGTGCAAGCTCCTCTGCCTGATCCCGATTCATTGTCACTTTCATTAAGTACTTTACTAGAAAAGGATAATGTTCTTTAAAAAGGATAGCAAAGGCTTCGTGATTCCCTTTTTTCGCCCCTTTGATCAGATCTCTCTCTTTCATCCTTTACTGTCCTTTCTTTTCGCCCCAGCCGGCGAGTTCATTCATAAGACGCACAAGAAGAAAAATCGTTCATAAAATCATTATAGTTTTTTTGAAATGAAAATATCCCTCTATGAATTGCTCTTTCCAATTCATAGAGAGATTTCACTTAGCCATTCAGAGCAGCAGGCTGAGCTTCACTTTCCTCCTTTACATATTTAGGAAGAATGATGGTGTAGAAGATACCTACTATGATTAGACATCCTCCAACGAGCCAGTAGAGCATTTCAACGGTTACTACAGTCGGGAATGTCAAAGCAATCACTCCCAGGGTAATGGATTGTGACAGCATCATAAGAGGATTGATCCACCCTTGCACTCTTCCCATCATTTTCGGATCAATGATGCTTGGCATCCATCCCCCGATTGCAATATTCACAAGTGGTAACCCCAGTGCAGCGAAGAAGATGATCGTGAGGAAGATCCAAGTCGCAGGAGCAAAAGATGCTGCGATGATAAACGTTCCGGAAATAACCAGCCCCGCAACGATCAACACATGAAACTTGAACTTCTGAGCAAGCATTGAAGAGCAGATACTGCCAATCAATACACCGGCACCGAAGGCGACACCTAATAAAATCGAATATTCTTCATAAGACTCTGGAGCCAATTTATATTTCAATATAAAAATGGGAATGACCGAGAATCCGCCGTTCACAATTCCAAATACGACAAAACCTCCAATTAGGGATAATAGCAGCTTGTGATTCAGTATATAGTTCATTCCGGCTGTAAAATCTTTTGTCACAGACTGAATGTTCAAGTCTTTCAACGTATGGTTGCCGTTTGGAAGACGAACTTCTTCAGGAATGATACATTTCCTGATTAAGATGGCAGAAATAACGAATGTAACAAAATCGACTGCAATTGCACCAAAGATCCCGGCAGTCCAATATACAAAGATGGCCACAGCATTTCCAAGTAACATAAACAAGCTCATCACCATTTGATTCAAGCCGGCGGCCGTTGAATAATCATCTTTTGAAAGCACTCCTTGGAGTATCCCCTGTTCAGCAGGAAAGAAGAACTTCTGTACACCGCTTCGCAGAAACAAAATCGTAAATATGAGGGGAAGCCAGCCAATAAAGATGGCCCCAAATAATAAAAGTGTAAGGAGCGCACTGATCGTATCACAGTGGTAGGCAATTTTTTGCCGGTCCATTCTGTCCGCGAATACCCCCACCAGGAAGAATACGAGAAGTGTAGGAAGTGAGTACATCATTTCCGTTAGCGACGCAAACATGGGCTGTTCTGAAAACCGGTCAAGAAGATAAAACATAAAAGCTGTCAAACCAATCACACTACCCATATGCGAAGTGAAATTAGCAAAGAATAACTTTAGAAAAATTGGATTCTTAAAGATTTCAATCATTTTTTTCATGAATAACCGTCCCCCATCAATGATTAACTATCTTTATAATATAGGGAACAACCGAAGAACATGAGGGTCTATTGGTGGTTTTTTCCTCCGTCTGTGGTCGGATAGGTATCGAGAGTCAATCTCTCCTCGTTAGCAAAAAATCAGGAAATTCGGTATCGCCGATATAATTAGAATTTCGGTTAATACGAAAATTTCGCCGTTATCCGCTCAAAACATCTTTATCCCTTACCGTTGCAATAAAAATAGCCCAAAGCCACAAGGCTCCAAGCTATTTCAAAACCAAACAATCATTCAAACGTTCCCTTCACTATCGCTTCCCCGTTCTCTACCATCAACTTACCTTTGGCAAACACCGTGTTCACTTCAAGCGTATCCTTTTCCAACAACACCAGATCTGCGTCCATTTCGACTTCAACACGACCTTTTTGCTTTAATTTAAGGATTTTGGCAGGATTTGATGTTATAACTTTAATGGCTGTTTCTAACGGGATGCCTTCTTCCAGAACTGCATCCTTTACCTCCTTGTAAAGACTCGACACCTGACCAATCTGTAATCCAATCAGCTCGCCGTCCCTATCAAAATTAGGCAGGCTTGCTTGTCCATCCGATGTGTATGTGATTTGTTCTACCGGTACACCTGCATCGAGCATGCGTTTTAGCGCTTTACTGCATTTCACTTCGCCATCTTCGAGAAATTGAGGAATGGTACTAGTCGTAAAGTCTACATAACCACCCCTTTGAGCGTATTGAATCCCGGCTTCAAACAGATGGGCATTTCGATTGATATGGGTTGGATAGAATTGTTTAATCGGAATATCCGTTGTGTCGACTATTTCCTCTAGAAGCTTTAAATGGTCATGACTATCTCCTACATGAACATTGACAATTCCCGATTTACCTGAAAGCATGCCGCCAATTCGGGCAGCAGAAGCAATTTTCGTCAATTCGTTTACTGTGGGTTGAGATGAGCGATGGTCAGCAATCGCCACTTCACCTACTCCGATGATGCGGTCTACTAAAATAATATCGTCTTCAATTTTTCCGGTTAGCGTCTTCAATGGTACTTGATAAGAACCGGTTTGCGCGTAGCAGGTGATCCCCTCTTCTTCAAGACCCCTTGCTTTCGCTACAAGGCTCGCCATCGTTCTCGTCGTTCCATCTGTTCCAATCACACCAACAAGAGTCGTGATACCGGCAAGCGTAGCCTGAGTCAGTTGAATTTCCGGCGTTCTCGTACGAAAGCTTCCTTCGCCGCCTCCGCCCATTATATGTACGTGAGAGTCTATAAAGCCAGGTACTACAAATTTACCCGTTGCATCCACAATCTTTATATCAACAAATTGATGAGGAGGTTCAATCTTTTCTTCAATAAAACCTAATTTATTATCTACTATTAATATATCCTTTTTCCCTATATATTCTGGAGCATAAATTTCTCCGTTTTGAATTAATGTCAGCATGCTGTTTGCTCCCTTCTCTTCTTTTTCATATAACCGTGCCGAACCTTACAACAAGGTTCGGCACTATTATTCCAATCAGAATCCGATGAGTGTTGCCGTTATCACAAAGATCGATGACAGAACGAATAGAATGAGCATGAATTTAATAATGAATTTAGCCCATATTCCCCAATCGACACGGGCTGCTCCAAGCGTACCAAGTAAGGCAGCAGAGGTCGGAACAAGAATATTGGTTAATCCATCTCCTAATTGGAAGGCCAGGACCGCTACTTGACGAGAGACACCGGCAATATCTGCAAGTGGAGCCATCAAAGGCATTGTTAAAGCGGCTTGACCGGAACCAGATACGACAAAGAAATTGAATACAGACTGGAATACATACATACACCAGGCAGAAATGGCTTCAGGGAAATCCCCGACCACTTGCCCTGCTCCATATAACATCGTATTTAATACAGATGGGGCGTCAGGTGAATCTCCCCCAAGTATAATGACGATTCCTTTTGCCATACCTACAACTAAGGCAGCCGGCAATAAATCTTTCGCTCCGTCGATGAAACCATCTGCTATATCATCCCATGACATTCCATTCAATTTAAACAGAACGCCAATGATTCCTGCTACTAATCCAATCGTAAAGAATTGGCTCGCAATTTCCGGAATATAGTAAGCGTGTTCCACTACTCCCCAAATGATCCAGGCAATACCAACTGCAACCGTTAATATGACAAGTGAATGACCTAAAGTGAATTTGGTATTTAGGTCTCGTACTCTGCCTTCTTTACGGAAGTATTCATCAGAAGCGTAAGAAAGACTTCGTTTAGGTTCCTTCCGAATCGCTTGAGCATATCTCCATGTGTAAATGATCCCCACAAGTGTAAAGACAATCCACATAATAATACGGAAACCTGCTCCCGAAAGAACCGGTACACCTGAAACACCTTGTGCGATAGCCACTCCGAATGGATTCATCCATGAAGTGGCGAAACCGATTTGAGTCGCCACGTATGTGATCATGATTCCAGTGATGGCATCATACCCAATCGCAATCATGATTGGAACGAGAATCATGGCAAAGGCAATGGCCTCTTCCCCCATTCCGAACACGGCTCCCCCTAATGAGAACAAGAAGAACATAATCGGGATGATGAGAGATTCCTTTCCTTTCGTCCTCTCAATAACCTTCAGGATCCCTTCTTCAATGGCCCTGGTCTTCATGATGATACCAAACGCTCCACCAATAATTAAGATAAAGGCTACTACACCTACAGCGGACCCCCATTTATCCCCTGATACGAGACCTTCAAATACATAATTAAGGAATCCAATTCCGCCTCCCGGCTCGAAAAGACCGGTTCCTTCTCTAATTAGGTTTCCATCATCATCCTTTAAATAACTAAAGGAATCAGGATTTAATACCGTTTTGGTTTGTTCTTCTCCATCCTGCATGAACGTGATTTCTTCTGTTGTGAATTGCCCCTTTGGTACGACATACGTTAAAATTGCGGCTGCCAGTACAACGAAAAACACAATAATGAATGTATGCGGCACCTTCCAGGCCTTTTGTTCTTTCTCCATTTCTTTCCCCCCGTTTGACAATTATGATTTTCTTCACATATGTACATGCAAGTTCCGTGCCACTCTATAATTATCTGAAAATACAAACTTCACGAGCACTGATGGTTATTATCGGTTAAAATATACTTAACCATTAAACCATTTATCAACCATTAAACCATAAGGGGGAGACGTATGAAACGTGAATTAATTCTATTAGCTGGAACAAAGGAAACAGAAAGAGCTCTTAAGGAGCAATTACAATCCGTTTTCGGAGAACTGATCGATATTAAGAGTTATGCTTGTGATGAAGGAATTCCTATGTATTTCACCAATAAATTGATTGTTTATTCTTCTGCGCTGATTGCACCAGAAGTGAAGGAATATATCGATTTCGGTTCATGCACTATCATTAAAGCACGTCGTACCGTCAATTACGAACACATAGATCGTATTTTTGAATTACCTCCTGGAAAAAAGATACTTTATGTGAATGATTTCATTGAAACAGCCAAAGAAGCAGTCTCTAACTTGAAACGATTAGGGATAGATCATGTCGATTACATTCCATACTCCCCAACTGGAGACTACCCTAGGCAAATTGACATTGCCATTTCACCAGGAGAAACAGCAAGTATCCCACCTTCCGTTCCCAACAAGATTGATATCGGTGTACGTCTGATCGATTTGAATACCATTATGAAAATCATCTACCACTTTCAATTGTCAGAGCAGTTAACCTTCGATATCACCGATCGCTATACGAGAAAGATCATCGAGCTCAGTCAAAAACTGGGAGCTATCAATCGACGTGCGAAAACGTTAAATAAATTTTTAAATAAAGTAGTGGATGGTGTAAATGATGGGATCCTTGCCTTTCAGGAAGACGGAGAAATTACCGTTTTCAATGAAGTCCTTGAACGAATGGTCGGGATTACATCTAACCATGCGAAAGGAAAAAAATTAAACAGGGTGTTCAAGAATATCGAGCTCAATCACTTTTTGACGTCTCAACACGATGAAGATCAACAATATTTCACACTCCGTCAGCAGAATGTGATGGTCTATCGTTTCCGTTTGAAGGCAGAAGGAGTCATCGTTGCAACGTTTAAAGACATGGAAGAGACCATTGAGATGGAAAAGGTCCGTAAACGGGAGCTTCAGCGAATAGGATATATTGCGAAATATACATTTGATAGCATACTGGGTAAAAGCGCAATCATTAATGAAACAAAATTGATAGCCAAAAAGCTCGCTCAAAGTGAGCTTCCGGTTCTAATCTATGGGGAAACAGGCACAGGAAAAGAGCTTTTTTCAAGCGCAATGCACAATGATTCGTCCCGAAAAAACAGTCCGTATCTTGCTGTAAACTGCAGCGCATTGCCTGAAGATTTATTAGAAAGTGAATTATTCGGCTATGAGGATGGAGCCTTCACCGGTGCAAAAAAAGGAGGAAAAAAGGGATTATTTGAACAAGCAGACGGGGGTACCCTGTTTCTTGATGAGATCGGTGATATTAGCCTAAAACTTCAAGCGAGGCTCCTAAGGGTCCTTCAGGAGATGGAGATCAGACGTATTGGAGGAAATAAGAATATTCCCGTTGATGTCAGGATCATTGCTGCTACGAACAGGGACCTCCAATCCTTAATAATAGAAGGAACGTTTCGTGAGGATCTCTATCACCGTCTGAAAGTTCTATCATTGCAGCTGCCGAGCCTCCGGGATCGAAGCGAAGATATCCCCCTTCTCATCGAGAATTTCCTTCGTATGGAACATAGCAAAATCACAACAATCGACGTGGCTGTATTAGACGCATTGAAGAAAGCACCTTGGAGCGGGAATATCCGTGAACTTAAGAATACACTACTGTACATGATCACTGTTGCAGAACAAAATCGGTTAACGATTCATCAATTACCGAAAAATGATTATAATTTCATCGAAAAGGATCATACTAAAGGTACCTTTTCCCTTCCTTCTATCACAATGTCTAAAACCGGAGAATATGTAAATATCCTTACCGCTTTAGTTGAATTTTTTGAAGAAGGAAAGCGAGCCAGCAGACAAAAGATTTATTCTTCCCTGCAACGGACCTCCACTCCTCTATCCGTTCAACAAATCAGGACAAGATTAAACGAGCTCAAGGATCTTGGATATGTAATGATCCAGAGAGGGAGAGTTGGAACAGAAATCACGCCTGAAGGAGTAACCTGGTTAAATAATAATGAAGAGAAGGTTTTAACTATTCGTTGACAGGGTAACTTTATATTAACCGGTTAGAAATACAAAACATATTTCATTGATACGATAAGTCGAGGTGATTTTAATGGTACGTACAATCTTAATGGTCATTGGAGCAATTGTTGTCATTGGTTGGATTATCAGCATGCTTTAATAAAGAACATTCAAATTAAACATTATTCCTGCTATTATATGAGTTTTAATCAAAAAGAAAGAGCAGAACGGATCTTCCCCCGTTCTGCTCTTTCTTTTTGTGATTAATCGTTGGTTGAATCCGTTTAAAAATGGACATTATCCCATTCATCGATTTACTGAAAAAGATTAAAAAATTTAATATTGGGTAAATAATAGATATCCTATTGATGAGGTGATTTTGATGTATAAACATATCTTGTTAGCTTACGATGAAACCGATGGAAGCAAGAAAGCATTGGATGAAGTGCAAAAATTAATAAAAGGTTCTATAGATACACAATTAACCGTACTCCATATATCAGATGAAAAGGTAGCTAATGAAAGTCATGACAACTATACCCCTACCCACGCGTTGGCAGATACCTCACCAGGGTTTGATAACAATTATATGGGGAATTTGTCAGTTTCACCAGACAACAAAGTTCATACTCCGGAGGAAGAACGTCATGAAATTAAGACACCATCCTCTACACATCACTTTTTGAAAAATGCAAAAGAAAAACTTTCTCCTTACGGGATTGAGGCAAACTATATTCACCTATCCGGTTCAGAAGCAAAACGCATATGTGAATATGCCAAAGAAATTCAGGCAGACCTGGTAGTAGTCGGAAGCAGCCGGAAATCCGGCATGAAAAAATGGGTGCTCGGCAGCGTCAGTGAAAAAGTCACTCAAAACTGTGAAACCAGCGTCCTCGTTGTAAAATAAGAGAAACGAATAGAGGGACGGACCTTTGATAGGTCCGTCCCTCTATTTAAATATGTATTATTTCCCCGTCAATTCATCAAAACGTTTATGGGCATTATTCTCGTCAAAGCTGCTGTATATCCGATAGTCTTCAAAGTCCAAAATTCGGAAGTGCTGACTGAAAAGGTTTTGCTGAAGTATATATTCATCATTCTTCTTTACATCTTTCCACCATACCTTCCCGCCTAACGTTTTTTCCTTTCGATAATCAATGCCTTCCCGCGCAATGGTCTCTATGATTTCAAGGGGCTCCCCACCAAGACTAGTGGTTAAGGTTTCACTATCTTTGAACAATGCGCAGATGGCAATTACCGCTGTCCAGCCTGCCATGACTCTTCCTTTTTCAATTTGAACAAGGGTTTTTTTGGATAATCCGATAATGTTCGCCATCTTATCCTGTGTATAACCTGCCTCTGTTCGTATTAGCCTTAATTTATCTGAAATGATTAGAACGATCTCTTCTTTTGTCATCGATTCACACCTTACTTCTTTTATAGTGTGATATTACACTATTTTCTTTTCCATTTTCAAGAATATTTAAATGTTTTTATCAAACCCATCGATTTTTGTATCACCATCTTTATTTTACTATACTTTAGGTAAAGAATTGACGAATTCGGCTATTAGGAGGGAAAATCATGACAAAACGCATCATTGTCCTTATTAGGGAGGACCTTCGTATTCACGATCACCCTGCTCTATATAGAGCTTCTCAAGAAGGAATGGTGATTCCTCTATATATCCTGGATGAGGAAACTTCTTACTCCTCCCATGGAGAAGCTAAGAAGTGGTGGCTGCATCAGAATTTAGAGGCCTTCCAGACGGCCCTTCAATCGATTAACGGACAACTTTGGATAGATAAAGGAAAACTAGAAGACCTTCTCCCCCAATGGGTTCAGAAAGCCAATGCACAAGGGGTTTACTGGAATAGAGTCTATGATCCAAGAGTTTATGAGCGGGATCTCGCATTAGCCCGTTCTTTATCCTCACAAGGAATAGATGTTCAAACATTCGAAGGTACACTTCTTCTTCCCCCTTGGAAAATCAAAAAAGATGACGACACTCCTTATAAAGTGTACTCAGCATTTTATAAATCTTTAAGGAAGGAGGACATCCCGAAACCTCTCCCATCTGTGAAGAAAGTAAAGGTCCCGGACCTTGATGTGGAGGGTCTATCACTAAATGATTTAAAACTCATACCAACTATCCCCTGGTTTCACATCATGGAAAGCATGTGGGATCCGGGCGAAAAAGCAGCTATTAAAAGGTATAATGCATTTGTTAAAAAAAGCATCAATGATTATTCGGAGGGAAGAGACTTCCCTGCAAATGGCCATCACTCCACCCTATCCCCTTACTTAACTCTTGGTGTCATATCGGTGAGAAGTTTGTATCATTCACTCCTTGAAAAAGAAAGTGCTCAGGTTGAACCCTTCATTAAACAATTAATTTGGAGAGACTTCTCTTACTCCGTCCTGCTTCATTTTCCTGAGTCCACCACACAACCTGTAAATGAGAAATTCAAGGAGTTCCGATGGCATAAGGAAAGGGATCATTTGGAAAAATGGAAAAAAGGAGAGACAGGCTATCCACTCGTTGATGCAGGAATGAGAGAATTATGGGCAACTGGGTTCATGCACAACCGTGTCAGAATGATCGTTGCATCGTTCCTGACCAAGCATTTACTGATTCCTTGGCAAGAAGGTGCAAAATGGTTTTTGGATACACTGATTGATGCAGACCTCGCCAATAATTCAATGGGCTGGCAGTGGGTTGCAGGCTCCGGCTTTGATTCAGCCCCCTACTTCCGTATTTTCAATCCAACCCTTCAAAGTGAAAAATTCGATAAAGAAGGCACTTATATCCGGATGTGGGTTCCCGAATTAAAAGATGTTCCCAATAAACATATCCACAACCCTTCAGAAGCTTCCATGGATATTCTGGAAGATGCGGGGGTCATCCTGGGGGAAGATTACCCCTATCCAATCGTGGACCATAAAGCCGCGAGGGACCGGGCATTAGAGCGCTACCACGAGATAAAATAGATATAAAAAAATCGAGTCTATCGCCTTTACAGGTGATAGACTCGATTTAATATATGAGAAGATTACGCCTCTCCTCTTTGTTCCTTAATTGTACGTTTCTTTTCAGATTCTGATACAAACAACGCACAGGCTGCATCTCCTGAAATATTGATGGAAGTCCTTGCCATATCAAGCAGGCGGTCAATCCCCAGAATTAATCCAATTCCTTCTACAGGCAGGTTTACACTGCTTAAAACCATCGCAAGAAGGATCAATCCCACTCCAGGAACCCCTGCTGTACCGATACTGGCTAATACAGCCGTCAGTACAACCGTAATCAGTTGTTCCAATGATAAATCAACACCATATACCTGGGCGATAAAGACGGTTGCAACCCCCTGCATGATCGCAGTACCATCCATGTTGATGGTAGCTCCCAATGGTTGAACGAATGAACTTACTGATTTCGACACGCCTAAACGCTGTTGGGCGACATCCATTGAGATGGGAAGCGTCGCGTTACTGCTTGATGTACTGAATCCTACGCTCATCGCAGGACTGAAATTCTTGAAGAACCAAAGCGGATTCTTTTTTGCCAGAAGGAGGATCGTTCCACCATAGGTAACGATGGCGTGAATGATCAATGCTGCAAGAACGACGACAAAATATAGCCACATAGCCTTCAACGCACTGAAACCCTGGCTTCCTATTGCTGAAGCGATTAATCCGAATGTTCCGTATGGAGCAAATTTCATAACGAGTGTCACAAGGTACATCATTAGATCATTACCTTGTTCAACAAGCTTTAATATTCCTTTTGTCTTATCCCCTAAAGCTGTTAATCCAAATCCAATAAAGATGGCAAACGCAATGATCTGCAGCATATTTCCTTCTGTCATCGCCGTAAGTGGATTTTTGGGAATAATGTTCATGAGGGTCTCTCCTACAGGAGGAGCCTCTTCCGTTTCAAAACCTTCTGATTGTGTTTTGTCGATTCCCTCTACCAAACCGGGATCAATGACATAAGCCAGAGATAAACCAATCACGATGGCAATGCAGGTAGTCACTAAGAAGAATACAATGGTCTTCAACCCTATCCTCCCCAGCTTCTTAGGGTCACCCAGACCTGCAGATCCGAGAACGATGGATAGGAAGACAATCGGCACGACAAGCATGCTGATGAGGTTAAGGAATATCTTCCCTAACGGAGTAAAGAGATAAGGATCTAATATATCAAATATATCTTTAGCAAAAATATTAAGCAGTAATCCCACAATTGCCCCTAGTATTAAGGCAATAATAATCTTAGTTGTTAAATTAAATTTCATAGATGTACCTCCCCTATTGAATACAAAATAATTAAAAGATGTTTACCCTTAATTACTTTTAGCAAAACTATTATTTTTGAATTTTTCTATTATCTTTTCCTGAACTGCCTTCCCATCCATTTTTTTGCTGCATCTTCATTCTCCTTTTCCTATTATACTGATTTTTTTAATAATTGAAGAAGATTAAGGGTGAATTAAAACATTTTTACTACGTTTCACCTGAAACCTCACACAATATGTGGGAGTTGACTGAATCTTTATGACTACAGATTACTTTCCAATCTTTTCTTTTTTACATTTAATGATTAAATGCTACGTGATTGGGTAAATAGTAATAACAGCATGAAAATAGAAAGGAACATACCAAAAATGAATAAAACAGTCTATTTTCTTTCAAGTAGTCAACAGCGCAGCTTGATAGCTGAAGGTTGGGCCGAGAAGCTCGATGTGTCGGATTGGTCGTTCAAAAGTGCCGGATGGGTTGCCGAGAGTCGTGCTGAATTCAGCGTTTTAGCAATGAAAGAGTTATGTATCGACATTAGTACCTTCCCACTTACTCGCATCGAGATGAATGAACTTGGTGACGCTTCGGTTATTGTTGCGATTCAGGATACAGAATTTGATGATAAGATAGAGATTCCATCTGAATTAGAAGATAAAGTCATCTATTGGAATTTGCCTAATCCAAGGAAGCGTTCCAAGACACTTATTGAAGAATGGGTACACTATCAAGAAATTTGTGATGAAATTGCCATGAGGGTGAAAGATTTAGAAAATCTTCTTCCACAACTACATTAAGAGGACTGATTACAACCAAAATTGTATTGTAATCAGTCCCTTTTTTTTAGGTGAAATACTCCAGCTTCGCATTTGGAAAATGCTTCTCCATATAAGCATACAGATGATCTTTCATTTCCTGCTCTTCATCCTTCTGATAAATATACTTGCCAATTCCGTATTTACCCCATTTATATCGCCGTTCTTCCTCATTAAGTTCAAGTTTTGTCATCGGATAATTTTTCTCAATGACTCTTTTAGCCGGCTTTGTGAAACGATGTTGAATGAATTCAAAGGTTAAATCCCTTTTCGCTTCTTCCGGCAGGTGAGCCTCCAAGTGCTCAAACATTTGCTTATACCCTTCCTTCCATCCTTCATGGATATAGATAGGTGCCACAATGAATCCTAATGGATACCCCGCTCTCGCAACCTTCCCCGCGGCCTCAAGTCGCTTATCCAAAGGAGATGTACCAGGCTCAAAGTTCTTAATCACATAATCGGCATTGATACTGAACCGGAATCTGGTCTTCCCATTATGTTTCGCATCAAGCAGATGGTCGACGTGATGGAATTTCGTCACAAAACGAAGCTTGCCATGCTCGGATTCGCCAAAATGCTCGATCGCTCGTTTTAGGGTATGAGTGAGATGATCGATCCCTACGATATCGGACGTACAAGCAGCTTCAAAGCGTGTGAATTCAGGAGCTCTTTCTGCAATATACTTGTCAGCCGATTCAAATATTTCATCCACATTCACATACGTTCGTATATATGGTTTACTCCCCATCGTTGTTTGCAGATAGCAATAGTGACAGTGACCCATGCACCCTGTTGCAAATGGGATGGCATATTCAGCAGACGGTTTGGATGTATCAAACTTCAACGTTTTTCTCACTCCGACTACTAATGTGGATTTTGCAATCCGGTATTTCTGAAAATGGTTGTCCCCTGGCAAATTACGAACCTGGTTATGCGATGTTGTGTACCTGATTTCCACATCCATTTTTTCAAACTTTTCTTTGAGCTCTTTACCAAGGGGATATTCCAAGGCATTCGGTTCAAAGTAGACCAATTGTGGCACGAACGGTTTAACCATGATTCATCCCTCCTACAGGTCTCCAAATGATTGAGTATAAGCTTGCTCCGCTTCAGCTTCCGAAGAATACACCGCAATTTCATGTGTTAAAGGATAATAGGTTTCATATAAAAATAATGCCAGTTCGTTCGGATTTTCCGGGTCATGCACGACGGCTGCTTCCTGCACGTTAGCTACACTTTGTGTATGCGGATTCCGATAAATCACATATACTACATCGCCTGCTTGATAAGGCATATATTGATCATTCAGTTCCATTCTTTTCACCTTTTCCCTAAACGTCATTACTATCATTTTTTGTTATCTTCCTGATAAATATGATGGTAAAAGATGTTTATAAAAAAACTTCTCCTGCACCAATGATGCAAGAGAAGCCTGATTTAGGAAATCCCATAAAATTCGGTTGTATTCTTAAATAGTTGTTTATATACTTCTGCTTCTTTGATATGTTTTAATTCGGCGATTTTTTCAATGGACCGATGCATGATTCCGGGGTGGGTCATCCTTCCCTGGAAGATCCCTTCAAAACGCCAAGGGCCATCCGTTTCAACCATAAGTCTCTCGATTGGGTACTTCTTAACAAGATCTTGTATTTCCTTCTCATAAAGGACATCAGGAGTAATGGAGATGGAATAGTCATTTTCCTTCATTCTTTCAATCGTCTTTTCATCTCCCTTAAACCAATGAAAATGAGCTTTCTCTATGGAGTGCTTTTCTAACAGATCACAAACGATAGGCGCATGCTCGTACACGGCATGAAGGATGATCGGTTTATTGATCCTTTTTGATTGGATCATAAACCGTTCCAAGAGATCGATATACGGTTCCACTTCAACTTCAGGATGTTCTTTCATTTTATAATAAGGCAATCCTACCTCTCCAATCGCCACTATTTCGTGTTGATGGAGTTCAATCAATGATAGAAGCTCCTCGACATCTCCATCAGATGGCAGATCCTGCTCCGGATGGAAACCTGCAGCCGGTTTGACCCTTGCATCTCTTCTTGAGAGATCTAAATTGGTCCTGGTCGATTGAAGGTGGAACGATACAGATATGAGTGCTTCTACAGAATACAGATCAAGTTCCTGCAGGATCTTATCACGCTCGTATCCTTCGTATAAATCCAAGTGAATATGGGCATCAATCAAGGAAGGTTTACACATATTGAGAAAGCTCCTCAAAAATGCTCGTTTTCCATTTCAAAAACTCCTCCGTTAAGAGAATTTCTTTATCGCGGGGGCGGGGAAATGGTACTTTGAACTCCTTCTGGACCCTGGCTGGCCGAGTCGATAATACAATGATCCGGTCTGACAGGAACAGGGCTTCGTCGATATTATGAGTCACAAATAGAACGGAACTCAAATCTTCTTCCCAAATGGAAAGGAGCCATTTCTGCATGTCCAATCGTGTGAATTCATCCAGGGCAGAAAAGGGCTCATCTAGGCATAAAAATGATTGAGGACTGACAAGGGCACGAATAAACGCCACCCGCTGCTTCATCCCTCCGGATAAATCATCAGGATACGCATTCTCATACCCCTTCAAGCCCGCCCGTTCAATCATGCAGAGCGCTTTGTCCCTATCTTTCTTCCCGTGTAACTCCTGGCCAAGCATCACATTCTCAATCACGGTTCTCCATGGCAGGAGGGAAGGACTTTGCGGCATATAACTGATGGTCCCTCTTTGACCATTTATCGATTTTCCATCTAATTGAATGTCTCCGGAATCTGGTGTGAACAATCCACCGATCACATGAAACAGGGTGCTCTTCCCGCTTCCGGAAGGACCAAGGATCGACACAAACTCCCCTTCTTCAACATGAATGGAAAGCTCATCGAGGATCAGCTCCCCATCAAAGTATTTTGACATATTTTGTATGGATAAAGTCGTCATGTTACCTGTCCTCCTTTCGGTTCCACTTAATCATGATTTTCTCTAATAACAAAATGATCCCAAAGAAAACGAGGCTGAGCATCATGATCATGAAGATGGCTACAAATACCCTGTCTGTCCTGAAGGAGGAAGAAGCAAGAGTCATATAGACACCGATTCCTTTCTGGGCACCTAACCATTCTGAAATCACCGCCCCCATCACACTATAGGTAGCTGAAATTTTCAATCCTGAGAAGATGGAAGGAAGTGCATGCGGCCATTCAACTTTTCGAAAGATTTGACTTTTTGTGGCTCCCGACATTTTCATATAGAGGATGTACTCTGCATTTGTCTGCCGGAACCCATCCAATGCCGAGACCGCTACCGGAAAGAAGCAAATCAGGGTAATGACAATGATTTTCGGTAATAGTCCAAATCCAAACCAGATTACAAGTAATGGTGCCAGGACGATGATCGGAATATTTTGAGACAAAATCATAAGTGGATATATCGCTTCTCTTACCTTAGGCAGAAGGTGCAGACCCACTGCAGTCCCGATTCCTATCGTACATCCAATCACAAACCCTCCGATCGTAAGGAGGGTTGTCGAAGCAAGATGTCCTGTAAACGTGGACCATGAGGCGACTCCTTCCGCCCATATTTCTGAAGGTGAAGGCATTAGCCATGCCGGCACCTCAAATACTCTAATGGTGGATTCCCAAATGATGAATAAAAGGATGATGACCAAGAAGGGTCTCCATCCTTTCGATATCCATGCTTTCATCCTTTATACTTCTCCGTTAATTGATCCATTTCAATCCCGGCTGGCTGATATAATACCTTGATTTGAGAAATGACGTTTGAGCTGCCCATTTCAATCATTCGTTCATTCATTTGTTCAATCACCTTAAATAAGTCAGATAGATTCCCTTCCATTGTTGTTTCTAATGGATGGACTTCATAACGGACACCAGATTTATCAATGACCGCGATGGCTTCATCCACGTATGGTATAACGTCTTCACCATTTTTCGTCTTTGGAATAATTTGTATGCTTACGAGTGCGTTCCCCATTTTGTTCACCTCTTATTTTGGTAAAAATTCGTTTGTGAATGCTTTTTTACTGTCCAGTTCCTTATCTAATAAATCGTTATCATACATCCATGAAGCATAGTTTTCCCAAACCTCCAGCTTTTGCTCTCCCCATTTGTCAGCGTCATCCTTGTATTTAGGAGACAGCCACTCCTGACTCTTCATGACTAATTCTTTATCAAGGTCCGGAGCTGCATCTAAAAGGATCTCACCGGCCTCTTCCGGATTGTCGATTGCAAATCCATAGCCTTTTGAAGAAGCTGATAAAAATGCTTTGACTGTTTCAGGGTCTTTTTTAATCATCTTTTCATTCGTCGTCAAAACAGGGGTGTAATAATCCAGTTTTTCAGAGTAATCCTTTACGTACATCATATTCAATTCCTCACCGCGAAGCTCTGCTTCAATCCCTGTCCATCCATAGTAGATCCACGCAAAGTCAACATCCCGTTTCACGGCAGTAAAGAAATCTGTATCCCCCATGTTTACAAAATCCACTTTCTCTACATCAGCATTTTCTTGTTTCATAATAGACGTCATGACGGCTTTTTCTACAGGTGATCCCCATCCTCCATAACTTTTCCCTTCAAAATCCTTAGGAGTCGTTATACCCTTATCCTTAGGTGAAGCAAACCCGGATGTATTATGCTGTATGACCGCAGCGATAGATACGAGTGGTACGTCCTGTACCCTTGCTTGTGTGACACTTTCCTGATATCCAACTCCGAACTCAGCTTTACCCGAGGCAACTAGTTGATCTGCCCCTGCCTCACCAGGTAAGATGATATCCACATCAAGTCCCTGCTCTTTAAAGTATCCTTTTTCTTTCGCAACATATAATCCAGTGTGATTGGTATTCGGTGTCCAGTCCAGCACAACCGTAACCTTTTTAAGACCTTCTTTCTGTTCTGATGTATTTCCTCCACCACCGCAAGCAGTTAAAAGAAAGACAGAACAGATAATATACATCCACTTTTTCATCATGATTCCTCCTAAAAATCCTTGTATGTAGTTGTAACGTTTATTCTCTATTCTTCACATAGTAGAGAGAATGAATGTAAAACACCTTAAAACATTAGGACACAACAACAAAAAAAGCGCCCCAAGCTTCAGCGAGGGACGCATTGTTAAACATGATTATGTAATGTTTAAGAGAATGTTTCCTACGCTGGTATCAGCCAGTTCAGGTTCAAAGGGTCAGTATCTGTCAGGATACAATCTCAACCGGCCACACCGGTCCCCCTACACTTGTACTATGAAATTAAACGTTATCTTCTTCCCTACTTTGCCACAGAAAAGGTGGATATTCAAGCATTTCCTCTTAAATAGATTTACATTTGAAAGGCCAGTTGATAATCACTGGAATTTACCAGCCTGTTAATGAATGGGATGTATGCAGATACAAGGTGTGAATACCCTTTTTGATTGTAAAAAAAGGTGTATTGAAGAAGAAAGATAATGACTAAGAATGGCATCAGTTCCTTTTCTTCCTGAGTTAAAGTACCTTCGGACTGATAGCCCCCCATAAAGGCATGGATACGTTCAAATTGCTCATCCCCCGTTTGCTTGACCTGGTCTTTGAGCGTCCCTGCAAGAAAGTAACAGACATCTGCTATACGGGGTGCTTTCCGTATCCTCTCGAAATCTATGACCCCTGTCACCCTTCCTTCTTTCATGAGGATATTACGGGGATGACAATCGCTATGTACGAATTGATGGGGTAATTTGCTATAGGAGTAAGACCATTCATTAAGCCTTCCTAGAAACCCCTCACCCCACCTTTCTATCATTTTAGAACCCTTTCCGCCTATCCACTCTCTCAAATGTGTTTCAACTTTCCATTCTTCTACCTCGTTTTTACAGACGTATTGTTTTAGCCTGCTATGGAGTTGGGAAAGATACGTTCCCACCCCTTCAAGAGAAGTTAAGGAATAGACTTGTACTGGCAGACCTTCCAGAGCTTGGTACAGGGAGTAGAAAGCTTGATGCTGTTGTACATATGGGTGTTGTGAGACAGTTAACAGCGGCCTTTCAACAGGAAGTCCCTTTTCCAGTAAAAAAGAAGTTAAGAGCAGCTCTTCTATTCGCTTCTCCACTGAGGAGTTCAATCTCTTTTTTAAATAAAATGTCTTCTTCCGACTCTTCACCTTATATACATTTGGGTGACTTTCCACGGTCTCTATGGAGGAAGGATGAACCTTCCAGTTCAACAATACATCATGAAGAGGTTCAATCATTTTTAATTCCTTTCCAAACATAGTAATATACATTTAGTATGACTATGAAAGAATGTCTACATACCATATGAAAAGAGGTTGCATCGATGCAAAGGATACAAATGACGGAAGACCTATCATTCTCAAGAATCATTCATGGGTTGTGGAGACTTGCAGATTGGAATCAATCAAAGGAAGACACTCTTTCTTTGATCCAGCACAATATTGGAAACGGAATCACGACTTTTGATCACGCAGATATTTATGGCTCGTATACATGTGAAGCCTTATTTGGAGAGGCTCTCAACCTTCAGCCATCCATACGAGAAAAAATGGAAATTGTAACGAAATGCGGTATTGTCCTGCCTTCTGACAACCGTCCGGAACATAAAACACATCATTACAACACGAGTAAAAAGCACATTTTGACTTCTGTTGAAAACTCCCTGCAGAATCTGAAAACGGACTACATCGATCTTTTATTGATTCACAGGCCAGATCCATTTATGAATGGGGAAGAAGTGGCTGAAGCCTTCACTCAATTAAAAGAAGAAGGTAAGGTGCGTCATTTCGGAGTATCAAACTTTAAAGATCATCAATGGAATATGCTTCAATCTTATTTGCCATTCCCATTGATCACAAACCAAATTGAATTGTCTGCCTATAACTTAGAAAACTTTGAAGACGGTACATTAAATCTTTGTCAGGAGAAGCGTGTCGCACCAATGGCCTGGTCTCCACTCGCAGGCGGGGCGATTTTCAAAGGAGAGGATGAAAAAGCCATTCGTCTTCAACATACATTGAAAAAGGTACAAGAAGAAACAGGTGCAAAGGGAATTGATGAAGTTCTATATGCATGGCTTCTTAATCACCCGGCAAACATTATGCCTATCGTCGGTTCAGGTAAAAAAGAACGCATTCAACATGCGATCGACTCTCTTTCCATTTCTTTAAACCACGATCAATGGTTTGAAATCCTGCAAACTTCTATGGGACATGATGTGCCGTAATTAGCCTTACTACAGCAAAAAAGACGATCCTTTTTCTAAAAGGTTCGTCTTTTTCAATTCGCTATATCGCCACCAACGTAATATTCCAGATAGACATCTTGTAGTTCATTCATTGAGAGCTCATAAAGCTGCTTACCGAAATATTTATATACGCCTATCCTTAATAATTGTTGAATATAGAAATCCTTTTTACATTCAGGTGTCTTTTGCTTCTCTGATTTATTTTCTTGATGTAACATGTTCATCCCTCCAGTTGAGGATATACCCCAAATCCGGAGTGAACTAAACATCTTCTTACACATTGGTAATATTAGGAGAATACGAGAGCTGTTACGTACAAATATGATGATGGCCCTCTGTGACATTTTTTCCCTCAACTTGAATCGTAGAGTGATGAATGCCAAATTCCTCTTCAAGATAGGCTGAGAGTCGTAATAAAATCGTATCTCGATTCACTTCGTTTCCCACCACAACATGGCAGCTTAGGGCAGTGAATCCCGACGTGATGCACCATACATGAAGATCATGTACTTCAATGACTCCCGGGGCAGCTGCCAGGCTATTTTTCACATCTTCCATATCAATACCTTTTGGAGTTCCTTCCATTAAGATATGAATGGAATCCTTCGTTACTCTCCAACCGGAAATGACGATTAAGATGGCAACCATGACTGATGCAATAGGATCAGCCAAGTTCCAATTAAAGAAATAAATCAAGAGTCCGGCTGCGATTGCGCCTACTGAACCCAACATATCACCAAGTACATGAAGAAAGGCACTTCGAACATTCAAGTTATGTTCCGTATCCCCTCTCATTAAAATCCATGCCACGATAATGTTGACAATCAGACCTATGATGGCGATCACCATCATACCTGGTGAAACCACAGGAGTATCTATGAAACGATGATACGCTTCCCAGAAAATATAGAGTGAAACAAGAAGCAACGTGATGCCATTAATAAACGCCGCCAGTATTTCGAACCTCTTGTACCCATACGTCTTCCCTTTATCCGACGCCTTCTCACCTATATAAAAAGCTGCCAAACTAAGACCTAAAGCAGCTGCATCACTAAGCATATGTCCCGCATCGGAAAGAAGAGCAAGACTATTTGTGACGATTCCACCAATGACTTCTACGATCATAAAGGTAAAAATAAATAGGAAACTGATTAATAATGCTTTTTTATTCTGATTGTGTCCATGACTGTGGTCGTGTCCCACTTGACATCCCTCACTTTCTTTCCCTGATTCTTAATAATCTGAGACCATCGTTCATAAATAATCAAATAATGAAATTTTTCGATAATTTCGCGACTGGCTTACCGGTCACGTTCCTCCAACTCCATTTGATGAGTCAACGCAATTTCAATTAACTCTTTCACATGATGATCGTCTAAGGAATAATAAACGAGCTTGCCTTTTTTTCTGAATTTGGCTAACCCCTGCTTTTTTAACAAACGCAAATGATGGGATGCCGTCGCTGTTGAAGCATCCACGATATTTGCCACATCGCATACACAAAGTTCTTCTTCGATGGTAAGTGCATACGCAATTTTCGCTCTTGTTTGATCAGAAAGTGCTTTAAAGATTTCAGCTACCTTAGAGGTATTTTGTGATAAAATCATTGATTTTAAGCGATTGACCTTCTCATCTTCCACACAGGCTACTTCACATACATCCGCCTCTTTCATCTCGTCACCCCCCTAACATTCAAATACTCTTTTGAATATAGTATAAAAGAAAGGCTGATAATGTTCAAACATTCTTTTGAATGAGAAAAATTTTAAGGTGTTTATCGACCGATTAGACGAATTCCGGGTACAAAAAAAGCCCTGGCATATAACCAGAGCTAATGAAAAAACATATTAATTCTGTTGTAGTTTTTTTCGATCACGTTTCATAAAGAGATCCAATGTTATCCAGAAAACAACTGATGAAATCGCAAAGATCGCAATTGCAAAGTAAATCTCTTCTGTTTTCCAGTCTAATTGTGGAATAAGCAGGCCAAGTACGCCTGATACTATATAGTAGCCACCAATTAATTGCAGATATAAACGTCCTGTTTGAGTTTGAATATTTTCCAGATAGCCTTTCCCTGCTTTGCCAAAGAAAATAGCTATTCCTCTTAAGATGACATAAACCGAAAAGGCAATGATAAGGGCTACAACAAATCCTTGGTTAAACACGTCTGCCATAATCGTTCTCCTTTCCAACTATCCATTGATTCGTATCCTGATTTTGTCCATTTCTATTCTTTAGATGAAAATTGTTATTTCAACAATAACCGAATGACCTGCACATTGCAACGAACTTTGGATACGGTTAAGAATGTGATACTTTTAAAAGGATATACTCATTGCAACCGGATTTCAAGTGCAATCTTGCTTCATTTTTTTAAAGAACCATGACTTTTTAATTCAGGAGGTGTTTGAAGCTTTAGAAGGGTCCTTCGATTCACTCCCTTTTTACAGCTTCTTCTCATTGGACATTTTACTTAATTTATTTCTAGTTGCTGTATTAATTGCGCTGACCGCTTTCTTCGTTGCATCAGAGTTTGCCATTGTCAAGGTAAGAAGCTCTCGTATCGATCAGCTGGTTTCTGAAGGAAATCAAACGGCCATTGCTGCTAAAAGGGTCATCTCACATTTAGACGAGTACCTTTCTGCCTGTCAATTAGGCATTACCATCACAGCCCTCGGACTCGGTTGGTTAGGTGAACCGACCATCGAAACGTTGCTTCATCCAGTGTTTGAGAAGCTTGATTTAAATGCTTCCATTACAAGTATCATTTCATTTGGACTCGCATTTTCCGTCATTACCTTTTTACATGTGGTGATTGGAGAATTGGCACCGAAAACCTTTGCCATTCAAAAAGCAGAGAAAGTCACTCTTTTATTTGCACGACCATTGATATGGTTTTATCGACTCGCTTATCCATTCATATGGGCATTAAACGGCTCTGCCCGGGTGTTTACCGGGTTATTCGGTTTAAAACCCGCTTCTGAACATGAAATTGCCCATTCCGAGGAAGAGCTTAGGATCATTCTTTCCGACAGCTACAAAAGTGGGGAAATCAATTCATCCGAATTCAAGTACGTAAACAAAATTTTCGAATTCGACGAGCGAATCGCAAAAGAAATCATGGTTCCAAGAACGAATATCGTAACTCTCTCCTCAGATTCCACCATTGATGAAGTACTCACCATCATTAAAGAGGAACGCTATACGAGATATCCAGTAGTAGAAGGTGATAAAGATAATATCCTCGGCATAGTGAACGTGAAGGAACTGTTGACAACACTCGTGAACCACAAGGAGGAACATGAAGACTTAACTTCCTTTATCAAGCCTGTAATCCGTGTCATCGAAACCATCCCTATTCAAGCCTTACTCGTCAAACTTCAGAAAGAGCGGTCGCCAATGGCCGTACTCCTTGATGAATACGGTGGAACTGCCGGTCTTGTAACAGTTGAAGATATCATTGAAGAAATTGTCGGAGAGATAAGGGACGAGTTTGATATCGATGAAATACCTGAAGTGCAGAAGGTGAAAGAAGATCATTATATCTTTGACGCCGTCATGCTCATTGAAGATGTGAATGACCTTCTTGGCATCTCCATTGAAGAGGATGAGGTCGACACGATCGGAGGCTGGTTCCTGACACAGAAGTACGAAGTGAAACTTGATGATAAGATCGAAGAACAAGGGTATTGCTTTAGAGTGAAAGAAATCGATGGCCATCATATTCAATATTTAGAGGTTACAAAAATGGCATAGCAGCCATGATGAAAAGAACGAGTCCGATTAATGGCTCGTTCTTTTTTTTATGATGTTTAACCGGATTAGTTCATGGCCGGTGTGACTCGATTTCTTTTTCACTACTTTTAATCAATCGGACATTATTCGTTCATAGTTTGGACATATCTGATGGATAAGCTTTTACCGAGGGCAAGTCAGGGATTTAAAAAACTAAATTCCCACTATTTTGATCAGGAGGAGAGGAAAAGAAAATGAATTTTATGAAACGTGCTTTTTGGAGTGTAAAAGCTCGCAAGGGGAAAAGCATACTATTACTGTTTGTCTTGACCGTCATATCCGTTCTCGTTCTGTCGGGATTGACGATTCAAACCGCCGCTGATCAATCCAGTATTTTGGCTCGTGAGAAATTAGGCGGTGAAGTTTCTTTAATGGTTGACCGGGAAAAATTAATTTCTGGCCAGCAGAACGAGGAAAGTGGCGGAAGAGCCCGTTTTCAGCCTGTCCCCATCCCTTTGGATTCTGCTGAGGAACTTACCGATTCCTCTTACGTAAAGGGCTACAACTACTATTCATCCACCTCTGCCCTTGCCAAGAACTTTACTGCTGTCGGAAGTGAAGAAACAGCAGAAGGTACAGAGCAGGAAGGCTTTGGTGGCGGTGGTAGAATGATGGCCGGTGATGTTTCCGTCGAAGGGATCTTATTCTCAGATTCAACCAGCTCATTTTTGAATGGGGATGCGTCCATAGTGGAAGGACGTCATTTGACGGAAGAAGACATCAACAAAGAAGTTACTCTTATTGAAAAAAACCTTGCTGCAGAAAATGATTTAAAGGTTGGAGACTCGATAACCATAGCAAATACTGAGAATACAGAATCGACTCTTGAAATCGTAGGTATTTATGAATCGACTTCAGATATGGATGAAAGAGCTCAAAATTTTGCTTTTCTGAATCCCTATAATCAGCTGTTCGTTCCATATACTGTTGCAAATGAATTAAAAGGAACTTCCGAAACGATTGATCGAGCTGTCTATTATATGAAGGACCCGGCAGATATCCAAACCTTTATTTCAAATGCAGAAAGTAGCTCATCCATTGATTTTGATCAATTTAAACTGGATGCAAATGATCAATTGTATCAGCAAATGATGGGACCAATTGAGAATGTGGCCTCTTTTTCTAATAATGTAGTATTTCTTGTGGCAATAGCGGGAGCCATCATTTTGGCCCTGATTGTTATGATGACGATTCGGGAAAGAAAATATGAAATGGGCGTACTCCTTGCCATAGGAGAGAAAAAAGGTAAGCTCGTCAGTCAATTTTTAGTTGAGATTTTGATTGTGGCTGTTCTGGCAATGGGTATATCAACATTATCCGGCAATCTGGTTGCAAACAAAATGGGGGAACAACTTCTCCAGCAGGAAATCACTCAATCAGAAGAAACAGCAAATACACCAGCCTCCTTTAATTCACGCCGTATGCCATTTCAATCATCAAACGTACAGGATGTAGAAACGGTGAATGAGTTATCCATCCATACGACAGGAGAAGACTTGTTGAAATTGTTTGGCATCGGACTGATGGTGGTTCTACTATCCACATTGATTCCATCATTAACCGTGTTGAGATTAAATCCTAAAGCGATATTAACAAAACAGGATTAAAGGAGGCTAAAGAATGAGTACATTATTACACTTTGAAAATGTGAGTTACAGCTATAAGCAGGAATCCAAGTTACAGCCTATTTTGAGTAAGGTTACGGCCGAATTTAAGAGTGGATCTTTCTATACTTGTGTCGGCCCATCCGGCTCGGGTAAAACCACTTTCCTCTCCCTGGCAAGTGCACTTGATTCACCCACTTCCGGACAAATCTTATTTGAAGGAAAAGATATCAAGAAAATCGGATTATCAACATTTCGAAATCGCCATGTTTCTATTGTCTTTCAATCCTATAACCTCCTGCCATATATGACAGCACTGCAAAATGTCATCACTGCAATGGAGATCACGAAATCAACTAATAAAAATAAAAAAGCATTTGCCCTTGAGATGCTTCAGAAGGTCGGCATTTCAGAGGAACAATCCCGTCAAAGAGTATTGACCCTCAGTGGGGGACAACAACAAAGGGTTTCTATTGCCAGGGCGCTCTCTTGTCAGTCGGAACTCATTCTGGCAGATGAACCTACAGGAAACTTAGACGAAGATACCGCAAGTGGAATAGTTGATTTATTCAGGGAAATTGCTCATAAAGAAAACAAATGTGTCATTGTTGTTACCCATGATCAAGGAGTTGCCCAAGTATCGGACACTGTCATTTCCCTTTCAAAGGGAGGTTTGGTATTCAAAGAAATGAGGAAGTTGGAAAAGTTCGTTTGATGTGGAATTTCGGAAGTGGCAGTCGCCTGTTCACGGTGACTGTCTTTTTCTATTTTCATATCGTATATACCGTTAAAGCAGATTCCTCCATAGAATAAAACCTTTCATTAATGGAAAGATAACTACAAACATTTATGAGAGGTGAGTTATGACTAGCATCATTGTTGGTTTAATCCTGCTTATGGTCTTGGCGTATTTAGGCTGGTCTATCATTTGGATCGCTCCCCTGGTTGCAGGTTTAGTAGCATTAATGAGTGGTCTCGACCTGCTTCCTGCTTATACGGAAACATATATGACCGGGTTTGTGGATTTTGCTAAAGAATGGTTTCCTGTATTCCTGTTCGGAGCCATTTTCGGAAAATTGATGGAAGACGTGGGAGCAGCCCAGTCCGTCGCATTCAAAATTACGAACATCATCGGTAAAGACAGGGCCATACTGGGAGTGCTGATTGCAGCTGCCGTCTTAACATATGGCGGTGTGAGCTTATTCGTTGTTGTATTTGCGATATATCCCCTGGCTATTGCCATGTTCAGAGAAGCGGATATCACACGGAAACTATTGCCGCCGACTTTCGTATTGGGGGCTTTCACCTTTACAATGACAGCCATCCCGGGTACACCACAGATTCAAAACTTGATTCCAATCGATTATTTTAAAACATCCCCCACCGCCGCCCCGATCATCGGTATCGTCGGCGGATTAATAATGGCGGTTGGAGGGTATTTTTATTTAAGATGGCGTCAAAAGCAATTTACAAGTAAAGGAGATACGTTTACCGAGCCTAAAGGTGGGAACGATGTTAAGGAAATTAAAGAATCAGAGCTTCCTAACTTCTACTTGTCATTTCTTCCTCTTGTCATTGTTGTCGTTACATTGAATGTCTTTAAGTGGAACATCCTCACCGCTCTGCTTGTAGGAATACTTTCGATATTATTAATTAACTTCATGCATTATAAAAAATTCATCCCTGCTGTCAATGGCGGTGCAAAGGGCTCAGTCATGGCAGTCATTAACACAAGCGCTGCCGTTGGTTTCGGAGCGGTTGTCACAGCGGCACCAGGTTTCAAGACGTTAACGAAGCTTATTCTTGGCATAAAAGGTAACCCTGTCATATCTGAAGCCATAGCTGTTCAAACTCTTGCAGCTATCACTGGATCTGCTTCTGGAGGAATGGGGATTGCCCTGGAGGCTTTGGGAGATAAATATTATGAGTTGTCTCAAACAAGTGGTATCAGTGCAGAAGCATTCCATAGAATTGCTTCCATTTCATCAGGGGCATCGATTCTGCCTCATAACGGTGCACTCCTGACGTTATTTGCCGTAACAGGGCTGACCCATAAAGATTCGTATTTGGATGTAGCTGTTGTCGGGTTGCTTATTCCTACGATTGCAGAAATCGTTTCAATCATCCTGGCCAATATGGGAATTTATTAATCAGAGGAGGAAAAGAAGATGGTCAATGATAAAGTTGTATTCATTACGGGTGCTGCAAGGGGGATTGGTTTTGAAATCGGGGAACACTTTGCACAAAATGGTGCGAAAGTTGTTCTCTCAGACATCAATCAAGAAGGATTGGATGAAGCGGTTGAAGAACTGAAAGACAGAGGATTCGATTGCCTCGGCATTAAATGCGATGTTACTAATGAAAAAGAAGTGAAAGCGGGAATTGATAAAACAGTTGAACACTATGGCCGCATAGACGTATTAATCAATAACGCAGGTATTCAACACGTAGCTCCAATTGAAGAATTCCCTATTGAAAAATTTGAGCTCCTGATCAAAATCATGCTGACCGCTCCCTTTATCGCAACAAAATTTGCTTTCCCTCATATGAAGAAGCAAAAATTCGGTCGTATCATCAATATGGCATCCATTAATGGACTGATCGGTTTTGCCGGTAAAGCGGCATACAACAGCGCCAAGCATGGTGTTATCGGACTTACAAAGGTATCGGCTTTAGAAGGTGCCGAACACGGGATTACCGTCAATGCCCTATGCCCCGGATACGTGGATACCCCCCTTGTCCGTAACCAATTAAAGGATATTTCAACGACTCGTGGTGTGAAGCTTGAAAAAGTATTGGAGGATGTCATTTACCCTCTTGTTCCACAAAAGAGATTATTATCAGTAGAAGAAATTGCAGACTACACCATTTTCCTGTCCAGTGACAAAGCAAAAGGTGTAACTGGACAGGCCGTTGTTTTAGATGGCGGCTATACTGCGCAATAATACGCAGCCAAAAAATCGGATCAAGGAACTGATCCGATTTTTCTTTAGTTCATATTTGCAGGAAATACACTTAAATCGATTCCCCATACGAGTGGCATGAAAAAATAAATCAAAAGTGTAATAAATACGATACTAATTAGATTTAACCATACTCCCGCCTTGACCATATCCCCCATTTTGATATAACCTGATCCGAATACGACAGCATTCGGAGGTGTAGCCACCGGCAGCATGAAAGCACATGACGCGGCTAAGCCCGCCGCCACCATCAAACTATAAGGGTGAATATTCAAGGCAGCTGCAAGG
Source organism: Rossellomorea yichunensis (assembly GCF_032337515.1). Lineage (NCBI taxonomy): Bacteria > Bacillati > Bacillota > Bacilli > Caryophanales > Bacillaceae > Rossellomorea > Rossellomorea yichunensis. The sequence continues at coordinate 69,490 of NZ_JAVYAD010000001.1, read as the reverse complement.
GCAGCCATTATTGGAAACATCATCGTGGCTGTCGCCGTATTGGACGTAATTTCCGTTAAGAAAATAACAAAGGCCGTCACTGATAGCAGGATAATAATGAAGGAAATCCCTTCAAGAATCGTTAGTTGCTGTCCGATCCACTCTGCCAACCCCGTTTCTTTGAAACCCTTGGCAATGGCAAGACCTCCACCGAATAAGAGCAGGATCCCCCATGGAAGCTTCTTCGCATCGTCCCAATTGATCAATCGGGATTCCTTTCTTCCTGGAAGAAGAAATAAAACGAGTGCCCCTGTAATTGCTATGATGGTGTCGTCTAATGACGGAATCCATTGGTTCAATAGAAACGATCGAGTGATCCAGCATAGGGCTGTAGCGACAAAGACCGTAAGAACAAGCTTTTCTTCAAATGAAATGCGACCAAGAGACCGGTTCTCTTTCTCTACAATCTCCCTTCCCCCCGGCAATTCTTTAATCTTTAATGGAAAAGCCACCTTGATTAAATACCACCAAGTAACAAATAGAAGAATAGCAGCAAGTGGAACACCAAAAAGCATCCACTTCGCAAATGAGAAATCAATCCCATACAACTGTTTCACCACTGCAGCAAATATCGTGTTTGGAGGCGTTCCGATCAACGTTCCCAAGCCTCCAATCGATGCACTATAGGCAATCCCCAGCATGATCACTTTACTGAAGTGCCCCGTTCTATTAGCCCCCTCCTTTTTTAGACTTTCATTAACTTGATAAATCACGGCTGTTCCAATCGGAAGCATCATCATAGCCGTTGCCGTATTCGAGATCCACATAGATAAAAAACCGGTAGCGAGCATAAATCCAAGGACGATTCTCTCGGTGCCTGTACCAATCAACAGAATGATGTTCATGGCAATCCGCTTATGTAAGTTCCACTTTTCCATGGCAATCGCAATGATAAACCCACCCATAAAAAGAAAAATCGTACTATCACCATATGCAGACGTTACATCTCCGGATTGGAGAGCTCCCGTAAGTGGAAACAAAATGATCGGCAACAAAGCAGTTGCCGGAATAGGTATTGCTTCTGTTATCCACCATACCGCTATCCATGTTGTACCTGCAAGGACAGCAACAGCCTCCTTCGCCAAACCTTCAGGAGAGAAAAATATCATGATAAGAATAAATAGGAGTGGTCCCAAAAAAAACCCGATTTTCTGTGTTGGATTTGCATTAGGCTCCGGAACAAGATTGGTATCCACCTCGCGAGAAGCAGCAGGTGTACTTCCGGAAGTGAAAAATTGCAAAGTATCCATAACATCTCCGTGCCATTTCCAAAGTGTCTCCCATGCGTTTTTCACAGTATGCATCTACTCATTCCCCCATTACTCGTCTTACTAAAACTCTATCGACCATCGAAAGCGCTGTCAAATACAACCCCTTCAAACAAAGGAAATATCTGAATATTCACTCCTTTACTCCTAGTCTCCTACTGTTTTTTCCTTCAAAGGATGTATATCTCTTGAAGGACCTTCGTCCTCTCTCTGCCAAACTGAAAACAAACCATATCTTCATAAACCTTTTCGTTGTAAAATATTGTTATAGAGTGATGACTGTCATTTCAAAGGAGACACTATGAAAATCTATTGGCAAATAAGTTATTTTGTAATAGGGTTACTTATTTTCAGTTATGGGATCAGTATGTCCATCAAAGTGCAGTACTTAGGAATCCATCCATGGGATGTGTTAAACATTGCCTTATTTGAGAAGTTCGGCTTAACGATTGGTACGTGGAATATCATTGTCGGTGCCACCCTCATTGCAGGAACCCTTGTTTTGAAAGGGCAGTATGTTCGTATCGGGACGATCCTTAACGGTGTGATGGTTGGCATGTTGGTCGACTTCTTTCTATTTTACGACCTGCTTCCTCCTCAAACGAACATAGTCTCAGATATCCTGATTCTATTATCAGCGATTATTTTAATGGGGGTTGGCGGGGGATTGTATTCAGCGGCACACCTCGGTACGGGTCCGCGGGACGGGTTTATGCTTACCATTTCAGATTTAACGAATCTTTCAATCAGCAGAGTCCGGATCATGTGTGAGTGTGCTGTATTACTGATCGGACTGCTTCTTTCCGGCCCAGTCTTCGTTTTTACTTTTATTTATACGTTTATTCAAAGTCCCATCTTTCAGAAATCCTTTTTATTTTTCACCGATAGACTCAATACCCGATTCACCAGTCGAAATAATGTAAGTATGTAAAAAGGACAAATGCCTGAGGCAGTTTGTCCTTTTCTACGTTATGACATCTCGCATGCCACTAAGCCGTATTGTTGATGGGGATTTAATTGCTTTATAAATTGAAATAGTTGCTGCACCTGTTCATTATCCATATCCCGCTTATAGTAATCTTCCAATACCGACTGCATTTCATCCGGGTACATCAAACAAGTATGACTTCCCCAGTCTGTTTGCCTGCCTTCTATTTTTTTATAGTAAATGCCATCCAATAGGGAGAAAAAGAGTTCATACCCTTTCGGAAAAAACGGACTGATCCTTTTCGGGTAATTATGATTCCAGTCCCCTCCTTCATAATGAAATGTCTGGTCCGTTAAATCACCGATAAAGACTTCAACATCTGCCATTCCCGTCTCCTCCTAAAGTTTAATATAAGCTCTCTATTTATCGTATAAGCCAGTCCATCTATTTAGAACACCTTTACCTAAAAAGGAAAACAGCAGTTCCAGGATTTCACCTGGAACTGCTCTGCCAATTTACAAATATTTTCGTTGTACGCTTCTTCCGTCATAGGTAAATAACATATCACGGTTCTCCACATGGGTTTCGATATGGACCGGTCTTCCCCACAGCTGATGCAGATACGGTAAAACTTTTTCTAAATACTTAATATCGAGCTCCACGTCTTCAAACCAGTGCTTAAGATATAGCTCCCCGCTCTTCATATAATCCCCATCATTCACGGTAATGTAAGGGAAACCGCCATTGACCCTCATGCCTACCAGCTGGTCCCGTACATGAGTCCATTCTTTATCGACGATTTTGTAGTCCTTCCCTTGCTTCTGGAATAAATACATATCTTCTCTCGTGACGAGATCTTTCGTTAAATAGTTCCGTAAGAAGGAAATGTCAGATTCAATCTCACGAACCTCAAACATCTTTTCTCGCCCTGAATTTGGTTTCACCCCACGCTTTTTCATTTCATCCGTAGGGTTGTCGAAACGATCTTCAATATCTTCAAAAATCTTCAATCCTAAATAATATGGATTGATCTGCGTACGGGAAGGCTGTACTACACCTGCATTCAGCTTTGCAAACTCGATGGACTCACCACTCGTCAAATCCATTTCACGGATGATGCGCTGATGCCAATACGAAGCCCAGCCTTCATTCATGATTTTCGTTTCAAGCTGCGGCCAGAAATACAGCATTTCTTCCCTCATCATCGTCAGTATGTCCCGCTGCCAGTCAGACAACTCCCTGCTATACTGCTCAATAAAAAGGAGAATATCCTTTTCCGGCTGTGGCGGGAACTTCTTCTTCACTTTCTTCTTTTCCCTGCTCTTCGGTTTTTCATCCAACGACCACAGATCGTCATAAGGAGTCGCATGAGTCACTTCTTCCTCAACCCACTCCACGTCATCCATCGTCCACGACAACTTCGGGCGCATCAATGACGGATCAATATGCTCATCCACGGCAAGCACGGCATCGAGGAAGTTTTCAACCTCCTGCTTCCCATGCTCGATCTCATATCTTCGCACCCGTTCCGCAGTAGCCGCCATACTTTCCACCATATCCCGCTTCGTATTCTGGAATCGCACATTATTCTTAAAGAAATCACAATGGGCCAACACATGGGCAACAATCAACTTATTCTGAATAAGCGAATTCGAATCCAATAAAAAAGCATAGCAAGGATCCGAGTTAATCACGAGCTCGTATATTTTACTTAAACCCAAATCATATTGAAGCTTCATCTTATGAAACTGTTTCCCAAAACTCCAGTGAGAAAATCGGGTCGGCATTCCATAAGCACCGAATGTATAAATAATTTCAGCAGGACAAATCTCATAACGCATCGGATAAAAGTCAAGACCAAACCCGGCTGCAATCTCAGTAATTTCCCCTATCGCATTTTGTAACTGCCTTTGTTCCTCTAAATTCATCGCCATCCCCCTCTTTATACTCTTATCTAAATGTATGAAGAGAAAAGGGATTTGATGAAAAGAAAAGCGGAAGGGGCTCGCACTGGGGCGACAAGCATAAGGCGAATCTGCAAAAAAGGCGCTCTTTGCCTTTTTTGTGGATTTGACTTATGACCTCGAGCCCCAAGCCCCTGGAGCTGGACAAGAAAAGCGGAGCCGGGTTGGGCAGGACCGACAAGCATAAGACGAGGTCGCTGAAAAGGCGGCTTTTTGCCTTTTTGGCGACCTTGCCTTATGACCTCGAGGGACTACCCGGCGGAGCTGGACATGAAGAAAAGCGGAGGCGGCTTGGGCAGGCCCGACAAGCATAAGGCGAGGTCGCTGAAAAGGCGGCTTTTTGCCTTTTTGGCGACCTTGACTTATGACCTCGAGGGACTACCCGGCGGAGCTGGACATGAAGAAAAGCGGAGGCGGCTTGGTCAGAGGCGACAAGCATAAGGCGAATCCGCACAAAAGGCGCTCTTTGCCTTTTTTGTGGATTTGACTTATGACCTCGAGCCTCTAGCCGCCGGAGCTGGACATCTCGAAAAGCGAAAGGCTCGCACTGGGGCGAAGCATAAGATGAAGTCGACAAAAAAAGCTGCTCCCTATCACGAGTTGGGAACAGCTTTTTTTATCGATGTTATGTCCGGAAATTCTTTTGAAGCAGCATAACTGGAATGAGAGTACCCACCAGTAAGAGTGCTGATAGTGAAAAAATCATTGAAATACTTAGTACTTCAAGAAGCAGCCCTACTCCAACAGAGGATAACCCAAACAGCAATGTGGTTAACGCTCCTTGAGCAGCATAGATTTTCCCGAGCTCTTCAGGTGGTGCACTTTCCTGCAAATACGTCTGAAGAACGACATTTTTAATTTGATCAAACAATCCGAACACAAAGGATAAAACAAGTGCAAGGAGAGCAACCTTATTCCAGGCAAAGACGAGTGTCACACTTGAGGTAAAGACCATGCAAAGCGGGAGCCATCTATGACTGTACTTTGAAAACAAGCCGTGAAGCTTAAAAATCAAATACGAAGCAAGAACCAAGCCTACAAAGAAGCTGGAGTTGATGAACCCCCACCATTCTTCTCCTCGCTGCAATTGCAGATCAACATACAAATACAAAACAGCCGCAATCCAAACGGTGCCTGAAATCGACTCTAACCCGTAGATCCAAAACACGGGAACTAATCCCTTTCTCTTTCTAACTTCTGACCACCCTTCTCCAAGCTGTTGCCACCAAACTTTCCTCACTTCTAAGCTGGTACTTGGGATAACAGGCAGCTTCATCATAAACAGGGTACTTGCAAGAAACAAAACTATGATCACGATAAAAAGATTCGTTTCATTTATGAGCGATAATAGGATTCCACCTAATGCCCAGCTTGAAAATTGTATCGTCTGATCGACGGTGGATAAAAACCCGTTCGCTCCCATCAACTCTTCCCGTTTTACAAGAAAAGGCACATACGAATTCCTGGCAGGCAATGCCCATCCATCTAAAAAAGAAATGATACTCGCACACCCTAAAAAGAACCACACATTTTCAATATTGAGTACTATTAATAAGAGGAAGAAACATAAGAAGAATGTTTTTCCCATTTGAGAGTAGGCAATTAAATTCTTCATTTGCGTGCGATTCAACAGAAGAGGTGCCGCCATGCTGCTTATGAATCTCGAAAACGTAATCACCAAAGGAACGGCCGTCATATAAACAGCAGAACCCGTTATATTGTATACAAGGGAGATTAACCCTACAATGTACAAAACATCTCCCATATTTGCTAATGCTTGACCGAACCAAAGATTTCTAAATGCAGTGGAATGCATATCTTTTCCTCCCTCTATTCAGTTTTTATTTAGGTGAGAAAAAGATGGCATCACATTGGACCAAAGAACCCCTTTCAAAATCAAAAATAGATTATGTATAGGTTTATTTTAGCAAATGGTTTCAATCTTTGCAGAGAATACTTTATTTTATGCTCTCCGAACAAAAAAAGCCTTCTATTTAGAAGACTTTATCTGTTGCACCTATTCCTGCACCGTAATGTTCAGTATTTTTTCATTATCAAGATCGTGTACGACGACTACAAGTACCTTTTTCTCTGCATTGTTCTCTTGAACGGTAAATTCAAATGAATCGGCCACTTTGTTTTCGGTCATTTTCTTTCTACCCTGGTATTGATAATCCTTCACAGCCTGACCAGGATAATCTTCTTTAATGACGGCTGTGGCAATCCGGCCAAATTTTTGATAATCCGTTGGTTGAGCATTTGCATGACTTGAAAATAACAGAAAAAACACGGTTGATGCAATCGCTATGACTTTATTCATTATCATCACCTCTGTTTACTTTTCATTAATAGGATGAATTAATTTCACTGATTTATTCACCCAATAGTAGGAAAGCCAGCATTTGCAACATAACCAACTTTTACAGAGAAATAAAAGCGGTTTTCTCCATACAATATGATTACCCCTTCAAAAGGAGGGAAACCAAGTGAACAAAGTCGATTACGATCGGGCCTTGTATTACACTCACCGATCAGAATGGGATAACCTGTTGATCCTCATGGTGAGAACGAAGGATGACCTTCTTTCGAAAAGAATTGAACACTTCTTACATGCGTATCATTTTTCTAATGATTACACGGTTGTAGAGCGTAACCTATATACGCTTTTACGATATATTGAACATGCAAACTTCACCTATAGTGTCGAGCAACCACTTGAGGAAACCTTTGCAGAGATGTAACAAAAAGAGAATTCCACCTACGGCTGATCCAATTAGTATGCGCTAATGGATCAGCTTTTATTATTTTGGATTGTATAAATTGAACCAAATAAAAAAACCGGCACAATGCCGATTTTCCCGATTAAGACGATATTTCACTTTTCACCAGTTCAGCCGCTTTCACATACACCTTCAGTTCCCTCATCAAGTCATCGACTAATTTAGCAGGTTCTTCTAAGAGTCCGTCCCCTTCAAAATCAAAACAGTGTGGATCAAGGATGAGCTGCTTTGGAATGACGTTTGCATACACTCCACGGCCGACGATGCGAAGGTTGTTCAAGCAGTTGATCCCGCCCTTTCCTCCACCGGCACATGCAAGTAGTGCCACTGGTTTGTGGGCAAATTGCTCGCTGCTCAGGAAATCGAGTGCATTTTTCAATGTCCCGCTCATACCGCTGTGATATTCAGGGGAAGCTAGAATGACGGCTTCTGCTCCCTTCACTTTTTGTTTAAGTGCTCGAACGGATTCAATCTCTGGTTGATCCTGCTCTCCGTTGTACAAGGGGAGTGACCCATCACTTAAGTCGATAAGGTCACAGTCATACGTCCGGGCAATGAATCGAGATGCAATTCCAGTACGCCCGCGTTTTCTTGGACTTCCGTTAATAATTACAATACTCATATAGAAAAATCCTTTCCTGTTTAGTTTGATGTCAATTGATGTTTAACGGCATACAATGCCGCTTGGGTTCGATCAGTTACTTCCAGCTTGGAAAAAATGTTTGAAATATGAGTCTTGACGGTTTTTTCCGTTATAAAAAGGCTGGAAGCAATCTCTTTATTACTCTTCCCTCTCGTAAGCTCAATCAAAACATCCTTCTCCCGTTTGGTAAGCTCATGGATTTTGTGGGGTGGTTCTTTTCTGGAGATACGGGTAAGTAAATGGTTGGTTGCCTTAGGATGGAGAGAGTTTTCCCCGGATAGTAGCTTCCGGATGCTATTCACTAATTCATCGGGTTCAATATCCTTTAATTGGTACCCGGCTGCTCCTGCTTCAATGGCAGGAATCACGTGATTTTGATCAGAAAAGCTGGTGAGCATCAAAATTTGAATGGCAGGGTGATTCTTTTTTATTTCCTTTGTTGCTTGAATTCCGTCCATGACCGGCATCATTAAATCCATCAAGATGATATCGGGTTCAAGTGTTTCAGCTAAACGGACGGCTTCTGCCCCATTTTTTGCTTCCCCTACGATATCCAGATCCTTTTGTGTTTTCAAAAAGAAGACAAGACCTCTTCGTACGACGTGATGGTCATCGGCTATTAACACTCTGATCATGCTTGGCACCTCCTAATACGGTATTTGAACTATAATTGTCGTTCCTTTCCCAAGTCCACTATCTATCGTTAAATCCCCGCCAATGCTTTTCACACGTTCTCTCATACCTTGAATTCCCACTGAGGGCAAAGACTGTTTCCTGTCATATTGAAATCCGTATCCTCTATCTTCAATCGTTAATCGAATTGATTGTGCTTCACTTTTTAATGTATAGAATATGTTCTTTTCACCCGAATGTTTTTTACAATTATTCAGGGCTTCCTGACTGACACGCCACAATACTTCCTCTATTTTAGAGCTTAGGCTTAGGACTCCCTCTACTTTCAATTCAAGGGTTAAACCGAGCATGTCTGCGTATCCTTTAGCAGCCTCGACCACTCCGTTTTCCAAACCATGGGGCCTTAATTGCCAGATGAGGGCACGCATTTCCGATAGCGCTTCCTGGGCAAGGCTCTGAATGGTCTTGAAGGTGTCCTTTACTTCTGCTTCCCCGGTCATCTCCGCTCCTCCTCTTGCCGTTAACGTAAGGGAAAACAACAGTTGGTTCACAGAGTCATGAAGATCTCTTGCCAATCGGTTCCTTTCACCAATAAGAGCGACTTCCTGCTCCTTCTTAGTCAGCATAATACGCTTAATGGCAGAACCGATTTGAAAGGCAACCGATTCCAGAAGAGCCAGTTCATCAGTAGAAAAGTGGGTCTTATTGGGAGCTGCGACATTCAATAACCCAAAGGATTCATTTCCGGACTGAAGGGGGACGGTTGCATGATACGTTATTTCATCCGTATCCCCTCTGTTTTCTTCGATGGCCTGCTCAATCCGCTGACATTCGATGATATTGGATGCTTTCGTCAGCTTTCCATTTCGAAAGCGATTGACACACCAGCAGCCGCCTTTTTTCATCAGCTCACAATTCCGGTCGGATAGTGACTTTGGGAGATTTTCATGGGAGACAAGCTCGTGACTTCCTTCCTTATCAATAAAGAAAATCCATCCCGTCGTGAAGCTTGTTCCTCTGATCAACTTCTTGACAGCACCTGAAAGCATGGAAGAAAGCTCTGTTTCATTGTTCAGCAATTCGGCTATCTCTTTCAAAAGCCCGATATTTGAAAGGGATTCTTGATTCATCTTCATCTTCCTCTCCGATCCTTCACTACCATTATATAGATTTTACACAAAACCGGTATTCTCAAAAAGAATGAAACGTTCTACGACCTTTGACTGAAAACATCTGTTCTTATTTTTATCCAAAAAAACAAGAGATGCACCTGCACATCTCTTGTTTTGTATTACGCAATGCAATACTGCTGTAAAGGCTTTACGCCTCTCCTACAGATGAACTTACCATCGTTTCCACCTTCGCCATGATGGCTTCTTGCAGAGCATGTAATTTATCATCGCTATCGCTTTGTGTCTCACCAATCACGCTGAAGTAGAACTTGATCTTCGGCTCGGTTCCAGATGGGCGTAAGCAAATCCATGATCCGTCTTCAAGATAGTATTTTAAAACATTGGAAGATGGAAGATGAATGATTGATTCCTCACCTGATTGTAAATCGACTTTCTTACTTACTTTATAATCTTCCGATGAAATGACCTGCATACCTGCGACTTCGTTCAAAGGCTCGTTTCTGAAGTCCTTCAGAATCCCCTGGATTTGTTCAGCGCCTTCTTTTCCTTTAAGAGTCAAACCTTTTAATCCCTCTTGATAGAAACCATGCTGATCAAATAAATCATTCAGTACATCATATAGGGTTTTGCCTTGCTTCTTATAGTAAGCTGCCGCTTCTGCTGCCATCAGCACGGCTTGAATAGCATCTTTATCGCGTGCGAAGTCGCCGATTAAGTACCCATAGCTTTCTTCATAACCAAATAAGAAGGAGTATTCGCCTGATTCTTCATACTTTTTGATTTTTTCACCGATAAATTTGAAGCCTGTCAGTACATCCTCCACTGAAGCTCCGTAATGTTCTGCCACTTTACGGCCTAATTCGGATGTAACGATGGTTTTGAATACTCGTCCATTTTCAGGAATCATATTTTTTTCTTGTTTACGTGCCAGAATATAATCCAATAGAATAGCACCTGTTTGGTTTCCAGTGAGAAGGATATACTCTCCTGATTCATCTTTAACGGCTACACCCAATCGGTCTGCATCGGGATCTGTCGCAATCAGGATATCGGCGTCGATTTCCTTCCCGTCACGGATGGCATATTCAAACGCTGCTTTATCTTCCGGGTTCGGGGATTTCACAGTATTAAACTCAGGATCTGGAATCGCCTGCTCCTTTACAATGTGAACAGACTCATATCCTAAAGCTTTCAGACCCTTTTCAGCCATCTTTAAAGCTGTTCCATGTAATGGGGAAAATACGATTTTCAGATCGACTTCCTTTGCGATTTGCGGTTTTTCAGAAATCGAGATCAGATGCTCGAGGTAAGATTGATCAATCTCTTCGCCAATCATTTTAATCAGTCCGGATGATTTCAATTCTTCTTCGGATTTAACTTCAATTTCCAGCTCATTTTCCACTTCATTCACTTTATCGATAACGGAATCGGCTACGTGTGGAGGCAGCTGGGCTCCATCCTCACCGTATACTTTGTAACCATTATATTCAGGTGGATTATGGCTTGCCGTGACTACGATTCCAGAGAATGCCTTTAATTGTCTAAGGGCAAATGAAAGCTCCGGAGTTGGTTTCAGTTCATCGAACACATATGTTTGAATACCATGTGTAGCCAACGTCTTAGCTGATTCCATGGCAAATTCAGGAGATTTATAACGGGAATCGTAAGCGATTACAACTCCGCGCTTTTTAGCCTCTTCACCTTGTTCTTCTATGTATCGCGCTAATCCTTCAGAAGCTTTTCTAACTGTATAAATGTTCATTCGGTTGGTTCCGGGACCAATTTCTCCCCTCATTCCACCAGTACCAAATTCCAGGTTTTTGTAGAAAGCGTCTTCTAAAGTTTTCTCGTCGTCTTTCATTGTTTCTAACAGCTCATTCACTTCTCCATCAAGATGTAAGTAGTTGCTCCATTTTTCCCATGATGTTTTCCAACTCAAAACGATCCCCTCCTAATGCTGTATAATAATAAATTCTATCACATATTGTAGAAATCCTGCTAAAACAATCCGTCACATGTCGACAAGATTCGTTCAGACCTTATTTTAGCATAATTTTTCTAAAAAGAATTTGTCTTTTTTTCTCAAAAAAGCCTCACTGAACAAATCAGCAAGGCTTTTACTGGATTACTTTTTATAAGTCACCCCATACACATCATGGCGGCGATCTTTCAACTGGCGCACCGTACCCGATTGACGCTGGCGGCGCAGGACTTCGAGGTCGACGTCTCCGATCATGACCATTTCGATGTTCGGATTCGTCTCTCCGACAATTCCATCACGGGCAAATTCAAAGTCAGATGGAGCAAAGATACCTGATTGAGCGTATTGAATGTCCATGTTTTCTGTTTGTGGAAGATTCCCCACGGTACCGGAAATCACCGTATAAATCTGGTTCTCGACAGCACGGGCTTGGGCACAGTATCTGACACGGAGATACCCTTGGCGATCTTCTGTACAGAATGGAGTAAAGATGATCTTCGCCCCTTTGTCAGTTGCTATACGGGCAAGCTCGGGGAATTCGATATCATAGCAGATTTGAATCGCGATCTTCCCGCAATCCGTGTCGAATACCCTTACTGAATCTCCAGGGCTGATTCCCCACCATTTTCGTTCATTTGGTGTGATATGAACCTTGTACTGTTTCTCGATCGTCCCATCACGACGGAACAAGTATGCGATATTGTAGATTTCATCGTCTTCTTCCTTAACGAAGTGAGAACCCCCAATGATATTCACGTTGTAACGAACAGCTAAATCCGTGAATAATTCGATATATTCCTCAGTAAAATCCGTCAGCTTTCTCACAGCTAAACTCGGTGACTGGATGTTCAAGAATGACATAAGCTGAGTCGTGAAGATTTCAGGGAACACGACGAAATCAGATTTTGCATCTGATGCTACATCTGTGAAGTATTCAACCTGGTTCGCAAACTCCTCGAAGGAATTGATTTTACGCATCATGTATTGAACAACACAGATTCTGACAGGATAACTTGTTTTAAAATGACGCTTGCTTGACGGACGGTAATCAACGTTATTCCATTCCATCAGCGTGGCGTATTTATGTGATCGTTTGTCATCAGGTAAATAGTTCGGATTGATCCGCATCAAGGTGAAGCCGTTTAATAACTGGAAGGATAGTACAGGGTCATAGATCTTATGACGCCCGACTGAATCCACGTACTCCCTTGGAGACATCTCCTCTGAGTGTTTATGGTAGTTCGGGATGCGTCCCCCGATGATGATACTCTTTAAATTCCATTGTCTTGCAAGATCCTTCCTTGCTTCATATAAACGGTGTCCTACCTTCATGCGTCGGTATTCAGGGTGCACCATGACTTCGATTCCGTACAGGTTATAGCCATCGGGATTGTGATTCGTTATGTAACCATTATCCGTTACATCATCCCATGTATGGCGGTCGTCATACTCGTCAAAGTTAATGATCAGACTCGAGCATGATGCAATAATTTCCCCTTCTAATTCGGCGACAAGCTGACCTTCCGGAAACACGTCCAAATGACTTTCCAGATGCTCCACCTTCCAGGGATCCATCCCTGGGAAACAAACAGACTGCATATTGATAATATCTTGAATGTCCTTATGTTCCATTGGACGAATGATCATTTTCTTTTCAAACTGTGATAAGTCTAGTTTTTCTGCCATCTATGATCTACTCCTTCATAAAATACCTGAATTATATACCCTTATAGTGCACTGTTGAAACAAAGTTCATGACAATCCATCCCTTTTATTTTAGCAAAGGGGTGTGGATGATTTGAAGAAATTTGATTTGGCGTTAAATGTTCAACTAAAAGAAGCACCCTCATTCATGGGTGCTTCCTTCCATTACCCTTTAAAATAGTAAGCCGTTGCTTCCCAGGGGTTTAAAGTAAATTCATCTTTTTCATGCTTTTCTTCGTTTGTTATGAGGATTTCAGCCTGATTGATATCAAAAGAAGCGACGTTATCAATGACCTGTTTTTCTCCGGATACATTGCAAAGAACAAGAATCTTCTCGTTTTCATATGCTCTCGTATAGGCATATATTGAAGGATGATCTGCATAGTGAAGTTCGAATGATCCGTATGGGATAATTTCATGCTCTTTACGAAGAGCAATCAATTTTTGATAGTAGTAAAAAATGGATTCCGGATCTTTTAACGCTTGTTCGGCATTGATTTCTTTGTAGTTCGGATTAAGGGCAATCCAGGGTTCTCCTTCAGTGAACCCTCCCTGGTCCTCACTGTTCCACTGCATAGGGGTTCTTGCGTTGTCTCTTCCCTTTACATAAATGGACTTCATGATATCTTCTAGATTCATGCCTTCCGCTACTTTTTCACGATACATATTCAGGGTTTCGATATCCTTATACTCTTCAATGGAAGAGAATCGGACATTCGTCATTCCGAATTCTTCGCCTTGATAAATGTAAGGCGTCCCCTGCATCAGATGAAGAAGTGTTGCCAGCATTTTGGCAGATTTCACGCGGTACTCTCCATCGTCACCAAGTCGTGACACAATCCTTGGCTGGTCGTGGTTGTTCCAGTACAAACTGTTCCAGCCCTTCCCGTGAAGTTCTGTCTGCCACTTCGTTAAAATGGTTTTCAATTTTACAAGGTCGAAAGGAATGACGTCCCATTTCCCTCCTGGTCCCGAGTCCACATCCATGTGTTCGAACTGAAATACCATATTCACCTCATTGCGGTCTTCACCTGTGTAAAGTACGGCTTCATCCGGTGTCACACCGGGCATTTCACCAACTGTCATCGCGTCATAATGGGATAATACCTCTTGATTGATTTCCTTAAGGAATTCATGAATGCGCGGACCATTCATAAAGTACTCATGACCGGAAGCATACATCTTCCCTTCAGGATTAGGCGCATCAGGCAGTGTTGGCACTTTCGAAATGAAGTTGATGACATCCATACGGAAACCATCGATCCCTTTATCCAGCCAGAATTTCATCATGTCGTAGATTTCCTGACGTAGCTTCGGGTTCTCCCAGTTTAGATCCGGCTGCTTTTTAGAAAAGAGATGCAAGAAATATTCCTTTGACGATTCATCATATTCCCAAGCAGAACCGCTAAAAACAGACTCCCAGTTGTTCGGTTCTTTACCATCTTTTCCTTCACGCCAAATGTAATAATCACGATATGGATTGTCCTTTGATTTCCTGGATTCCACAAACCAGCCGTGCTCATCGGAAGAGTGATTCACCACTAAATCCATCACAAGCTTCATACCACGTTTATGCATATCGTTTAGCATTTCTTCCCAATCAGTCATCGTGCCGAACTCATCCATAATCTTTTTATAATTGCTTATATCATAACCATTATCATCATTCGGAGATTCATACACAGGAGATAACCAAACCACATCAATCCCCAGTTCTTTCAGATAATCCAATTTAGAAATAATTCCTCTAATATCACCAACGCCATCACCATTTGAATCCATGAAGCTGCGAGGGTAAATTTGATAGACGACCGATTCTTTCCACCATTGTTTTGTCATATGTGATTCCTCCTGTTAGGTCAATTCAATGAATAAAACGCTTTCTGCAAACGTTTGCATAAATCGTTAAAAAAATATCATATTTCTTCATAAAGATTTCTCATTTTACATTTATAATAATAACATACTATAATTTGATAGAATATACTAAGAAAGGAATTCTATATGAATAAAAAAGCAGATTCTATGTTGTTCCTTGCATGGGCTTCCTCTCTTATCGCAACTATGGGGAGCTTATATTTCTCTGAAATCATGAAGTATGAACCATGCGTATTATGCTGGTATCAGCGTATTTTAATGTATCCGATGGTCATTCTATTAGGATTGGCTTACGTTCGTAAAGATTTTCAAGCGGCTTTTTATTCTACTATTTTATCGGGAATCGGCCTTCTCGTCTCCTTGTATCACTACTCTATTCAAAAAGTTTCAATCCTAACAGAGAGTGCACCTGCCTGCGGACGGGTCCCATGTACAGGCGAATACATCAACCTGTTCGGCTTTATCACCATCCCATTCCTGGCATTGACAGGTTTCCTTATCATCTTCATCGCAAGTGTAATTGTATTAAAAGCATTAAAGGAGGACAATTAGATTGAAGAAAATCATCATATTTCTAGTAGCGATTGTCGCATTATTTGCTGCCATCGCTCTCATCACAAGCATGCAAAACAATCAAAAAGCAGAAGGAAATAAGTTTAAAAAAGCGAATCTTGAACCGGCCACCGTCGAACTGCTGGACGACCCGAACTATCAGAATGTGATCCTTCCCGAAGAGCTGGAAGAAAAATTAAAGAATAACGAAGATGTGACTGTGTATTTCTACAGCTCATCCTGTATTCATTGTAAGAGGACTACTCCTATACTTGCTCCACTTGCCGAAGACATGGGAGTCGATATGGTTCAGTACAATCTACTTGAATTTGAACAAGGATGGGACCAATACCGAATCGAATCCACTCCAACACTGGTACATTTCGAAGGTGGAAAAGAAGTAGCGAGAATTGTAGGAGAACAGCCTGAAGAAGAATTTAAGAAGTTTTTTGATGAGAACGTTACGAAAGAATAAATAAGCAAAAAAAAGAGGGGCTGACTTTTCCACGAGTCAGCCCCTTTCAAGTGAGGAGGAATTTCAAGATGAAGATACTGTGTATCTTCAAAATCAACTTATTACAAGCTATTTTCCCCTCACTGGAATCTTCTAAACATTTTTATTCGAACTTTCTAAAGTATCAAACTTTTCCAGACGTGATTTCTTTAAACAAGCAGCTGGTTATCCGCTCTAGAATAAATACTTAAATTATGCTTACAATCAGATTCTACACTGAATTGATCATACGACAGTGGGAAAAACATACCAAACCCTTGAAGAATTTCAGCATTGTGGTAAAACATTTCTTCATACACTTCTTCATTTGAACCGCTCTCGACAATGGAAATCAGTGTTTGTAGGCTTGAAATTACCTGGAACGCTTCTTTAAGGGTTCCGAAGTATTCAAAGTTTCTCGTTGTCGTATGTAATACTTGCATATCATCAAATTGCTCAATTTCATCATCTGTGAAATAATCAGGGAAAATAGTACAATACATGTACTGTATGAGCTCTTGAATTTTATCTTCCTGTTCATGTGTTGATGCTAGTAAAACTTTCACCGTCATAACCCACCTTTGTAATGGTTGTAATCTCTCTGTAATAGATATATTAAGGATAACATAGAAGTAGAACCAACAGCGTGGTAATTATACCCATGAATTGGGTTGAATAGGTGTTAAATTAGGCTTTAATACCCACAAAGTATAAGATTTTTGTCATTTGAAGGAGTTTTTTGATGAAAACACAGAAAAAAGGAGAACTATTTGAACTAGTCATACCAGATAAATGGAAAAATGTAACGATTGAAACAATTCTTAGAAATCACTGGCAAGCACCTAAGAAGCTGATTCATTCCATGAGGATGGAAGGTGATATTAAAGTGAACGGGGAATCGATTTCCTGGACCCAGCCCCTTTCTCAGGGAGATACGCTTCAGCTTCATTTATTTAAAGAAGTAGAATACGATGTCCCACCGACCTATGGAGAAATCGATGTTCTATTCGAAGATGACCATCTGATTGTCGTCAACAAACCTGCGGGAATTGATACTCACCCAAACCATCCGAATGAGACGGATAGCCTTGCAAATCTGGTGGCCTTTCACTATCAAGCCCAGGGAGAAAGCTCCCGCGTCCAGCACATTCATCGTTTGGATCATGACACTTCGGGAGCGATCATCTTCGCCAAGCACCCTTTAAGTAAAGCGATTCTTGACCGCCTCCTCACTGAAAGACAGATCAAGCGTACATACCACGCTCTCGTCCATGGTCGATTGAAGCAGAAAAAAGGCACCATCTCTGAACCGATTGGAAGGGACCGCCATCACAATACCAGAAGAAGAGTTTCACCTTCTGGTCAGGGTGCGGTCACTCACTACAAGGTGCTGGAGGATAGAAATTCTTATACATTGGTGGAGGTCCAGCTTGATACAGGACGCACCCACCAGATTCGCGTCCATATGAGCCACATCGGTCATCCTTTAGTCGGAGACACATTATATGGAGGAAAGCCGGTTTTCAAAAGGCAAGCGTTGCATGCAGCACAGATTTCATTTCCACATCCCCTGACTGGCGATTGGATTGAGTGTGAGGCTGATTGTACCGATGATGTAGGACTGTGAGAACATAAAAAAACGAGCCACTCTCGAGTGACTCGTTTTTTTATGTTATTTATTTCAATCCGTTTTTCACAGCTTCAGCGATTTGGATCGTACGGCGAGTTTGGTGTTTCACTGCAGGCTCTACGGATTCAACCATATTGCCTTCTTGATCGACTGTTACACTCGTTCCGTACGGGTTTCCTCCTGTTGTAAAGCTTGATTGGTCTGTGTACCCTGGAGCCGCTATGATTGCACCCCAGTGCATCATAGTGGTGTATAGAGCCAGAACCGTCTGCTCCTGCCCACCGTGTGAGTTGCTCGCAGATGATGTGGCACTTACTACTTTATTTGCAAGTTTCCCGTTGAACCATAGACCTCCAGTAGTATCCAGGAAGGATTTTACTTGAGAAGGAACATTTCCGAATCGTGTTGGAACGTTGAAAAGGTAAGCGTCTGCCCATTCAAGATCGTCAAGTGTCGCAACAGGCACGATATCTTTTGTTTCATTATAGTGCTTTTCCCATGCCGGGTTTGAAGCGATTGCTCCTTCAGGTGCCGTTTCTTCAAAACGAAGTACCTTCACTTCTGCGCCTGCTTCTTTCGCAGCCTCTTCTGCCCATTTTGCCATTTGATAATTTGTTCCCGTTGAACTGTAGTACATGATTGCTAATTTTACGTTAGACATAGTCGAAATCTCTCCTTTAAATATGGTTTATATATAGTAAATAAGTGAAACACCGAATCTGAGTGCAGGTTAATCAATCAACATTCACCTGCATTATTCATTTGCTACCTAATTTAAAATAGTGATGTTGGATTGCACGCCGAGTTTCTGTGTTGGATTTCCACATCAGATAATTCCTACTGAAAAATGAACCTTATCTAAAATAATAGTGCGTCTATAGAAAATGATCCTGCCCCTACCAGTGCTACCCCTAGAGCAACAACAATGAGCATCACATTATATTCTGTACCATTTTGTGTTACCCAATAACCATTTGGTCCGTGAACTTTCACAATCGCTACAATCATCGTTCCAATGATAAGTAACGCTGCTAATGGCGTCAGGAAACCTGCAGCGAATAGCAATCCCCCTGCAACTTCAGAAAGTCCTGCAAGTAATGCCATCGTTTTTCCCGGTTTGATTCCAATGGACTCAAAGAAACCACCTGTTCCTTGTAGTCCGTGTCCACCAAACCATCCAAATAACTTCTGTGCTCCATGAGCAGCGAATGTTAACCCCACTACTAAACGAATAACCAATAAACCGAACGCAGCTAATGCTGTCATTTTACTTCCTCCTTTATGTTTTCCCATCGAGATGTAGCTTCAAACATTTCAAATTCAATTATTCTCAAATCATTTATCTTGAATTTGAGATATATGCGTAAAAAAAGAGTACCTGTTATCTCGAATGTAATTATTTTGATTTCGAGATAATTGTATAATACTCCTCACTTCTCTGTCAATAACTATTTTACAACTTTTTAATAAAGGGTACCTGAAAGCAAGAGGGCAAAAATAAGAGGTCCGTCCCTCTTCTGGAGGGACGGACCTCTTTCCTATATATCGTTTAGAAATCGAAGTTGTCCGGGTCTGGCCCGAAACGTTCGTCGAGATTCAATCCGTTGATTTGGTTCATTTCTTCAAGTGATAGCTCGAAGTTGAACAGGTCTGCGTTTTCTTTGATACGATTTTCATGTACAGATTTAGGAATGATGATGACATCATTCTGAAGGTGCCAGCGCAGAATCACTTGGGCAGCGGATTTTTCATGCTTTTCAGCAATGTGATTCAGTGTTGGTTCATCCAGTACACGACCTTGAGCGATTGGTGACCATGCTTCCACTGCAATATTTTGTGATGCACAGAATTCTCTTATTTTTTCCTGATTCAGACGAGGGTGTAATTCGATTTGATTTAATACAGGCTTTTCATTGCTGTTCTTCATCAAATCTTCAAGGTGATGCTGATGGAAGTTGCTTACACCGATTGATTTCACTAATCCTTCACTCTGAAGTCTTTCGAATGCCTTCCATGTATCATTGTATTTTCCTTCTACAGGCCAGTGAATCAAGTAAAGATCCAGGTAGTCCATATCAAGCTTTTTAAGGCTGGTTTCGAATGCTTTCAATGTCGTATCGTAGCCTTGATCACTATTCCATACTTTCGATGTAATGAACAGTTCCTCTCTCGCTACTCCACCTTCTTTCACACCTTGACCTACACTTTCTTCGTTATCGTAGATCGCCGCTGTATCGATGGAACGGTATCCTGACTCAATCGCTGTGCGAACAGCCTGCACCGTTTCAGACGGATCTTTCATTTGGTAAACTCCTAAACCGACATAAGGAATTTCGATTCCGTTATGTAGTGTCTTCGTGCTCTGTAAGTTTTTTAACATATTGCATCCCTCCTGATTTACCATTTTACAAATTCACTCAGCTTTTTGCTAATGTTATGATTGAAAAATTCGATTATATACTAAATTAAGGTCCGTCCCTCTCCATGAGGGACGGACCTATTTGGAGCTTCTACCGGCCGATAAATTGCTCTCTTCTCCTCCCGATAAACGCAAGCTTATGCAGGGGGCGTGTCATGGACACGTATTGGAGCTTGATGTCGAGTTCGTTTTCCGGGTTGAATGCTTCATCCACCGCTGCGATGATGACCACATCGAATTCGAGTCCTTTTGACAGATAAGATGGTACAACGACGATTTGATCTTTCGGGATCGATTCCTGTTCTTCTAATAACTTCACTTTCGCAGGCTGCCGATCTTGAAGGGTTTCGCTGATTTTTACACAATCCTTCATGCTTTTTCCGATCACTGCAAAGGTTTGGAATCCTTCTTCTCGTCCAGTATCCACCTTTTCCTTTATTATGGCAGCCAATTCTTCCAATTCCACATACTCATCGAAGCTGGGAGAATCTCCATGTCTCACCACTGGATTCACTTTAGGAAAATCATAGGGTAAGAGATTCAGCAGTTTATTTGCTTCCTCCATGATTTCAATTGTGGTTCGGTAACTTTTTTGCAACTCCGTATAGGTCGCCCTTGGAAAAACATCTCTAAACACCGGTTCCCATGACTGAAGTCCACGATAGGAGTGGATTCCCTGGGCAAGATCCCCCACCAGTGTAAACATGTCGGTTTCAAGTGCCCTCTTCAATGAATAAAGCTGCAGATAACTATAATCCTGGGCTTCATCAATGACGATGTTTTTTGCTTTATGAAATTTGTCTATTCCGAACAAGTGGGATTGCAAGTAAAGAAGAATCGCTAAATCTTCTACTTCATACTGTTTTTTCTTCGCGTATCTAAGGGTATAGTGACAAATCTGTTCAGCTTGTCCCCTGTTTAGCTCGCCTTTTGAGTATGATACAAGACGCTCTGGATCTAAAAACAATTCGATGAAATATTGATCCAGATTCTTCTTCTCAAACTGTTTCATGTACCCCGATACGCTTGTGCGGATGGCTTTCTTGACTTCATCTACACGCTCAGTTTTTTTGTCCAATGCTTTTGATACATAGTCCTTGCGGTTCGCTGCCTTTGACCGCTCAAAGAGAGCTGTTTCGATCCGCTCATCAAAGAACTTTTCAACACCTTCTATCATTTGTTTCTTATTTGTCCGCACATAACTCTGTAAAAGGGCCTTCAGCTTTTCCATCCTGCGATAGATTGGCATATACGTATATTCATCTTTAAAAAGATGAGTGAACTTTTTTGCCGTGTAGAGTTTGTATTTATCAACATAGAAGTCCTTTGATGTATAAAAACGCTGTTCAATTTCTTCTATATAATAATCAAGAATTCTCCTGAATGCCTTGGAGCCTTTAAACCCTGAAATCCAGGAGGCAGCCTCTACGTCTTCACCGTGGGTTTCAATTAACTGAATGAGCTTATTATCTTCTACTAATTTCAGCTTTTTCTCTAAGCAGGTCATCACATAATCCGTGAACGTCGTTTGTCTGACACGTTCCACTCCAAGTTCCGGCAACGCCTCTGAAATATAGTCGATGAATAAATTACTCGGAGCTAGAATCATTAGTTGTCTGGGATCAAAATGTTGTTTGTAATTGTAAATGAAATAAGAAATCCGGTGAAGGGCAATCGTCGTCTTTCCGCTGCCCGCCGCACCTTGAACAATGATGGGTTTGTTTAAATCGGCACGGATGATCCGGTTTTGTTCTTCTTGGATGGTGGAAATGATCTCGGTTAAACGATTGCTGGAGCTTTTGGCTAATGAATCCTGAAGCAATTCATCTGTGGTCGTTAAGTCGATATCCCGGATTTCTTCTAACAAGCCATCTTCAATCATGTACTGACGCTTTAATGAAAGATCTCCTTCATATGTCTCGTCTTCCGCTTCATAGGAAACATCACCGATTCTTCCTTCGTAGTAGAGATTGGCTATGGGGGAACGCCAGTCCACTATGATTTGTTCTTGATTTTCACGCTGATACAAGGAGGTCTTGCCGATATAATGCTTCTCTACATTGTCAGCACCCTTATGTTGAAAATCAATTCGTGCAAAGTAAGGCTTGTTCTTCGCTTTAAGGAGGGATTCCAGTTCTTCCTTCGACATCTCAAAAAAGCTTGAGTTGGTCAATATATCGATGTAGGCAGCACTTGATTCTCCCCAATCGATATCTCCAAAAGCTTTCTCCATGTTTTCTTTATACTTTTCCTTGCTTGTCTGGGATGTGTTGATCACAACGTCAATGTAGCGTTTTGTAAACTCTAAGCGTTCTGATTCAGTTAAAAAATCGGGATGAATGGTTGATTCCTTCGTCATACATTTCTCCTTCCAAATGGTAGTAGCCGCAATGGAGAAAAAAACGTCTTATTATTCCACTGAGGTAACGACTCTCAGTGGATGCATATGGAAATCCGGATAAATTATGTAGGCGTTTGGGAGCAGGAATATATATTATCAGATAATTTAAGAAAGTTCAATAGCGAAAAGCGGAGGCGGCTCGCTCAGGCCCGACAAGCATAAGGCGAGGACACCGGAAAGGCGCTCTATGCCTTTTTGGTGTCCTTGACTTATGACCTCGAGGGACTAGCCGCAGGAGCTGGACATATCGAAAAGCGGAGGCGGCTCGCTCAGGCCCGACAAGCATAAGGCGAGGACACCGGAAAGGCGCTCTATGCCTTTTTGG
>NZ_JAVYAD010000001.1:0-46619 GCF_032337515.1 Rossellomorea yichunensis | reverse complement strand
TGTCCTTGACTTATGACCTCGAGGGACTAGCCGCCGGAGCTGGACATACCGAAAAGCGGAATCGTTTGGCGTCAGTAAAATTTAAATAACCCTCCACCTATAAAGATGAAGGGTCTTTCATACGATCCAAAGGAAACACAATCTGAAAACTCGTCCCCTTGCCAACTCTACTTTCAACTGTAATGACGCCTCTCATCGCTTCAATGATGCGATAGGATACCATAAGCCCAAGACCAGTCCCTTTTTCCTTCGTAGAAAAATAAGGTTCTCCGAGTCTTGCCTGTTGTTCAGAGGTCATCCCGATTCCAGTATCAGTGATGGTTATGCTTACGTCCCCTTTCTGAACCTTCGAAAGTATCGAAAGGGTACCTCCTTTTGGCATGGATTCGATCGCATTTTTCATGATGTTGAGAAATGCTTGCTGAAAACTCCTTGTATTGCCGACAATGGTGGCGTCCATGATACTTTTATGTACGTCAACCGATTGCTGGTTGCTCAGGGGCTCTACCATATCAACAAGCTTATTGAGTTGTTCGGAAATTGAGATGTCCTCTACTTGATCAGGGTCCGGCTTGGCAAATGTGAGATAGTCATTGATGATATCTTCTGCCCGGTTCAATTCTGATGATGCGATGGCTAAGTACTGCTCTTTTTTTCCGACTGGAAGATTTTCTTGATTGAGCAATCTTAGAAATCCTTTTATAACCGTTAACGGATTCTTCACTTCGTGTGAAATGCTGGCTGCCAGTTGAGCGAGTACTTCCATTTTCTCTATTTTTACGAGTGCGTGTTTGATTTGAATCTGTTTAAGCAATGTTTCACATATATATGTCAAAATGAGCATTCCCACTGATGGGAGTAAGATGAAATTAATGAGATAGCTTTCATCAATTACAAACACTGTCATGGCATTCGCAATAAGTGCCGCTACGATGGAATGAATGGTAAAGAGAATCACTGAAAATATAATCTTCTTACGGCTCGTTAACCGGTCAAAATGGAACCACTTCATCCCGACCACCGTCAAGAGATAGATCACCACATAAATAACAAATGCTACTAAACTCCAACTATATATCATAGTCCTGGATACCAATAAAACAACTAAAAGTGCGAGCCCTGTGTATGGTCCTCCATACATGATCCCGAGTACAAAAGGAATCATCCGTAAATCATGTACACAGTATGGATTATGATAGATCGGGGAAAGCATGCACAGGATAATGGCAAAACTTAAAGAAACAAGGGTTGCTAACCTTGTATACCAACCATGTATCATCTTCTTTTCAATAAGGAAAAAAATTAAAAAAATACTCAAAATGATATAAAAGAAATTGTTAATAACATCCTGATTAAAGATAATCATACTTACCCTTTGACCTTTCACAGATATTGTCTACTTTATAGAAATTCTACCATACTACTGCAAAAATCGTCACAAATATATTTGTAATCGTGCATTTACATACGAAACCCCTCCTGTACATGTACAGGAGGGTCATCAATTTACAAAGTTTTCAATTGTTCTCCAAGGTATTTTGCCAACTCAAGCATCCCGTATTGTCCGTACTTCGCCTCGGCATCCTTGTTGTAATTTGTATTGGTGTTCACATCATACGTGTAGATGGTGCCTTCTTTGTCTTGAATAAATTCAATCCCGGCTACATCAATCCGGTTTTCTTTTAAAAATGCTTCGTAAGACGAAAGGATGCCATGGGAAAAGTTTTCCCTGATTTGGAATTTAGGCTTTTCCTCCTGCTCCCCCACTGGGCAGAATAAATCATCGACCTGGCAGACATCGGCGGGACATAATTCAAATCCTTTTGACGTATCCACCTTCACAGCATACATGAATGTGCCGCCGATGAATTCACAGCGTGTGATCGAAGCGTCCGGTGCTTCAATGTATTCCTGGATTAGCGTCGTGCCATCCAGCGGTTCTTCAAATGCATCACTGTAGACATAGTTTTTCAGTGCGTCCAGTGAATGAAACAACTGAACACCCAATCCTTTTCCTGCTCGGTTATGCTTGGTGATGAATGATGGTTTGTTGAGCTTTTGTGCGGCTTCTATGATCTGCTCTTTTCCAACAGCTGCAATGGTTTTCGGTGTCTTGATGCCGGCAGCGTTCAAGGCCATATACTGATTCACTTTACTCACTTCCAACCGGAGGGCACGACTCCCGTTCAGTACCTTTCTTTCATATCTCTCCAACCATGAAAGAACGCTTTCCATTAACTCAGGTGCAAAACGATGGTTTCTGGTATGGGAAGATGCACTGATCCGATTATAGAAAACTCCTTCAGGCGGCTCATATGATAACTCGATGAGTCCTTGATCGAGGAACCATTCCTCATAAGGTAAGTGAAGCTCGTCGAGACGAGCCGTTAAATGATTGGTCCATTCACTATTTTCATGAATAATATGAATTTTTTTCAAGATCATTACCCCATTTGTTCGTAGGATTTTTCAAAAATGGTCGTACAACACAAAGTAATCCTACTATAAAAGTAGGATTTAGGTCAATGATCATGAATTTATCTTGGCTTTCTGTCGGTTCTCATCTGAATTTTCATACCACTTTTGGTGAGCTGATCGATTGTTTTCGGGAAATCATCGCTAGGGGAAGGGCTATGATCGTCCTTCAAGATATCCCTGATTTCCTGTAATACTTCAAGGTTAGTCGTTTGCTTCACCTTATATTGCTGCTCTCCGCCTTTCAAGCGGTTGACCACCTTTATCATCAAAAAAATGCTCATGGCCACAAGAAGAAAGTCTACAAGTGCTTGTAGGAACTTTCCCAATTCAATCACCTCTGCTCTAATTCGAAGGTGCAGGCCTTCTAAGTTAATGCCGCCAAATAACATTCCGATTGCCGGCATCATCATGTCTTGAACGAGAGACTCCACAATCTTGCCAAACGCTGAACCAATGATGACTGCAATCGCTAAATCAATTACATTCCCCCTTGAAATGAATTGTTTAAATTCAGACCACATGATGAACTCACCTACCGCTTCATTACTCTTAACATATGGCAGAAACGAGTGAGTTATGAAGACAAGGGCAAAAAAGCTACATAAGATATTTCCCTACAATGGCAAGCAACACAATAATAGCGACTACCCCCATTAGGATGATCAACATTTTTTCATCTTTATTCCCTAACATTCTTTTCGCCTCCTCTATCTCATAAGGAACTTACACGGTACCTCTTTCAAATAATTTTGTTTCCAATATCACGGGACGAGGGTCCGTATTTTCAAGAAATAGTTTAAACGATTCTTCTCCCACTTTTCGTATCGGAACTTCAAAGGATGTAATGTTCAGGGCATCGGCAATAGGATGATTATCAAAGCTTAAGATAGCCAAATCACCGGGTATCCTGATCCCTCTTTTCCCAGCCTCTGTCACCATGCCGGCTGAAACCTGATCACTCGTTACGATAAGGGCTGAAGGTTTTTCTTTCAGCTGTTCCCATGCCTTCACCACGTCTCTTCCATCTTCCAGGTGATAGCAGTCATTGAAGATCCACTCTTCACGCACAGGATTGCCCGCAGCTTCTGAGCTATCGTAATACCCCCGGATTCTCTCTTCACTATTCGTCCCAAACATTCGATGCAGGCATAGACCTATCCGGGAGTGACCTTTTGAATAAAGATGCTCGAGACCATTCCTGATTCCTTGATAGTGATCGATATATATTTTCTTACACGAGTGACCGTACACATTCTCACAGAAAACAACATTGGCATTTTCCATGAACGGAGTGAGAACATCGAGGGAATTTGACCGTGAAGTTAAGATCAATCCGTCCACTTCCTTCATTTGCAGACGATGAAAGGCATCAAGTTCGGCTCCCTTGTCATAATTCGTTTGAAAAAGTTGAAGATGATATCCATGCTTTAACGCTTCCCCTGCAATACCTTGAAGAATTTCTCCGAAGTAAGGAAGATTCAAATACGGCAAAACAACTCCTATGCTATAGGTCTTGCCTTTTGATAAATGGACAGCATTTGCGTTTTTTATATAATTTAATTGCTCGACGGCCTCGAGAACTTTCCGACGTTTTTCTTCTTTCACATAAGGGTGTTGATTTAATACCCTTGAGACTGTTGAAACGGATACTCCCGCAAGCTTGGCGATACTGCGAATATTTGTCATCCCCATACCCCTCATCAAATATTATGAATGGCACACTTGTCCATTTTGAGCAAAACTATTAATAAACGCTTGCTATGAAACGCGTTTCACACTTTAGAGTTAATCATGCAAGGGGTCTACCCCTAAAACATGATAAGGAGGCTATTCTATGCTCGGTATTTTATTCTTACCCGTTCTGTGTATCATCATCATCGGAGGAAGCTACGCCGCATTAAAGCCCATCCATTTCTATACTCCCCACGATCCACAGGATCCATTTGAGCACATATACAACCATGACCTCAACTAATTCAAGTGCCTGCCTTCATTGAAGCAGGCTTTTACTTTACCCATTTCACTGCCCAACCCTGGACGGCCTCCATCACGGGCTCCAATTCTCTTCCCTTTTTCGTCAGGCTATAAAGGACTTTGACCGGCTTTTCGTCGAGAACTTCCCGGTACACGATGCCGTTTTCCTCCAGTTCCTTTAATCTGTCAGTTAACACCTTTTGACTGATATTCGGTATTTCTGAATTTATATCTTTAAAACGGCACGTTCCTTCAAATAATACCTTTATGATCATCCCGATCCAGCGCTTGCCTAATAGTTCGAAGGCAGCGGCATATTTCGGGCAGAGTTTTGTTTCCATATAAGTTTTCACATCCTAAATCGTTATCACTTGACGCATACTAAAACGTCGGTTATATTGTTCATATTGCTTATACACTTACAAAAAGTAAGTAACATACAATTATATACCATATTATAACACCTATTTAAACATCAAGGAGGCTTTATCATGGATAATTTCTTTCAAGTCGTCGATGAACGGCGCTCAACGAAAGTATATGATCCTCAAGTGGAGATCCCTCGTGAGGAATTAGTCAGCCTGCTCGAAACAGCGGGAAAAGCACCATCTGCCTGGAATCTTCAACAGTGGAAATTCCTGGTATTCGATCATAAAGAAGTTCAAGAACGTTTACTTCCGATTGCATATCATCAACAACAGGTACATGATGCTTCTGCAGTCGTGGCTATACTTGGTGACCTGGAAGCAAATAAAAATGTCGACCCTGTCTTTGATCCTGCCATTGAAAAAGGTGAAATGACGGCGGAAATCAAAGAGGTATTGAAGAAACAAATTGACGGTGCATACAGCCGTGATGAATATCCAAGAGACGCCGCTTTCAGTAACGCTTCCTTAGCCGCTATGCAATTCATGCTTGCTGCAAAAGCGAAAGGCTGGGATACTTGCCCAATCGGCGGTTTCAATCCGGCAGCTCTCGTTTCCGACTTCAATGTGTCGGACCGTTATATCCCGATTATGTTGATTACAATCGGAAAACCACTTCAAGAAGCACGAAAATCAGATCGTTTAGATATCCGCAACTTAATTGATTGGGCGGAATAAACCTATGAAAAAGCCGCATCCTTAGAGGATGCGGCTTTTTCGTCTGCTAAAAGAGTACGCTCTTTTCAATCTGTTTCATTTCAAAGAAGTAGCCTTTTTTATCCATGAGCTCATCAAAACTTCCTGCTTCTATAACCTTCCCTTGATCCATGACGACGATTTGATCCATGTTTTCAAGACCAATTAAACGATGACAGATCAGAATCAACGTGTCCCCACCGGCCACTTTATAAAGATGGTCAAAGATCTCTTTCTCCGTCAACGCATCAACCGAAGACGTCGGTTCATCCAGCATCCATAAGGGTGAGCCCTTCAATAGTGTCCTTGCAATGGCCAATCGCTGCTTTTCTCCTCCAGAAAGATTCTCTCCTTTTTCCAGTACAGTGTCTTCCAACGAAAAGTGGTTCAGCTTCACTTTATCTAATGCCGATTCCATTTCCCCGTCTGTCAATCCGTCACGCACCAGCATAAGATTATCCCTTAAAGTGCCGTAGAAGAAATGATTTTCTTGAAGAACCACATTGGCATGCTCCCACAACGACTCTTTATCGAAATCTTTAATTGAAGCATCATTGACGAAAATCGATCCTTGATCCGTTGAGTAAAAGTTTAATAACAATTGAAGCAATGTTGATTTCCCTGATCCCGACGGGCCTACAATCGCTGTTTTCGAACCTGCAGGCAGCTCAAGATCCACACCATCCAATGCTTTTCTTTCCTCTCCCCCGAAGGAAAAGCTTACATCCTTCAGGTGAAAGGACGGAGCTTCCCCGCCAAGTTTCCCGCCAAATGAAGGTCCGTCCCTCTCGATGCTCTCTTCTGGAATGACTGAAGAAAGCCTGGCTGCCGCTCTGCGGGAATCTTCATAGTGTGTAGGGAGAATTGCCATGGGTGTGGCGTTTTCGAATACGGTTAATGAGATCATGACAAGCATAGCAAGGTATATTCCGTCCAGTTGACCTGATCCCACCGAATAGGCCCCTACAGCTAAAACGATCCATGAAATAAGAAGCGAAACCAGGATATTGGTTGAATGACTAAAGAGGGAATGGATACCCTCACGTTCCTCTTCACTCACATAGCCTGTTGATGCATGAACAAGACTTCTCTCTTTATCCTCCAGTCTCTGATAGATCTTCAGGTCTCTGAATCCATATAGAAATTCCGTTACTTCAGTAGACAACTCCCCCCGTCTTTCTCTTAAAGTCACTTCAATCTTCCTCTGTTTAAGAGCAAAATAGGCAGGGACGACGAATCCCGTCAGCAGAAGGCCCACGAGAAGAATCAATGCAACGGATACAGAATAAAACATCGTAAACAAAATCGTACTTAAGAACACCATCACCAGAATGACAGGGGGATAAAAGACCCTAAGAAAGAAATTCTGGAGGCTCTCTACGTCCCCGACAATTCTTGAGAGAAGATCACCGCTTCTGTATCGACCGAAAATTCCCGGCGCTAACGGTTCGATTGCTTCATAAATCGAGACTCGTAAATTAGCCAGAATCGTGAATGTTGCTCGATGGGAAAAATAACGTTCCGCGTAGCGGCTAAGCGCCTTTGTAAAACCGAATAGCTTCAAGAGTGCAATCATCACCGTCAGTGCGTATAGAGGTACTTCCAAAGCTGCTTTAGAAATTAAATAACCACTGGAAGCAAATAAACCGACAGAGGTCATTCCAGCCAGGAAGCCAAAAAGAATAGAATACACTATATCCTTCTTTTCCTTCATCATCAGCTTTACGACAAATCCTAACTCTTTCATCATGTATTCACCCCTTGCTGTGCTGTCACCATCTCATGATAGCGTGAAGAGGACTTCATTAACTCCTCATGATTTCCTATACCCGATAATTTCCCATTTTCCAAAAACAGAATTTGATCTGCTTCACGAATTGTATGCAAGCGGTGAGCCACTGTAATCACCGTTGAATCTTTGGATAATTCCTGAATGGAGGCTTGAAGGATTCCCTCGGTTTTAAGATCCAATCCTGTTGTCGGTTCGTCGAAGAGAATAATAGAAGGTTTTTTGAGAAAAGCCCTGGCTATGGCAATACGCTGCTTTTCTCCTCCTGAAAGCCCTCTCCCCGCTTCACCGATCGGTGTGTCAAACCCTTTATCGAGACCTGCAATCATTTGTGAGATTCCTGCTTTTTCAGCAGCGTATTCAATCTCTTCCCGGGTCACGCCTTCTCTTCCTCCAACTGCAATATTCTCTGAGATTGTGCCTGAGAATAAATACGGATTCTGTGAAATATAACTCAGTTGATCAAACCAGTCGCTTTCCCTATATTCACTTCTTGAATATCCATCGATCACGATGTCTCCTTCAGAGGGATCAAGAAGTCCTGCTAAAAGATGAAGAAGAGTTGTTTTGCCTGCTCCGCTGTGACCGACGATCGCCACTTGGCTGCCGGGAGGAAAGACCGCCGAAATGGATTGAAGAACAAATCCCTTATCCCCGTAGGAAAAACCGACAGTACGTAATTCCATTGTGGCAGGAGTTCCAAACGATTCGAGTTCCTTCTCTCCCCAATGCACAGGTCGATCTTTTTCTTCAAGCTCCTCCATGACTTTTTTCGCGGCCCCCATACTTCCTCGGCCAGTATGAAAGGCCTGCCCAAGCTCTTTTAGTGATAGATAGAATTCCGGGGCAAGCACAAGAACGAAGAAAGCGGTAAAGAATGAAATGCTTTCAAAGACGACTAATCTGAGCCCTACTTCAAGAGCAATCAGTCCAATACTTAACATGGAAATAAACTCTAGCATCAAGGAAGATAAGAATGCGGTCTTGAGCACTTCCATCGTGGCTTCACGAAAGTCAAGACTGGCAGAACGGATCCCTTCTTTCTGTTGTTTCCCTCTTCCAAGAAGCTTCAAGGTAGTCAATCCTTGCAGTGTGTCAAGAAATCGTCCGGAAAAAGCCGTCAGCTTATCCATTTGCTTCTCGGATTTATTTTTTGTCATCACTCCGATAATCGCCATAAACAGAGGAATGAACGGGGCCGTTATGACCATGATCAGTCCCGTATAAATATGCTCAGTAAAAATGGTGATTAACAGTATTAACGGAACGATGGTCGTTTGAATTCTTTGGTGAACGTACTGACTGTAATACCCATCCAGCCCATCGACAGCATCCATCATCGTACTGACTTTTTGTCCAGACTGCCCTTGTATGGACGCTTGCAGTGGATTTTTTGCCCACTTATTCAAGAGCCGCTTTCTCAAGTCGCTCTTTACCTTCGAAGCCATCCTGATTCCTGTTCGTCCATTCACATACGTGAGGGCTGCTCTCCCCACTAAAATAAGCAGCAATGCACCCAGCATTGGAAAAATGTCTTGAAATCCCGCTCCCTCTATAAACATTTTATTTACAATGCTAACCAGCAAGTAAGCTTGTCCAATCACTACTCCCCCCATCAATAGGGATGTTCCGTAAAGAGTCATCATGGATGATTTCTGCTGCTTAGCCAATTTATTTAGTTCTTTCATACCTCTTCTCAACTCCAAGGTTAAAAGTTAGTGAAACATTTCACAAATTGATAACTCTATTATAGTAGACTTGTTCTCTTTATGCATCTTTTAGGATTGACCTTTTTGTGACAATTCCAGAACCCAGTTAGTTTTGAATACGGCGTGGATGGTATAGTTTTTTATTTATCTCCTAACGAATCCAGCCGAAATCACCAGTAATCCGACCATTTTACAATAATTGCAAAACCTGCACAAACTATATTCCAATCAATAAAAATAGAGAGGCACATCGCTAAGCGAATGTCCTCTCTATTTTTATGGGTCCTGTTATATTTTCAATAAATCCTTCGTCACACGCTGGATAATCTCCGGCAATACTGAGAAGGTGTAAGGTTTATACACTCTCTCTGTCCACTGATGGCCATCCTTTCCGTACACACCGATATTAATAGAAGGGATGTTCAGCTTTCTGATCATATCGATGGGAACTGGATACAACTGATTGATCAGCGGCATGTTCTTTTTGAATACGTCAATATCCTCGTCTTCTTCATGAAGAGAGAGAAAACTTCCATCTGCCAGATACGGGAAAAACCGTTTAATGACAAATTCTTCGCCGGTTTCTTTGGCTATATCGTTTAAGCATTTCCCTAACGCCTCTCTCACCCTCTTGCCATACTCATTTTCTTCATTCACAAAGTTATGAGGTAAAAATGGCGGTGCGAAGAAAATGATCACTCTTGGCGTTCGATCGGGATCCAGATGCTGCAGTGCTTCCACCATGGCATACGCAATCGTCCTTCTGTCATCTCCCTCCATATCATAAAAGACCTTTTTCATGACAGGATCCGGATCAATGCCTCTTTCCTTCAGCCAGAAGATATACTCCCGTAACGTCAGAACTTCCACTTCCCATGAAAACTCCCTTTCCGGGAAACCATGATAGCTCCGGTATTGCTCAAACTGTCTTTTACTGCGTTCTTCCAAATCACTTACTGCCTTTAATGCTGTCTTCTTCATATCGTAGAGGACTTCCCGGGCAGTTCTCTCATATACAAAATAGTTAAAGTATAGAGAAGCGCTCAAAGGGGTTTGAACATTATACGTATGTTTGTCATCTTTGAAATACAGGCAAGATGGAGGCAGGGTGAATTCACCTGGTATATCCTCCAGGTAATCTAAGTTCTGATTGATTTCAAGATTGATCTTGGAAGCAATCACAGTAGGATCGATGGATGTCAGCACATCCCCTACATGCGCTTCTCTTCCATATATATAAAAGCTTGGCAGGAGTTTTCCTGCAGCACCCGTGTAAATATATCGTTTACAGTCTCCATCATAGATAGGAGAAATGAAATCGGTATTGATAGCTGCCAAATAGTCAAAGCCCTCTTTTTTCAAACGATAGAGTTCGCTTAAAGCTGCAATCATTCCGGCATGTTCACTTTCTTCATCACCATTAAATAGGAAGAGTAAATGTCCATCTGGTGTTCCCTGTCCCGTATAGTACAAGAGATTCGCCATGTGTACGGCAATTCCGCTCTGCATATCCAATGCCCCTCTTCCAAACAGCCAGTTTCCAGAGAGGGCATCTTCTCTCACCTTTTCCTCTCCTTCATAGTCCATAAAGAACTTCTGAAGAAAGTCGGGATCATGAGCCATATCCTGCAGTGCACCATAATCATCGGTTCCTACCGTATCATAGTGGGCATGGAATAATACAGTTTTCGAAGACGCTCCTTTCACGAGGGCAAACACGTTTTTCCTTCCTGTCGGATCGTTCGGGACTTCTTGGAGCCAGACTCGATCAGGATGCTTTTGAAAATAAGGAAATGAAGAAATCATTTTATATATATACTGGGCTTTTTCACTTTCGCCAATTGTCCCATTATAGCTTTTCAGAGCGACTAAAGATCGTGTGATGAATTCAATCTGCTCGGAGATTGATTTGTTTTTTAATTGTGTATACACGTTAGTACCGCTCCTTTCCTTGAGAAATGTCAGCTTATGCGTGGTTAATCGTTTACTTACTGGGCATTATAGAGACTGATTCTTCTATAATTGATAACATCTTATCGAAAATGAAAGGGGTTTGGAAGGGGTTTCAGGATTATTTCTTAAAAAAATTTCATATCTTTCTATTGAAATTCGATCTATTACCGAATATTATAGAAGTTGCGCGTTTTTAATGTTCGTTTTTATTGGAGGTATTACGATGTTTAAATTAAAGGAACATGGCACTAATCCCAAAACTGAAATACTGGCAGGTATTACAACATTTCTAACAATGGTTTACATTGTCGTTGTCAATCCCA
This sequence comes from Rossellomorea yichunensis, assembly GCF_032337515.1. Classification (NCBI taxonomy): domain Bacteria; kingdom Bacillati; phylum Bacillota; class Bacilli; order Caryophanales; family Bacillaceae; genus Rossellomorea; species Rossellomorea yichunensis. The sequence continues at coordinate 35,272 of NZ_JAVYAD010000001.1, read as the reverse complement.
TTATTTTAGCCGACGCAGGTGTGCCATTTGATCAAGTCTTCTTAGCAACCATTATTTCAGCCGTAGCCGGCACGTTATGGATGGCCTTGTTCGCAAATTATCCAATTGCCATCGCACCAGGGATGGGATTGAATGCTTACTTTACTTACTCTGTAGTAGGGGCGAATGATGACATTTCTTATATCGTTGCATTCTCTGCCGTTTTTGTAGCAGGTATCATCTTTATCATTCTTTCATTAACACCATTCAGAAAAAAATTGATCGAAGCCATTCCCCAAAATCTAAAGCACGGCATCACCGCAGGAATCGGTTTGTTCATTGCCTTTATTGGATTACGACTGACAGGACTTATCCAAGCTCATCCAACGAATTTAGTACAGCTGGGGGATCTTCATTCATCTTCAGCGATCCTAGCGTTAATCGGATTGGCTGTTACCCTTATCCTCATGGTCTTACGTGTCCATGGAGCGTTATTTATCGGAATGATAGTCACTGGACTCGTCGCATTCTTCACAGGAGAATTATCATTTAAAGAAGGGTTTGTGGCCCTTCCACATCTTCCAGAAGGACTTATCGTAGCAAATCCTCTTACAGCATTTGCCGATGTCTTTCAATACGGGTTATATGCCGTTGTGTTCTCATTCTTACTTGTAACTATCTTTGACACAACAGGAACGATGATCGGGGTGGCCCAACAAGCAGGGCTTATGAAAGGCAACACGATGCCAAGAGCACGTGAAGCCTTACTTGCGGATTCCATTGCAACAACTGTAGGGGCGATGTTTGGGACAAGTCCTACGTCCGCTTATATTGAATCTTCAGCCGGTGTTTCCGCTGGAGGAAGAACAGGATTAACAACATTAACGGTTTCTATCCTGTTCATTGCCGCTGCATTCTTCGGTCCACTTGTAAGTGCCGTATCAGGAATTTCAGCCATTACAGCTCCTGCCCTAATCATCGTAGGAAGCTTAATGATGGGGAGCATTTCTCATATTAAATGGGATCAATTAGATGAAGCCTTCCCTGCTTTTTTAATCATTCTTAGCATGCCGTTAACATCAAGCATCGCAACAGGGATAGCACTGGGATTCATTTCTTACCCATTATTAAAAGTCGTAAAAGGGCAATGGAAGCAGGTACATCCACTCGTCTATATCTTTGCCGTCCTGTTCTTCTATCAGCTGGCATTCCTGCCTCATTGACCCGATATAGATACTTGAAAGACCGTTCATAATGAACGGTCTTTTTGTGGTGCAAATTCAGCTGGTTGTGTCCATATTCTCTTGACGCTTATTAGAACTTTGTCATCAAAAGTTAAACAATATATATCTGGCATTTCAAGCTTTCTCCAAAACCTGATATCATATTGAGGATCAAAGTAACTCATGATCAAAACCATAATATTACCGTGTGTTCCAATCACGACGTTTTTCCCATTATATTCTTCAATGATCTTAAATATCCCTTGTACGCCTCTTTTTTGAGCGGTGAGATTCGACTCTCCGCCTTCCAAGGAAAAAGCAGGATCCTCCCACACCAATGAGATTGCCTCTTCAAAGTTTTGAACAGGTTTTCCAGAGAGAGTTCGTTCTCTCAATTCTTCATATAAATTGATTCCCTGCCCAATATGGCGGGCTGTCCCTTCAACGGTTTCCACCGCCCTTTTATATGGACTGGAACATACTGCATCAATCTTTTCCTTCTTTAATAATTCCGTTACATGCTCAGCATCCACCTTACCTTTGTCTGATAAGGGTCTGGTTAATTCCTCGGGGGTGTATTTCGAGTGAGCATGCCTCACCAGATACAGTTGAGTTATTGCCAACTTCATTCACTCCTTCTTACTTTCCAACCACAAAAAAAAGAGCTGTCATGCAGAACAGCTACTCTTATTTCCACACGACGTCCAATTGACTAGCATAAAATGTTATCGCCTTTTTATAAGGTTCGATGGTGGATTCTTGTGACGATTCTCCAATACACGTCAGCAGCAGCTCCATTGCTTTACTATGTTCGTTCAAATTATAGAGGGTCATGGAATAAAAGACCGTCAACGCTTTATTTTCAGGAAATCGTCCTATTCCTTTCTCGAACACGGATTTGCTTTTTTCATACTCTCCCAATGTCCGATATGTACTCCCTAATCCAAGGTAGGCGCCCTGTAATTCTTTATCATCCAGTCCCAATTGAATCGAACTTTCGTAATAAGGAACAGCTTCGCTTTCGAGTCCCATTGCGTCATGGCTCCATGCACATTGGTAATGCAGAAAACCATTATCTGGTTCTTCCCCAATCAATCGCTTCCACCTTTCAATGGAAGCTGCGTATTCTCCCGATTCTCTCAATTCAATGGCTTCTTCTATTTTTCTACTCATTTTAAAGTCTCCCATTTACTCGGGAATGAACTCCATCAACCAGGAATCATGATGTTCGCCTTCATGAAGCTCATGCTCCCGCAGTATTCTTGATTTACTATATCCACATTTCTCATAGCAACGGATCGCTCTGGTGTTCCAAGTCATGGGATCCACCACGAGTCGGTGGACACCCTCCTTCTTGAGCAAGTACTCTACTACAGCTCGAATGAGTTTCGTCCCTATTCCCCTGTTCCAATATGTCGCTTCTCCGATGAATTGATCCGTACCGTAAATCACTTCATCTAAATTCGTGTAACCATATCGTATCATTGTTTCTTCATCTAGCTGATAATACTGAAGATAACCGATTTCAATTCCCTCGTACTCAACCAGACAACCTAAGACGTCCCTCTCTGCCAGGAACTTCTCCTCCACCATCTGAAGAGTGAATGGGCAGTCCCTCCCTTCATAAAACTCCAGCACCACGGGATCCTGCAACCACCTTGCCAACGTGTATTTATCCCCCTCCTCTAACCGACGGATATATAAATCCCCACTCCTGACATTCATACAGACACCTCCCATACCTCTCCTCTTCCTTTATACATTCATCACACATCAGAAAAAACCCTTTTTTTATTTGTGGGAAGGAACTGGGACCATTTCTCTGTATGACAATTTTGTGAATTTATTCACAAATATGTATGTTATGCTATATTTCAGAGTAGAATATCAATGTGTTTCATGTTATCATTTCATTGTGAACCATTTCACAATATCTCAATTCATATACTTAAGGCTTTATTACTTTCTTTTTATCTGGCCATTGTTAGATTCATGTGACCAATTTTTTCACAAATATTTAGTGGATAGGTGATGACGTATGACAATCAAATGCACAAACAAAGTAGCTTTAATCGGTACAGGATTTGTAGGCTCAAGTTATGCCTTTGCTCTTCTGAATCAAGGAATCGCACATGAGCTCGTGATGATTGATTTGAATAAGGAGAAAGCTGATGGAGATGCACGTGATTTAAACCATGGTCTTGCATTCGCTTCCCCTATGAAAATATCTGCAGGAGATTACAGTGATTGTAGGGACGCTGACTTGGTCGTGATTACGGCAGGAGCGAACCAGCAGCCGGGTGAAACCCGTCTGGACCTGGTGGAAAAGAATGTGAAGATCTTTAAATCCATTGTAGACTCTGTCATGAATAGTGGATTCAACGGCATTTTCCTTGTGGCGACGAACCCTGTCGACATCTTAACGTATGCAACTTGGAAGTTTTCCGGTCTTCCGAAAGAAAGAGTCATCGGATCAGGAACGATCCTCGATACAGCAAGACTTCGCTACTTAGTCGGAGAGCATTTTGATATTGATACACGTAATATTCACGCCTATATTATGGGAGAACACGGTGACACGGAGTTTCCCGTTTGGAGCCACACGACTGTAGGTGCAAGTCATTTAAGTGAGTTGATTGATCTCCACCAGGATGACGTGCAGAAACAGCTCGATGATATATTCGTCAATGTAAGAGATGCAGCCTATCACATCATTGAACGGAAAGGCGCAACCTATTACGGCATTGCCATGGGTCTTGCCAGGATTACCAAAGCTATCTTTAACAATGAAAATAGCATTTTAACCGTTTCTGCCCTCCTTGAAGGTGAATATGATCAGGAAGACATATACATCGGTGTCCCTGCCATCATTAATGGTGAAGGTATCAGAAAAGTCGTCGAGCTTCCGTTAAATGACAAAGAAAGAACTCAGTTCGCTCACTCAGCAGAGACGCTAAAAAATGTGATGAAAAAAGCGATGGATTCTTGATTTACTCCCTTCGTTAAAATGAATAGACACGCACGCCCATTGGACCTCCTCATATGATAAAGAGAATTCTTTATGAGGAGGTTCTTCTATGTATGATCACAGACAACTATTCCCTGGTTTTCCTGGGGGAGGCAGCGGGTTCCCCGGCTTTCCTGGTGGAGGTCAAGGATCTGGTGGTGGCTTTCCAGGTTTTCCTGGGGGAGGACAAGGCGCACCAAGCTCACCACCACCTGCAGGAGGGCAAGGCGGACAAAATCAACCACCACCCGGACCACCACCGAACTTCCAACCACAAAAAACGGTGATGCAAGGAACACAAGGTGGACCAAGTGTCTTTGCAGTAGACCCGGGTGCCATCAGAAGATGTTTATTCCGTTACACGTATATTTGGTTACGAAGAGATGCTTTCTGGTTTTATCCTGTCTTTGTTGGGCGCCGTTCCATTGCCGGGTGGAGATGGATCGGATTCACATGGGTATACTTCGGCATCGATTTAGATAAAATTGAATCCTTTACTTGCGTGTAGGTTTGCTCATGTATTCATATCCTTACTATAGAACCGGCAACACCAATGGCACGATTACTGTAACTGGTGAGCATACACTTTATGTGGATCCCGATCAAGCCATTGTCTCTATCGGTGTTGTCACTAAAGATGAAGAACTTGAAGCGGCACAAAACCAGAACCAACAACAATCCACTCAAGTCTTACAATCACTATTAAATAACGGTGTGTCAAAAAAAGATATCCAAACCTCCACCTATCAAGTATTCCCACAATACAATTATGAGGACGGGAAACAAATTTTTACAGGATATGAGGTTCGCCAAGTATTTCGCGTAACTATAAATGATATTGAAAAAGTGGGTACGATTATGGATGATGCCATAAAAAGCGGAGCGAATCGGGTAGAAAACATTCAATTTGTCAATTCAAATCCTATTGAATCCTATCAGTTAGCCCTTACTTCCGCATATCAAAAGGCATACCAAAAAGCACTCACATTATCGAACCAATCGGGGCAGCAGCTCAACCCCCAGCCAAAGTCCATCACAGAGCAATCAAGCCCAATGGTCACCCCTTTTGTAACAACTGGATTTGTGAAAGCCGCTGAAGAAAGTACAACCGTGCAACCAGGACAAATCGGCGTCACAGCCATCTTGACAGTAGAATACCAAACCCGATAAATAACAAACTGCCAAAGTAAACAAATACTTTGGCAGTTTGAATAAAGTAGAGAGGGACGGACCTTCAGAATAACGTAAAATAAATGCTTTCCAATTTACTCTCCCAGAGACTTCGATTTACGACCGCATGCTTCCATAGCCGTTAAAACGGCTCCTTTAAAATTATTCTTCTCCAGAGCTGATACCGCTTCAATCGTTGCTCCTCCTGGTGAGCAAACGGCATCCTTCAGTTCTCCTGGGTGAGTGCCCGTTTCGAGAACCATTTTTGCTGCTCCAAGTACAGCCTGGGATGCGAGCTGGTAAGCCTGCTTTCGTGGAATACCTTGCAGAACCGCTCCATCAGCCAGTGCTTCTATGAACATAAACACATACGCGGGAGAAGATCCGCTTACTGCTGGAATGGCATCCATCAGGCTTTCCTCTACCATTTCAGCCTTTCCGAAGCTTTCTAAAATCGCTTGTACATCTGCAAGGTCTTCTTCCGTTACTTCATTATTTACACAATAGGCCGTCATACCTTCTCCTACAAGAGACGGGGTATTTGGCATAGTCCGGACAATTTTCATTGATTCAGAAAGCTGACTCTCCATCCAATCAATGGTGATACCCGCTGCAATGGTAATGATGATGGCATCCTCTTTCAGGGAATCCTTTATCGATTCGATAATGCTCCGATATTGGTCTGGTTTCACTGATAAAAACACAATATCCGAAAAGGCTGCTACACTTATATTATCACTGGTAACCCCCACTCCAAATTCCCCTGCTACTTTATCCAGCGTCTCCTGAGTTCTGGCGCTCGCTTTAACCGAATGTTCATCCACCAAACCGGATTTCAATATACCGCCCATAATCGCTTGTGCCATATTTCCGCATCCTATAAATCCAATGGTTTTATCCATTTCTTCACCTCATCAGTTTGTTTGTAAACAGTCTTTAGCATCATACCAAATTTATCTCCTCATATAAAATAAACGTCATTAAAAAAGGCCCGAAGGAGAAATCCTTCAAACCTTTCCATCATTCCACCAGCTTCCCGCAATGGGGACAAAGAGATTTTTGATAATCCTTTGGAATCTTCCTGTGACAATGATTGCAAGTTTTCATATACTGAGGCTGATCAAATAAATCCTCAGACATCCCATATCCACTCTTAAAGGTCGTCCTCATAAGACGGACTAACAATCCGATGATCACACCTGCAATAAGCAGTGCCCAAATCATTTTACCCTCGCTTTTTCAAAAATTTCACCGTAGTCCAGGTCGACGATTGGTTCATCATGGAGCAATCTGTCCCTGATCTGTGAAAGAAGCGACTCCTCGACCTCGGATAAATTCTCAAGGTCCCATTTTTTATGGAAAACAGAATACAGTGTTAAATCTCTGAGCAAAAGGAAATGGGGGATTCGTTCTACCCACTCTTCTTCTAATTCACACTCCGTCAAATATCCTTTTAAAAATGAAACGAGAAACTTACCGCCAAATTGGTTGCGGATATCCAAGTTCTCATTCCTAAACTTCCACCACACGGAATAGTAAAGAGGGATGGCAACGTCACTTATAAAAAAGAACTGTGTACTATCGTCAAAGTCAAACACATGAAGATCACCCTCATGGTAAAAAAAATTCCCTGGATGGATGTCTGAGTGAATGAGCCCAAAAGTGTCTTTGGTTTCCACAAAGCTTCTAATTTCCTCCATGTTTCTTTGACCAGCATCAAGGATGTACCTGTCTTCCTCAGATAAATATTTCTTATAGTCCAGCACATCGTCCTGATCCCAGCGAAGACGGTGGATGCCATCCTCCCCATATGCCTTTGTTACCCTGTGCATATGTCCTGTCATTTTCCCCCATTTATAAAATAGTTCTTCATTGAATAACGGATCATTCACTTTCACAGGACTTCCTGGAGCTTTATCAAACAAACACACATAGAAATACGATTTTCTTGCCTGGATGACTTCTACGAGCTTTCCTTTATCAGAATGATTGACTAATGATACATTAACTCCGTGCTTATGTAAGTAGTTAATCCATTTCAGTTCAGCTTCCACTTCTCTTTCTGACCGATGAGAACTGTGAGTGAGGCGGAGGATATAGGGAATGTTTTCCTTATGCACCTCATACACATAGTTTTCAAAGTCTCCTAGTTTCTTAGCTTGAGCAGTATTACAGCCAAATCGTAAGGCAGCTTCAGCCAATAGTTCCTCTGTAAAAAGTTCTTCTATCCACTCTTCCATCGTACCTTCTCCTACTCTATTTCAGAATTGATTTCCTATCTCGAAAGGGCCACTCTGTAAGGGAACAGCTCTGCTGTCATGATTCCTTCTTTTACCGCAGGATCTTCCTTCATGAACGCTTTAGCCTTTTCTGCATCTTCCGCTTCAAAAATCACGATTCCAAAAGCATTTTCTTCTTCATTCAATGTTCTGCCGGCAAGGATTACCACTCCTGCTTCAGTGAATTCTTTTAGCCTCTGGAAGTGATATTGAACAATGTCTTCATCCGCTGTCATCCAGTTTTCTTCTTTATGTAAACGCGGGATAAGCTTTAATACATAGATAAATTCCATCTGAATCGAACCTCCTTCTATATTTATATATACTACCTTGTACGTCAGGATTCCTTTATCTTGACATACAAAAATAGCTGCTGAGTCTGCTCAACAGCTTTCATAATAATGAAATCAATTCTTCATTAACCATGCATTCATCGTCCGTATGATTTCATCTTGCTGGTCCCTTGGGGAAATATTTGCTTCAAGATCTCCTTTTTGCTTCCCGTACATTCCGAAGCCTGCATGGTTTCCCCCTTCGATTTGGTGGAAAACCGTTGCATGCGGCAATATTTTTTTACTTTCTTCAATATCATCCTTTGTAGTAAGCCCATCGTTCTCTGCAAAAATACTTAGAAAAGGAACATCGCTTTCAGAAAAATCAGTTGAGTTTGTTGGATAAGAGGCGAGGAAAATCACCCCTTTTATCTCATCTTGGTGATCATAGGCGTATTTAGCAGCCGCTACTCCACCCAATGAGTGACCTGACACATACCAATCAAGCTCCTCATCAAAACTGTTTATGATTTTTTCAGATTCACCTATACCAAAAAAAGCGATATGAAAGGGCATCCTTGGAATGACGACTGTGTACCCCTTCTCAGAAAGTGACTTCCCTAAATACCCATAAGCCTCGACTTCCACCTTTGCTCCTGGATATAGAATAAGTCCCTTGCTGTTAGATTTCTCGGGGTTAAAAATAAGCCAGTCTTTTTTTTCTTCAATTAATGGATCCTCTTCGATTTTGATTGTTTTTATTAATTCTTCTGTAGCTGAATACGTTTGTTCTGACCAGAAGTAAAATCCAATGCCACCTATTAGGACAACTGCAAGAAGAACAATGGCAGTCCATTTGAGTATCTTTTTCACAGGGATCACCTTTTTTACTTTTAGTATACTCTACCCTACAGCTCTTTTCTTTTATGAATGCTCAGTTAAAAAAATGAGGATACGCGTGAATATCAGATGTTTTCACGATATGGATTTCTTTTCTTACATTGATAGAGGCATAGAATACCTCATGGATTGCCGTGAATCCTTCTCTTCTCAATTCATCCCGAACCCATTTTTCCTCCACGTTTAATTTATCTAAAACGCCCGTATGCAATACACCATCTACTATAAGAGGAAATGCAAGGCTCGTCCGCTTCATCACTCCTGCATCCTCCACTGTAACCGTTTGTCTTGGGGGAATCTTATGAATCGATAAACTCCCATTCGATTCAATGATTCCAATTTCCACATCTTGCAATGAGAATACTTCTTTCTCCCGGAGAAGCATCAGGATATTATCAATCGTATAACCGGTTTTTTTTAAGTCTTCTTTTAGAACCTGACCATTTTCAATGACCACCGTAGGTTCAAATGAAAGCAGTTTACCCACTTTTCGTGAAGAGGTTTTCATTTTGGTCAAGATCTTTTGTAGTATACCGATTAAAATCATTGCGACGATGGTATGGATATGTTTGATGTCAGGATCTGCAATATCCGCTCCTACAACAGAGCCAAACACGAGGACCACTAAAAAATCAAATACCGGCAACTCCCCGATGGAACGTTTCCCCATATATAATGTGACAAAAATCATAAATGGAAGTATTGTAAAAATTCTTAATGCAACGATACCCAAGTCTTTAAAATCAACCATGAACTATTCAAATCCTTTTTGAGTCTGATAGGGATAGTTTCCCCTATCCCAGAACAAACATGAAGGTTGTTTGCTTATAAATAAAAAGAACCAACCGAATAGGCTGGTTCTTTTACTCATTTATCTTCTGAAATGTAATTTCCTTTTCGCTCATCAAATATTGCAAAGCTGTCCGGAATGTGAGGAAGCTTTTAATCCCTTTAAGCTCTCTCACTCCTGAATTGATCATCACTTGAGTAAGGGCAGGTGTAAATCCGACAAATAGGGTTTCGATTCCCATTAATCCAATTGCCTTCGCCATGTTATGGATATAAGTGCCGAAAATGTCCATTTCACCGATTTCTTTCTCTGATATGGCTGAGAAATCTACAATGATTGTGTTGATATCTCCACCGTACGAGACGTCTAATATCTTGGAAATGATCCTTTCAAAACGTTCCGGGCTAAGTCTGCCGGTTATGGGGATCAAGATGGTTTCAGGGACGATGGAGGGGATAATAGGTGCTGAAATATCCATAATCAGCTGTTCTGATTGACTCAGGTGTTCTTTTAATTCTTTAATTTCATTCTTTAGTTGTTGAATTTGTTGCTTTTCATCTGTCATGATAAACCTCACCGCTTATAGAATGTTTTTTAAAGTACCTCTCTATATTCTAGCACTATGCAAACAGAATAACCTAATATTTTCATATGTAAGTAGATAAGTAGTTGACAGTGAAAAACCAGCCTCATCGGCTGGTTTTTCTCAAGCGAAAGCTTTTTCCTGCTCATTGTGGAAGAAACTTTTCATGGCATGGAATACATCGGCTTTTTGTTTGAGAATGTAATAACGGAAATCGTCGTTTTTAATATTTTTGTAGGCTGACATCAAGGTGGAGTGGCGGTTATATTGGTTCACTTCCCCGTAACCGAACATGCTGGATACTTTCATTAATTCTTCTACAAGCTTCACGCATCGTACGTTATCAGACGTCAGGTTATCCCCATCAGAGAAATGGAACGGATAAATATTATAGCGGGTCGGAGCGTACTTTCCATCGATTAATTCCAGCGCTTTGCGATAAGCAGATGAACAGATGGTACCTCCGCTTTCTCCTTTCGAGAAGAAGTGTTCTTCTGATACCACTTTGGCTTCAGTATGATGTGCGATGAATTCAATTTCTACGGTTTCATATTTTGTTCTCAAAAAACGTGTCATCCAGAAGAAAAAGCTTCTTGCCATATATTTCTCCCATACCCCCATGGATCCACTCGTATCCATCATAGCCAATACGACCGCTTTGGATTCAGGCTTTAATACTTCATTCCACGTTCTGAACTTCAAGTCTTCGGTATATATCGGATGAAAGCTTGGTGCTCCTTTCATGGCATTCCTCTTAAAGGCAGACATCATCGTCTTCTTTTTATCTATATTCCCCATTAGGCCTGTTTTACGGATATCGTTGAATTCAATGTGCTCGACGGTTTGAACATCTTGCTCCTTCTTCTTCAGGTTCGGAAGTTCCAATTGGCTAAATAAGGCTTCTTCAATCTCAAGCATCGACACTTCTGCTTCATAGTAATCTTCACCGGCTTTATCTCCGGCCCCTTGACCTTTTCCAGGACCCTGTTGCTGCGGTGAGCCGTCTCTTGCAATGACGTCTCCTACCTGACTTTCACCGTCACCTTGCCCGACGTGCTTATTCTTATCATAGTTATAACGAATTTTATATTCATCTAAAGAACGAATCGGGATCTTGACGACGTCTCGACCATTTGACATGACAATGTTTTCTTCTGTAATCAAATCAGGTAAGTTGTTTCGAATCGCATCCTGTACTTTCTCTTGATGTCTTTGTTGATCATCGTGACCTTTGCGGTGGAGGGCCCAATCTTCCTTGGAAATGACAAACTGATGATTATCCATTTGACTCAAATTATTCCCCTCCTTAAAGTTTTTTCACATTTCTTCATTCTCCTGCATACACTATGTTGACTGTCTAAACTGCATATATCCCATGAAGTGAAACGGGGATTACTCTATCCTATGCAGAAGTATTGATAAATTTACAAATAATTTCGACAATTAAACGTTCTTTTAAGGTTGGACGAGCCTATTTTTCTGACATGTTATATAATGTCCGTGAATGTCCGATTTCCTCAAAAAAAATAACCAGGCAGAATCACCTGATTAAGCTTCTTCTTCATATTGAGCCGGGTCTGATACTCGATTGTGTATCTTTAATTCGCCACTGGAACGTAATTTTTCCATCTGCTTCCCTAGCTTAATGACTTCCTCCATATTGGAGGCCATACTTCCGTTAAGAGGTTCTGCTTCTTCTCGACGATGAGGTTTAGAAGGCATCCTCTCCACCCACTTTCATTTAAGATAATGGGCCCAGCTCTCTATCTATAGACTATTATATTCTGAGTTTTCTGTCAACTATCCCTTGTCTTTTTCTTTATATTGAACAGGATCCGGCTGCTTTTTGTCCTCTTTCAGCTCTTCATTCGTTCTTAGCTTGTCCATTTGCTTTCCCAGCTGCTCCATTTCTTCCATATCAGATGCCATGGACCCATTTTCAGGTTCATAGTTTTTATCCAGTTCATGTTTGTTTTTGCTCATAACTTTCACCTCTTGGCTACTACTTTTCCCCTTACAAGAAAAAATAAACCACATAGAAAATCGGGAGGTGTATTTAGCATCTCCCGATTTCATTTCTATTAACGATTCAACAGGCTGCCCACATAGCGGAGTAATTCATTTGCGGATGTTGAGTTGTAGCCATGTTCATCGATGAGGCGGGCAACCACTTCGTTGACTTTCTTCAGCTGCTGTTCGTCTGGCGTTTTCGATGATGTCGTGATTTTCACGACGTCCTTCAAGTCAGCGAATAGCTTCTTCTGAATGGCTTCTCTCAAGCGATCATGTGAATTGTAGTCAAATCGCTTTCCTTTACGGGCATATGCAGAGATACGGATAAGGATTTCTTCACGGAATGCTTTCTTCGCATTTTCTGAAATACCGATTTGTTCTTCAATGGAACGCATCAGCTTTTCATCCGGATTGATTTCTTCACCGGTTAATGGGTCATGAAGCTTCGCCTTATTGCAGTAAGCTTCAACGTTATCAAGATAGTTATCCATAAGCGTTTTCGCAGACTCTTCATATGAATACACGAATGCTTTCTGAACTTCTTTCTTAGCGATGTCATCATATTCCTTACGGGCGAGGGAAATAAAGTTCAAATACTTATCACGAAGTTCATTCGTAATTGATGGATGTTGATCCAGTCCTTCTTTCAAAGCCCGAAGAACGTCTAAAGCGTTAATGGTTGGGATTTCTTTTCGAATGATCGTAGACGAGATCCGGTTAATGACATAACGCGGATCGATTCCGCTCATTCCTTCATCCTGATATTCCTTCTTCATTTCATCCACATCTGCGGAGTTAAATCCTTCAACATTTTCTCCGTCGTACAAGCGCATTTTCTTGATTAAATCAATATCACCGCGCTTTGGTTCTTTCATTCGGGTCAAAATGGTGAACATCGCCGCAACCCGTAACGTATGAGGTGCCACGTGGACGTTAGACACATCACTTTCGTTGATCATTTTCTCATATATTTTCTCTTCCTGGGTGACCTTCAGGTTATAAGGAACAGGCATGACGATAATACGTGAGTGTAAGGCTTCATTCTTTTTATTTGCAATGAAGGATCGATACTCAGTTTCATTCGTATGGGCGACAATTAGCTCATCAGCCGAAATCAATGCAAACCGACCTGCCTTGAAGTTTCCTTCCTGAGTAAGGGATAATAAGTGCCATAAGAACTTTTCATCACACTTCAGCATTTCCTGGAATTCCATCAATCCACGGTTTGCTTTATTTAACTCACCATCAAATCGGTAAGCACGTGGATCTGATTCAGAACCAAATTCAGCAATCGTGGAGAAGTCGATACTTCCTGTTAAATCGGCAATATCCTGTGACTTTGGATCTGATGGACTGAACGTACCGATTCCGACACGTTTATCTTCAGAGAAAAAGACTCTTTCGACCTGAACGTCTTCTATGCGGCCATGATATTCCTTCTCCAAGCGCATAGTATTTAACGGAGAGAGATTTCCTTCAATGCGAATGCCATATTCGTTGTAAAAATCTTCACGCAAATGTTGAGGAATCAGATGCAATGGATCTTCGTGCATCGGGCAGCCTTTGATTGAAAAGACGCCTCCTCTTTCAGTCCGGGAATATTGTTCCAGCCCGCGTTTCAGCATGGAAACAAGGGTTGATTTCCCTCCACTGACTGGCCCCATCAGTAACAAGATTCTCTTTCTGACATCCAATCGCTTCGCAGCAGGATGAAAGTATTCTTCAACGAGTCTTTCCAGCGCCTCTTCTAAGCCAAATAATTGATTGCTGAAGAATTTATACTTTCTTTTCCCCTCGACCTCTTCAACTCCGGCATCCTTAATCATATTAAAGACTCTTGAATGAGCGGATTGCCCAACCCAAGGCTTCTCTTTCAGCAGGTCTAAATACTGAGCAAACGTCCCTTCCCATTTCAGTTTCTCTTCTTCTTCTCGATAATGTTCGATTTTTTTTAAAATATCCATAAGGACCTCCCCCTGTCGCTTAATGAGAGACGATTAATATACTCTATGCGCTTGTTCACCTGAACATGTTAACAAGATATATTTATTACAGACAAAGGTTCAGTATTCACTATAAACAGCAGAATGAGACTTTCGAAAAATAATGGTTTCATTATCAATCAGCCAAGCTCTCACAGATCAACAAAAAATTAAACGATTTCATTCACATCAAATAAAAAATAGGCTATACTAAAGACAGACTGTGGAATAAGTGAAACTGGGAGGTTACCAAACATGGGTACTATAATGATTATAGGTGTATCTTTAGCGTTCTTAGTAGCGATTTTCACTGCTGGATATAATGATAAACCCGGCTCCAACTAATTCATAAACTAAAAAAACTGGCCTTGGCCAGTTTTTTTAGTTATTGCGCCATATTAAATTAAGACCAATCACCACAACTGTCCCGACGATCAAACCATTACTCATTACAATTTGAAGCGAACTCGGAAGATCTTCGAAAAGATCCGGAGATTGAAAGAAGAGACTTGTGCCGCCCAAAAGTGAAATACTAATGATTGATAACTCCCTTTGATTCAACTTATTAGAAGTAATCTTTTTTAATGAAATGATAAACATATTCACAATTGTCGAAAGCAGTGCTGCACTCGCGACGGCTACAGGCAAAGTGGACACTACATGCACCACTTGTGGCATGAAGGATATAAGTAATAAACTGCCTGCTGCTATAAGAAATGGAAGACCGTTTCTTTGTTTCGTCGTTTGTACGAAACCTGATGTAACCGGCAAGGGCACAATAGCAAGAGCAGAAAAAATGGACGATAACCAATGATTGATTCCTCCGATGACAAAGCCTCTTCTTATACTGTCTTGTTTATTGATTTTCTTTCCATCAAATACCTCATACATCGAATCAATGGCTGCAATATTGTTTAGAATCAGCGTAAAAGAAAACAGAATAGTCGCAGTGATGATATTACCATTGATTGCAGGTGGTCCCCATGAAAAGAGTTCTGGGAAAGCTACGCCACTAAGATCCCTCTGTCCAATAGGGTTGGAAGCACCACCGAACAGGGCGAACACACCCCAGCCAGCAATGATACCGATTAAGAGTGAAAACTGCTTTCCCCATCCTTTTGCTTTAATTGACAGAATCACAATAAAGACAAAAACGAAAATGGCAAGCATCGTCAGTTCCCAATCAACGCTTCCTTCTTCTTGTACGATCATCCCTTTAAAAAAGATGCCACTAAGCTGAATAGCTAGAAGAAACAAAAAAACACCTGAAACTAAAGGTGGAAATACTCTTTCGTAAAATGATTTGTTTTTCACTAATCCCATGAGGATCAGTATACATCCTGCTAAAGCAAGTGAGCCCATACCAAGTGATAGTGATTCTTCAACCGACAGGCCAATTTGCTTAGAAAAGCCAGCCAAAATAACAAAGACACTTACCCAGGATCCAGCCGGTCCTTCAATAATCGGAAGGGAATGTCCAATTACTTTCTGAAGAATGGAGCCGAGAGCAACCAGGAAAAGCGTTCTTTGCATTAACCCTGATATCTCGGTCTCACTTAATCCAAACACACTACCAATTACAATCGGAAGAGCAATCGACGTTCCGATCAAAAACATGAGCCATTGAAAGCTTTGCAGGGTTATTCTTACGGACTGCCCTTTGTATTTCATGATACTTTAACCGCTCCGGCTTTAAGCAGCATCTTCTCAATTTCAACAAAACCTCTTTCCCTGGCATGCTCAATTGGTGATTTTCCTTCCTGATCAGGTATCGTTACATCGGCACCATACTCGATTAATGTGGCAATAATCTCTTGATGCACCTTTCCTCCATCACTCAATACAATGGCTTCCATCAAGGCTGTCCAGCCAAGGTCATTTACATGATTGATATCGACGTTTGTTTTTTCCAATAGAAGTTTGACGGTCTCACCGTGGCCTTTTTCCGCAGCTGGAATAAGCGCGGTTCCGCCATATCGATTTACTAAAGCAGGATCTGCTCCTGCTTCGATCGTGAGAAGCAGAATGTCATTCATTCCTTCTGCACCAGCATACAGAAAGGGATTGTTTTTTAATTCATCCTTTAAATGAATATCAGCTCCCTTATCAATAAGCAAACGAACCATATCCGGGTTATTTTGATACGTCGCAAGCATTACAGGCGTCCTACCGAGGGCATCCTGTTGATTAATATCGGCACCTTCATCAATTAACGTTTCGACTTCTTCAATATATCCTTCTTTTATATAGGTGAAAATCACTTCTTTTTCCTCCTCTTGAGCATTGAACGAACATCCCGCCAGAGTGCTGATAAAGATAGCCATGAGCATTTTCTTCATTTTCACTCCCCCTAACAACTTTTAGGATATCACGTCTTGATATATATGAATAATATCTATTAAATTGTATTATTATATATTTATTGTATAAGAGAGGTGATTTCTATGCTGGACCTTAAACAACTGCGCTACTTCATGACAATTGTGGAAGAAAAAACAATACTTGCTGCAGCAAAACGACTACATATGTCTCAGCCACCCCTAAGTCAGCAGCTGCGCACGATGGAAGAGAATCTCGGTGTGAGCCTGTTTTACCGGAAAGGGAGAAAACTGGTGATTACAGAGGCTGGTAAAGCCCTTTATCAGCACGCTTATCAGATGATCAAGCTGCTGGAGGCTGCAGAGGCAGAAGTGAAAGAAATTGGCTCAGGAGAAAAAGGCAAACTGAGGATTGGTGTAAATACATTATCTGACATTGATTTGCCACATATTTTAGCAAAGTATGAAAAGAAATACCCGAACATCACCTATAATATTCATCAAAATGAATCCTCACAGCTCATTCATCTTTTAGAATTACGGGAGATTGATGCTGCACTGATCCGAATGCCTTTTTCAGCAGACAATATGGTGAAGGTGGTCCTCCAAGATGAGCCATTTTACTACATTACGAGTGTTCCGACTTCAAGTATTGACACGATTACATTAGAGGATATTGTTCATCAGCCATTAATCCTTCCCAGTACACAAAGCTTGGGCTTGTACGAAATGATTGTCCAGTCATTTATTTCAATCGGGTTGACTCCAAATGTAAAGGCAGAATGTTCGGATACAGTCCTCCTTGCCAACCTTGTAGAACAAGGATTCGCTTCCTCCATCGTTCCCCATAGTGCTTTGCAAGTATTTAAGCATAAAGAGGTTCAACTGGTGGAAATTGAGAACATGAACAACGCAAGCTACGGAATCGTATGGAAAAAAGACTTCTATCTGCCTAAGACAACGAGGGAGTTTATCCGGTTAGTCACAGAACACTTTCAAATTGAGCTTTTGGAGATGGATTAGGAAAAAGCCCGAAAGGATTTGATCCTTTCGGGCTTTTTCTAAGTTTCTTTATCTGGACTATAGAGATCTACCTTTTATTGAATCCCTTCTTCTCTATAAATTCCTTCATATACAGGCGCTTCTTCCCTGAAAGCATGTTGGCCATCTGCTCCGTCCATCGATCCGATCGTTTGCCGGCCGTTCGTGCCTGATAATAGGAAGAGATGGTTTCGTCATAACGATCAAGTTCCTCTTTCATGGACCCTTCATCACGTTGGTATGAATCCTCATGATAAATGGCTTCCAATGGCAACCTCGGCTTCACATCAGAACTGCCTTCAGGTAAACCGACTGCCAGCCCGAATAAAGGAATGACCCGATCAGGAAGCTCCAGCAGTTCACTCACTGATTCCAGATCATTTCGGATTCCTCCAATATAGCAAATGCCCAATCCCATCGATTCTGCGGCAATGGACGCATTTTGAGCCGCTAGTGAAGCGTCAATTAAAGCTACCATGAACTTCTCCGTGCTTTCAAGTGTTGGGATGACATCTGCATTTTCCCATTCTCCTATTTTCTCGTGGCGGTACAAATCGGCACAGAATACAAAGAAATGACCGTTTTCCTCTACATATGATTGTGGACCGGCAAGTTCCGCCAACTTCTTCTTTTTAGCACGATCCTTCACTCCGATGATTGTATATGCTTGAATATAACTCGACGTACTCGCAGCCTGGGCACTCGAGACAATTGTCCGGATTTGCTCCTCTGTTAATGGCTCATTCTTGAAATGACGAATGGATCGATGCTTAAGAATCGTTTCAATGGTTTCGTTCATTATGTACCCTCTCCTTCACATTCTTTCCCTTAGTATAAGCCAAATAAAAAAAGGAATGAAAATCATATGATTCTCATTCCTCGTTTTTTATAACAGACCCGGATAATTTCTTTGTCTTAATGCTTCATAGATCAGAATCGCCGCTGTATTGGAAAGGTTCAATGAACGGACGTTTTCGTTCATAGGTATGCGCAGGGCACGATCCAAATTATTTTGGATGATGTCATCCGGCAGTCCGGATGTTTCCCTGCCAAAAATGAAGAAGTAATCCTTCTCTTCCACACTGTAATCAAAGTCAGTGTGAGGGATCTTTCCGTATTTTGTTAAATAGAAAAATTCTCCGCCGTCATTTTTCTCGAAGAACTCTTCAATTGAATCATAGTATACAATGTTTACAAACTGCCAATAATCAAGGCCTGCCCGCTTTAACATTTTATCATCTGTTGAGAACCCGAGTGGACGAATCAAGTGCAGAGTTGTATCCGTTGCTGCACACGTTCTCGCAATATTCCCTGTATTAGCAGGGATTTCTGGTTGATATAATACAACATGTACTCCCATGTTACTGTCACCTCATTCATAAAACTCTAAGTGACATTATACCATTTCCTCCCCATAGAACAAGACTTAGCCGTCATCTACTATTGTAAAAAATCTATATTTGATATTAGGTGTATACGCAGTCGAGTCCTCATATTTCCAATATCGCATTCTACTGTTGAATGTATGGGCATTCACGAGAGGTTCTCCTGCAGCATCTTTACCCGTCACGATCGTAGTATGGTCAAAACGCCCATCCCCTTCGAAGTCATAGCAGATGACATCCCCAAGCTTCAACTCTTTTGAGTCATTCACCTGTTTCCCCCTTAACCCGACCGTAGAATTCGGAATATACCATCTCATGGAATTCGCCACCGTCCAGCTATAACTCCAGTTCTGATTTCTCATCCACCAGCCCTTCCCCTTCGCCGGATATCCCCGCATGGGAGCATCCCCGGCATGGAGGCACTGTG
This sequence comes from Rossellomorea yichunensis, assembly GCF_032337515.1. NCBI lineage: Bacteria > Bacillati > Bacillota > Bacilli > Caryophanales > Bacillaceae > Rossellomorea > Rossellomorea yichunensis. The sequence continues at coordinate 15,903 of NZ_JAVYAD010000001.1, read as the reverse complement.
AAATATAGTTCGTGCAATCATTCTCAAACTTCTTAAACGCAGGGTTATAGCTGTTCCACCATCGTTCAGCATATTGCACCGCACTCAGCCGATCATATTGATACGCCACTCTAGCCTCTTTCCCGTCGAAGGTGGAACTCTCTTCACGTACGACATTCTCTTCAAAGTGAATTGGAATCTCGCTGTCTTCATAGATCTTATCCCTATAAAAGGATGCATGTCTATTCTCTACTTCCTCTTCTAGATAAAGAAGATCACCTTGCTTAATAAGATATTTATAATGAACATCATATAAAATGTTTTGTGTTTCATTTCGCTGAGGTGTCATGCTTTGGATTTTCCCTGCTGCATCCACCTTTACAATTTCCGCATTCCGCTGAAGACAAGATTCCTTCTTTCTTTTCACTTTGTCACTGTGATAGTCTGACTGACTACGAGTTGTATATTCATCAATCACATGTTGGACCTTTTCCATTAATAGCTTTCTGATCATTGTCTTCCCTCCTCCCTAATTGTTATGCAGGGAAGGGACTGTTCAAAACAAAAAAGGATAAACTCAGGTGATAATGAGAGTTTATCCTTTTAGATTATTTGGTTATAAGGTTAAGACCTTTTTGAATTTCGTTTAGTACTTCCTCATCCGTTTCAACCGATTGCTGCGCGAGTAATGCAACTTCTGCTTCTACCCCGCCTATTTTGCCGAGGGCCCAGGCCGAGGTACCGCGAATGACAGGCCGCACATCTTTTTTCATCACATCAATCAGATCGTCAATGGCTGTTGTATCCTTATAATGGGCGAGTGCGATGATCGCGTTTCGCTGAATCGGCTTCTTCCCTCTCCATGAACCGGATACATGACCGTATTTTTCTTTAAACTCACGGTTACTGATTGTTAAAAGCGGCTTTAATAGCGGCTTTGCAATTTCTGGATCCGGCTCCATCTCTTCGTGAAAATGAAAGTCCATCCCTTTATTTTCAGGACATACCGTTTGGCAGGTGTCACATCCATATAGACGGTTCCCAAGCTTTACCCGGTACTCATCCGCAAGAAAGCCCTTCGTCTGCGTCAAAAAGGCAATGCATTTCTGAGCATCCAGCTGACCGCCTTCTATAAGAGCTCCCGTAGGGCAGACATCCACGCATTTATTGCATGTACCACATTGGTCCTCCATCGGTGTATCAGGAGCAAACGGAAGGTTTGTCACCATTTCCCCGAGATACACATAGGATCCGAACTCGGGCGTGATAATCGAGCAGTTCTTTCCGCTCCAGCCAATGCCTGCCCGCTCTGCCACAGCACGATCCACAAGTTCACCAGTATCCACCATTGATTTAAAACGTGCTTGTGGAACTCTTGATACGATATATTCTTCCAACTTTGAAAGACGATCCCGAAGCACATGGTGATAATCCGTCCCCCATGATGCCCGGCAAAAGATCCCACGTCTTTCTCCCCGTTTGCTTTGTGGAGCATTCTTCATCTTTGAAGGATAGGCAAGGGCAATGGCAATAATCGATTTGGGACTCTCGAAGATTAATGAAGGATCGACCCGTTTCTCAATGTCTTTCTCTTCAAAACCGGATTGATACCCTAGCATTTCCTGACGAAGAAGCCTGTTCTTCATTTCCGAAAACGCACCTGCTGTCGTAAAGCCAATTTTATCAATCCCGATTTCCTTACTATAATCAATGATATCCTGTTTTAACTGATCCATATCCATTGCCCGTTCCTCCTTCCATCTATTAATATATTTACGGCTACTTACGTGAAATGGCAACGTGTATTATGATAAACTATTTTAAAACAAATGTGGAGGGAAAATAAGTGGAAATCACCATCGATTCACCTATAACGTCCAAAATCCCTGATTTCAAAGTGGGATTCATTCAATACCATCATATCGAAGTCGGCGCTTCTCCTCAAATGCTGAAAGGCAGACTTCAATTGTTCCAGGAATCCATCTTCTTTGACCTTCACGATAAAAATGTGACGGAAATAGAAGGAATTGCCGCGTGGCGGGACATCTTCAAGAAAACAGGAAAGGACCCGAATCGCTACCGTCATTCTGCCGAAGCCCTCTTTCGCCGGGTTAAAAAACAGAATTATCTGAGCACGATTAACTCAAGTATCGATCTCAACAACTTCTTCTCCCTTCAATACGAAGTGCCCATCGGCATTTACGACAGGGCTCAACTTAAGGGAGACAACATAGAGATAAAAGTGGGGGAACCAGGACAAACCTATACAGGACTAAACGGCCGGGAAAATTCCCTGGAAAACCTAATCGTTGCCTGTGACGGGGACGGACCTTTCGGAAGTCCATTCGTTGACTCAGACCGTGCACCCGTCGGCGAAGAAACCAACAATGCCGTTCAGATCATCTTTCTGAAGCCTTCCCTTTCTATAGAAGAAAGCGGCAAACTCACGAAATCGTTAATGGATATGTTCATCGGGATTCATGGCGGGGAAGGATCCTTTGAAGTGGTAGGTGGATAGAAGTTTGAGCAGGATCCCTGGTTGGTGGGATCCTGTTTTTTATTGAGAATCTTGTACGAGAACCCCTAGCTAATCTCAAGAGACCTCAGTAATTTCACATTAAATGTAAACCAATTACCTCTTATTTGAGACTAACACAATCACGGCACTACCCCACAAAAAAAGAGAGCCCAATGGACTCCCTCCTTATAAACCCTACACCCACCACATATCCGATGGCTGCTCTTCAATCAAGATCGACTTCAAATTCTTCACGGCGCGTCCGAAGCCTTCTTCTATCGACATGATCGGATCCTCATGCTCGATGCTTACCACATAATCATATCCGAAAGTGCGCAGTGCACTTATCATATCCGACCACTCCTGCAGACTGTGTCCACAACCCACTGAACGGAATGACCACGCTCTCGTTTGGATGCTTCCGTATGGCTGCATATCCGTCAGACCGTACATATTGACGTTGTCTTGGTCGATATACGTATCTTTCGCATGGAAATGATGTATCGCATTTTCCTTACCTAGTATTTTAATCGCGGCAACCGGATCGATTCCTTGCCACCACAGGTGACTGGGATCCAGGTTGGCACCGATCGCGTCACATGTTTCTTCACGAAGCTTCAATAACGTATACGGAGTATGAACAAGGAAACCTCCGTGTAGCTCTAAACCGATTTTTACGTTATGATCCTCTGCAAGCTTCCCTATCTCTTTCCAATATGGGATCAATTTTTCTTCCCATTGCCATTTGAGAATATCCCCATATTCATTCGGCCAAGGGGATACTGGCCAGTTCGGATGCTTTGCTCCTTCATGGTCACCTGCTGTTCCAGAAAAACAGTTAACAACCGGTACATTCATCAAGCTTGCGAGCTTTATCGTTTTCTGAAGTGCCACATGGGATTCTTCCGCAAATGCTGCATCTGGAGAGATGGGATTTCCGTGACAGCTGAAGGCACTGATTTCCAAGCCTCTTGATGTTACTTTCTCTAAGTATTCGCTTCTCTTTTCTTCGCTTTCTAAAAGGGCGTCCAGGTCACAGTGAGCATTTCCAGGATATCCCCCCGTGCCGATTTCGACTGCGTGAAGCCCGGATTCTTTTACATAATCAAGCATTTCGTCAAGATTTTTTTGTGAAAATAATACAGTAAATACGCCTAGTTTCATTTGTGCTTCCTCCTATTTCAATCGGATGCTTTGTCCGGTTTCACTGCTTTTGTAGATGGCATCAATGATTTGAGACACTTGCATAGCTTCCTGGGGCTTCACAACCAGCTCCTCTAAACCCAGACAGCTATTGATAAAGTTCCGGGCTTGTGGAAGACTGGGATCATCTTCACCGGGAACCCAATCCGCTTCACTATTCAGAAGCATGCCATGTTTCATTTGGTTCATCTGGAACGGGAATAGATCGATTCCCCCCGTTTCCCCTGAGATGCTCATGCTTTCTTCATCACTCTTGACGTTTGCCGACCAAGACGTTTCGAAGAGCATGGATGCACCGTTATCGAACTTGATATAAGCCGTAACATGGTCGTCGACTTCGAACTTCTCTTTATCAAAATCTCCCCACTGATTCACTTGATCTGGCATTCTACTAAGCTTGTTATAGGTCGTCCCTGTTACTTCAACAGGTGCAGGGTTCCCAAGGAGCCATAGGGATAGATCCAGAAAGTGACATCCGTAGTCGATCAAGCTGCCACCACCTTGCAGCTCCTTGTTGGTAAACACTCCCCAGCCAGGGACTTTGCGGCGGCGGATCGCTCTTGCCCTTGCGACCATTGGTTCTCCAATTTCATCTTCCATGATCACTCGCTTCGCAGCACGTGAGTCCTTCATAAACCGATAATGATAAGCGATAGCCAGAATCTTCCCTGACTGTTCCGCTGCTTCGATCATCATTTCACATTCTTCAGGAGTCATGGCCATCGGTTTCTCACAAAACACATGGAGACCCGCTTTGAGCGCGGCAATCGTAATTTCCGCATGAAATTTATTCGGAGTACAAATTGTCACAGCATCCACATGCCCGAACATGTCCCGATAATCACTGAACACGTTCGGAATATTAAAGGTTTCTGCCACGGTTTGAGCAGTGACAGGATTAATATCACTGATTGCTTCAATGGATGCAGAATCTGATAGTTTAATAAATGTAGGGATGTGACGCGTTTGGGCAATGCCCCCAACGCCGATCACTCCCATCCGAAGTTTGGTCATCGATGCATTCACCTCTATAGCTTTACGATTCGTTTTGTTTCACTTGATTCCAGAGCAGACAAAACAACCTCAAGAGATTTCTTTCCTTCTTCTCCCGGTACAGGAGGCTCTGCATTATGAAGGATACTGTGAACAAATTGATCGATCACACGGGAGTTCGTCTGGCCGCCATCGTCATTTGTTTGAATGCCGCCAAGCTCATACTTCACTACTTCCCCGGTTACATTTTGAACAATTAGGGAGTTGACTGGATCATCCTCTAAGCGGAGAATCGCTTTTTCTCCATAAATGATCGTAGAGTTGTCTTCTTTAGATACATAAGACCAGCTTGCTGCAAGTGTACCGATTGTACCGCTTTCAGTTTTCAATACACAAACAGCCGTATCATCCACATCTGCATTTTCCTTTGCACTAGTTTCAACAAAGGCACCGACTTCGGCAAATTCTTCCCCTAAGATGTAACGAAGAAGATCGGTTTTATGAACACCAAGGTCCCCCATGGCACCGATGAACGCTTCGTCCTTTTTGAAGAACCAGCTGTCTTTCCCGTCAGCACTCCAGCCTTCAGGTCCACCGTGTCCAAATGCAGAACGGAAGCTGTAGATTTTACCTACTTCACCACTTTCAATCAGCTGCTTCGCTTTTTGGTGAGAAGGGACAAAACGCTGGTTATGAGCGATCATCAATTTTTTACCGTTTTTAGCAGCGGCATCAATCATGCTCTGAGCTTCTTCACTTGAAGTGGCCATCGGCTTTTCACATAATACATGCTTTCCTGCGTTCAGAGCATCGATGGAAATCGGTGCATGCAGGTAGTTCGGTGTACACACACTCACAGCTTCCACTTCAGCGTTCGCCAATAGTTCTTTATGATTGGTATACGCTTTTGCTCCGACTGCATCTGCCATCTTCCATGCCCGTTCTTCCACGATGTCACACACCGCTACCACTTCTACGTTTTCATTGTTTGCATATTCCGGCAGATGACGATGCTGTGCGATGCTTCCACACCCGATTACCCCGATTTTTAATTTACTCATGATTTTTCCTCCTCTTGTTTTTTAGTTAGATCCTTTGATTTCTTCTAAAGGCTGTGCGTTTCCATAAACAGGTCTTGCATGATCTACAGGGGATGCCCAATTCACTGCATTGACGATGACCTTCTGAACGTCTTCATTGTAATAGGTTGGATACGTTTCATGGCCTGGACGGAAGTAAAATACTTTTCCGTTGCCACGCTGATACGTACACCCGCTTCTAAACACTTCCCCACCTTCGAACCAGCTCACCATCACAAGCTGATCAGGAGTCGGAATGTCAAAATGCTCTCCATACATTTCTTCCTTTTCAAGTTCGATGTATTCACCCAGGCCGGATGTAATCGGATGACTTGGGTCGACTATCCAGATGCGTTCTTTCTCATCAGCTTCCCGCCATTTCAGGTCACAGGAAGTACCCATCAATGTTTTGAAGATTTTAGAGAAATGACCTGAATGAAGGACGATTAATCCCATTCCATCAAGGACACGCTGTTTCACTCTTTCAACTACTTCGTCTTTCACTTCATCATGGGCGATATGTCCCCACCAAACCAATACGTCTGTACCATCTAATACTTCCTTTGTTAGTCCGTGGTCACCCTCATCTAATGTAGCCGTTTTCACATTGAATGATGCTTCTCCCAGGAAGGAGGCAATGGCACCATGAATCCCTTCAGGGTACACCTCTCTCACTTTCGGATTCTTCTGCTCATGACGATTTTCATTCCATACTGTAACGTTCAACATTGTAAAACCTCCAAGTTAAGTGTTTGATTGTAAATGCCGGTATTCATTTGGTGTCATACCGACATGCTTTTTAAATACTTTACTGAAATACTTCTCATTCCCAAACCCTACACCATAGGCAACTTCATAGATTTTCAAATAAGGGTTTTCAAGCAGTTTCTTTGCTTTTTCCATCCGGATATTCGTAACGTAATCCGTGATGGTAGATCCATGATCCTGTTTGAACTTACGTGAAATATATTCCCTGCTTAAGTAAAAACGATCGGCAATGTCCTGTAGATTGATGTCTTCTTGATAGTGCTGCTGAAGATATTCTTCAATCTGCTGCATATTGTTCTTTTCCCGCTGATACTTTGCCTTTAAAAGGGTTTGAATTAATTCACTGAACTCTTTCGCCTTTTCCTCTTTAAATTTCCTGAACGAAAACGAGCCGTCCTCATTCCAATAATCCTGACCCCGATAGAATGGTTCTGGATGCTGAATCTCATACTCTTTCAACCAATTATTCCGTAATAACTCAAACTGATTTTCCCACATCTGGAGCTGCTCAAGTGACAGTGCATGCTCCGTTCCCATCTGTGAAAATATCCTCTCTAACTGGGACTGTACCTGATCACCGCTGCCTGAACGAATTGCCCATTTCAACTCATTGGAGTGATCCAATAGGTGCAGCAGGGGTCTCGGCTTCATATCTTTATGGGTGACGATTTTTTTTTGATCAAGCAGGGAATGCTTAAGATAAACTTGTAAAGCAGATTCATACGCTTCATTTATTTTCTTAGACTTCTGCCCAAGTGCAATGATCGTAAAGAGTTTACTATATTGATAGATCAATGAGTAGATTTCCTCTAACAGATACGTCACACTTTTATCATTCCAGAAGAGTATCACAAGCTCTTCTTCTTTGTTCCCATTCCGGAAGCAAACGCCATCATTCTGCTTTCGCAGCAATTCATTGCAAATATTGCTAAGCGTAAAAAAGGCAAGGTCCCGGTCTCCTTGAAAGAGTTTCTCCACGATCGGTTTGATGGGGATGAGGGCAACGGTCTTTGCAAGCTTTGTAATGGTAATCCCAAACTCCTGTTCAACCTTATCTACCATCTCTGTGGTAATGCTTTCCTTGGCACAGAGACTTGAAAATAACCGATCCCAATAGAGGGGCTTTACCTCATTCATCACTCGATTTTCCTCGACTTGGGATTTTCTTGATTGAGCCTGTTCATTCCATTCTTTTACCGCTTTATCCAGTGTATCATTTAGCACATCCGGTTCAATCGGCTTCAGAATATAATCAAAGCTTTTATAAAAGATCGCGTTTCTCATATACTCGAAATCATCATACCCGCTTACAACGAAGGTTTTACTATTAAGGTCAGAGCCATGAAGCCATTTTAGAAGGGTGATGCCATCCCGCTTCGGCATCCTCATATCAGTGAAAATGATTTCCGGCCGGTGCTCTGTGATCAATTCGATGGCTTGGTCTCCATCTTCCGCCTCCAGAATGGTGTGGATTCCATGCTTGGCCCATTCCGCTAATAAAAGTAACCCCTCACGCACATGCTTTTCGTCGTCAATGATGATTGCCTTCATTTGCTTCACCTTCCATTCTTATTGGCAGCCTCATGGTGACCATAAAGCCTCCCTCATCATGATTTTCAAGCTGTAAAGTGGCCTGGTGGTCATAGTAGAGCTTTAAACGGACATACACATTCTTCAGTCCGATATTGGTCTCATCCCCCGTTTTATTCCAGGCATCTGCCTTGAAATGTTCCCCTATTTCCCTAAGTCTGCTTTCGGTTACTCCGACTCCATTATCACGGACAATCATCACCAGTTCTCCCTTATCCTGAAAGCAGGATAACCAGATGCGTCCCACCCCGTCCCGGATATCAAAGCCGTGTTTAAAGTAGTTTTCAATGAGAGGCTGAAGGATCATCTTCGGTACCTGGATCTCCCTCACCGCTTCTTCTACATCTACACTGTAATCCAGATTTTCACCGAAACGCTCTTTTTGTAAAAGAAGATAGGCGTTCGTGTAATTGATTTCCTTGCTTAATGGAACCACATCCTCCTCCATGTTCATCCCGTACCTCATTATTTTGGAAAGGTGGGTGATCAGGGAGTAGATTTGGGGAACCTTGTTCTTCAAAGCAATCGTTCCAATGGATTGCAGGGCATTATACAGAAAATGTGGATTGATTTGAGACTGGAGGACCTTTAATTGATTCGTCTTGTTCTCGAGCTCCAGTTTGTACTCACGATTGATCAGATGATTGATCCGTTCGATCATCTGATGAAACCGGAAGCCGAGGATCCCGATTTCATCAGAACCGAACGATTCAGACTGTACCTTCATATTCCCTTTTTCAACCTGCTGGATATTTTTAAGCAGAATCCTTATTGGTGATGTAATTTTAAACGATACAAATAGCGTAGCCAGGACCACTAGGGATAATCCGAGTACTCCGAATAAAATATTAATCTTTGCCACACTAAATGCGCTTTCATAAAGATTCACGTAAGGAACCCGTTTCACTAACAACCAACCACCGGCCGAAGCGGGAAGCTGGTCGTACATCATCACCCCGTTGAAGGAGTCCTCTTTCCACTCGAGTGTCCCTGAAATATCTTTTGATTCCATTATCCTCTTAATCCACTTCTGGTTGTTGCCATCGTCCGACACATCCCGGTCCGAACTATAAATCATTTCCCCTTCGGAAGAAAGAAGGTAGAATTCTTCTGACTTAGCGTTATACAGGTTTCTACTCAAATCGATGATCTTGTCAGGCGAAACCTCCAATGAAATATACGCAAGCACTTCATCACCGGGAACGTTTCGGAATGCCCGGTGAATCGTGACAATATCCTTCGACCGGTTGATATTCTTTTCTTCCTGACTATGTGTTGGTTCAATATACATGTTATAAGGGCTGCGCTCTGCATTTCTGAAGGATTTCCATTGCGAATCCCTTACCTTATTGGAAAAAACAACGGTAGAGCGCTTTGTTGCCGAGATTACGCGGTCACCATCTGCGAAGGAAATACGTACCCCGTTAATTGTATCACCCGTGTAGAGAATCGTTTGCACAACATTCTTTACAATGCCGATCGTCAAGTAATTATTCTCTTGACTGGGTGATCTCATGAAGTTAATAAAATCAGGATTATTATAGAGTGATAGAGTTAACCCGTTGAGTTCATTAATATAGCTCTCCAGATTCACCTTTCCCTGATAAAGAAGATTGCTGCTCTCCTCCACCACCTGCTCCTCTATGGAATCCTTTGTATACAAATATGTAATGATAATCGAACTGCCAAACGGCACAATCGTCGTAATCATCAACAACACAATCAACTTATTCCGGATGCTGGTCTTTAACATGAGGGACGGACCTCCCAGGTCTCACTTATACACTAGTATAAAGTGTTTTTCCCCGCTCTTGGAAGTGTTTTTTCGAAATATTCCTATTAAACTTATAAAATAGAAAGCATGCCCTAAGTAGACATGCTTTCTATTATTCGATTTACTTCAAGTTATCCCATGTTTGCTGGAATCGCTCAAGTACAGTATCATAATCAATTTTCCCTGCGGCATATTCCTGGATTGTTGCAGCGAATTCCTTATTCGCTCCATCCGGCCATTTGAACCAAGTCCAAGGAATCGTCTTCTCTTCTTTAGAGTAGTCAAGGATAGACTGACCTAAGTCTCCAAGACCATTTGGCTCGATGTTATCGAACGCAGGGATGAACGCAAACTCTTCCGTGATATAACGCTTACCAGTTTCAGATGAAACCATCCACTCCAAGAAGGTTTTCGCTTCTTCAAGATGCTCGGAGTTCTTGTTTAATACCCAGTTATTCGGTACACCTACAGGAAGGCGATCAGCACTATCATCATTGCTGATAGAAATTGGAAGGAAGCCCATGTTGATCTCAGGATTGATCTCAGTGATCATGTTCTCAGTCCAGTTCCCTTGTTGCAGCATCGCAGTTTCACCAGAAGCAAATAGCGTTACTTGTGTATTATAATCCGTCGTTAATGGATTATCATTTGCATACTTAAGCTCAGCATCTAAAACTTCTTTGAATTGCTTGAACTTTTCGTTTCCTACAATTTTCTCAGAACCATCATAAAGTCCGGCGATGAACGCATCCGGATCTTCCTGCTGAGCAAACGGAATGTTAAGTAAATGTTGACCAATTACCCACCACTCGCCGTAACCCGCTGAGAAAGGTGTGATTTTCTTCGCTTCAAGCTTCTTCGCAGCGTCTTTTAATTCATCAATCGTTGCAGGCGGCTCCGTAATCCCTGCTTCTTCAAATAGATCTTTATTATATACAAATCCGTAGCCTTCAAGGTTAACCGGCATACCATAAAGCTTGCCATCTTCATCCGTCATCGGAACTTTACCGATTGGAAGAACATGTTCAACCCATGGCTCACCAGAAAGATCCGCTAACTTTTCTTTCCAAAGCTCTAACTCTTTAAAACCACCGTTGTTGAAAATGTCCGGCTCTTCACCAGAAGCAAATTTCGCTTTCAATGCTGCACCGTAATCGGCCCCTCCACCAACTGTTTCAAGCTTAATCTTAATATTTGGATGCTCAGCTTCGAACTCATTAATCATTTCTTGAAGCTGATCGGCAATTTCAACCTTGAACTGGAAGAAATTAAGGGTTACTACATCGTCACCTGATCCAGACTCTCCACCTGATTTGCTTGTAGTGTCTTTAGAAGAACAGCCAGCAATAATTCCAAATACTAAAACCAAAGACATACAAAGTAAAAGTATACGTTTCATAAAATGGATTGACCTCCCTGATATAAATTATTTTATATAAATTTCTGTATCAATGATAGACCATCTCGACAGAAACTTTATATCTACTTGATTGACCCTGAAGCAATACCTTTAATGATATGCTTCTGTAAAAATAAGAAGAAAATGATGATCGGTGTAATGCCAAGCACCAATGCTGCAAGACCCATATCCCATTGCTTCGTATACTGAGCGAAGAACGAGCTTGCTGCAAGTGGAATCGTGCGCAGTTCCGCATCCTGTAATACAAGAAGGGGAAGCAGATAGTCATTCCAAATCCATAAAGTGTTCAGAATGATCACGGTCACTGTTATCGGCTTAAGTAATGGGAATACAATCCTCCAGAACACACCAAACTGACTGCAGCCATCAATCATCGCGGATTCTTCAATCTCAATCGGAACGGTTTTTACAAATCCATGATATAAGAAAAGAGAAAGTGGTACGCCAAATCCGAAGTACATGATGATCAAACCTGGAATGCTATTCGTAAGTCCCAACGTCCCCCCTACTTTCATAAGAGGAATCATCACCGTCTGGAACGGAATGACCATGGCTGAAACAAAGATGACAAACAAGATTTTGCTGAACTTTCCTGGCGTACGTACCATCTTCCACGCCGCCATGGAGCTGATAATTACTAATCCAATGTTGCTGAAAACGGTGATGACCAATGAGTTCCAAAATGCACGGGGGAAGTTGATGATTTCCCACACTTTCGCATAGTTAGAGAAAACAAATTCCTTTGGCCACGCCGCCGCATCGATCAAAATCGCTGCAAACGGCTTAACTGAGTTGATCAGTACGAAGTAGAAAGGAATAAGGAAAATGAGCCCTATGACAATACCGATAATCTCTAATACAAACGTTCTTTTCGTATAGCGATTGCCCATTACGCCTGAACCTCCTTCTTCTTCGTCACCATCACCTGAATCGTCGTAAACACAGCCACTACCACAAAGAACAGGATCGATTTCGCTGTTCCCAGGCCATAACGGTTATTCTGGAACGCTTCTTGATAAATATTGATCGCAACAGATTGTGTAGAATTGAAAGGTCCCCCACCTGTTAACGAGATGTTCAAATCGAATATCTTAAAGGCCATTGAAATCGTTAAGAAGAAACAAATCGTGAACGCCGGTAGAATCAACGGAATGATAATTTTCGTCAACAACGTCCAGTTTGATGCTCCATCTATCCTCGCTGCTTCCAAAAGTGAATTATCCACCCCTTGCAATGCCGCAACATAGATGACCATCATATAACCACTGATCTGCCATGCAAACACAATGACAATCCCCCAGAATGCCGTCGTCTCATCACCAAGCCAGGGCATTTTAAAGAATCCTATATCCGTCATATTCCCGAGAGATGCAAACCCTTTAACAAAAATGAACTGCCAGATGAACCCGAGTAGCAATCCACCGATCACGTTCGGAATAAAAAACACTGTCCGTAAAATATTACGGGTTTTCAATGCCGCATTTAACAGTAACGCAAATCCAAAACCTATTAAGTTACTAATAAACACAGCCGCAAACATAAACTTCGTCGTAAACATAAAAGAATTAAAGAACGTCTTATCATCCGTAAAGATCTTAATATAATTCTCAAACCCAACCCACTCAACAACCGAGCTGACACCATTCCATGAAGTAAACGAATAATACACACCCATCAAGAACGGAAGAATCTGAATCACTAAGAAAAATAAAAGTGCCGGTCCAACAAAGGCAGCATACGTCAGCAAGCTCTTATACTTAAACTTCTTCTTCGTCACTGCTTTCATTTGTACGTCTGGGCTTACTGGTCCAGTCTGAATCTTTGGTTCCACCCGTATCACCACCCCTAATTATGTAATCGCTTTCTTACATTATAATGGCAGCGCTTTCTTAAAAAGGGGAACTCAATTGACAAAGAAGGTGCAAAATTTTGACTAGATGGGTTTGGTTAGAGTGTGGTCTGGGTAAATGAAAAGGTTGTTTTCTTTGTGGTTCGGTGAGGTGCACGTAGGGTGAAATGCGTTTTTGAAAATAAAATGCTGGAATTGAAAATAAAAGTAGAGTTTTTGAAAATAAAATCGTGGAATTGAAAATAAATGGTCCAGTTTTGAAAATATATTGGTATTATTCGAAAGTAAATAGAGCGCAGTCGATCAGATAAGCGTCAATAACGTTGAAAACGATGCTAAATAGATGACTTTTCATAAATAAACAATAAAAAAAGACTCCCTCTAATGAGAAAGTCTATCGTATGTAAGTTGGAGCGGGTGAAGGGAATCGAACCCTCATCATCAGCTTGGAAGGCTGAGGTTTTACCACTAAACTACACCCGCGAATGGTACCGGTGGCCGGGATCGAACCGGCACTCCAGAGGAACACGATTTTGAGTCCCAATGATATATACATAACTAATAACTATAAGAGCAACAACTATTGTCGCGTTTACCTTTTTTAGTAGTTTACACGATTCCTTTTAATTATGCCTTGGGTCTCCATAATCGTCAAGTAACAGATCTAGATAATTGCTGCTTATTAAATTTCGCCTGTCCTTTTTGCTTATACTTATTTATTAATTTATATTCCCACACCCTTGCATCTTCCATTTTCTCAAACTCTCCTACGAACTTATATTCAATTTTACCTTCCTTCATAAGTTCCCTATGTTCCATGTTTCTTCTATTAGTATACCTTCTTGCCCTATACCAAAGACCACTTCCTACATATACGACTTCTTCATTGTGCCAATGCTCATACACAACGTACTTATTTGTTTCTCTAAGCTTACCTGGTTCAAGTTCATATTCCTTACCAAGTTGTATTACCTTTTGAAATGAAATGCCATATTTCTTAGCAACATCTTGGTTCGTCATTTTATTAGCAAAATGTAGCTTAAGTTCATCTTTTGTTGGAAACACTGATATCACCTCAACCCTCTTTTATCTAGAAAGTTGAGTTTGTAAATTAACGAACAAAAAAACACAGAGGTGAATTAATTGAAAACAGCTAGCGAGATTATTGATGATGTTAGAAACATGGAAAGCGCAGAGCGTTGGAAACTTGTAAGAGATGTGAATAACTTTACAAATAGTCCTAATAAAGAAACAGCAGACATAATAATGGAATTGTTGGACGAGATATCGGGGTTAAAAAAGGATATAGAATACTTATCTGGAAAAGTTGGACTACATGAAATGTACTTCAATCGAAATAAATAAAAATAACAAGAGAAAATCAATATGTTATGTAAAAAAAGTAGGGACCATAAATGGTCCCAGTTTCCTTACCTTTTTCTATTTTTTTGACGAGATTTTTTTGATATTTTCTTTTTGTTTTTAATTTTACTAAAACGTTTGTTGTTCTTAGTTTGAACATTAGAGGCATATTCTTCTGTAGATGATGGAAAGTAATCTTGCTTACCTCTAGGTATAATACCTTGATTGAGATACATAAACTTACGGGTTTGATAAACAATTTCAGCAAGTCCAATACACGACCTCATTAATTGAAAACATTCAAGCACAAACTCTGATAAGAATAAACTTTCAGAGGTTCCCTTTTTTAAATCGCCAGAAGGATAGTAAATTAACTCTTGCGTAATAACATTATAAGTATAACTTCTATGACCTATTGCATTTCGTAATCTATTATCAACTTTGGAAACAAAAATTTTATCAAAGCTTTCATCACCATTAATAAATTCTAATTTTTTTCCTTTACTACGCATTTTTATAAAATCTTCTATGGTTTGAATTTCTTTAATAACATCTTCTTTCATTTTTTGATAATCTGCTCGATGTTTTATATTATTATAGGCAACGACTAAATTTAAAATATCACCTATATCCTCAAAAGTATCAATGTAAAAATCCTTAATATCTTCAAAATCCACAGTTGTTAACCCTAAAGTCTCTATTGATGTTTCTTTTTCATTTTTTTCTGTATAATAATCTAATCCATAAATAGGAATAAACATGTGGAATTTTTCAATGAATTTGTTGATAATACCGAATAGTTTATGTTCATAATTATCTAAATGATTTTCAAAGTGTCGAGCCAATAGTAATAGTTGATTTTTTTCGGTTATACTCTTGAACTCTTTAAAAATATGGTTAGTGATTTCATAAAAATAATTGTCCGCAAAATTATTAGTGAATTTTATATTTAAAAAATGAACCGCTCGCAATAATTCAAGCTTGTTATCTGCAGGGAAATGTGTTTTATCCAATAATTTATGTATTTCTTTGGGTAAGTAAGCATGATTGCCATCATACCATAGTTCATTTATTCTTTTTACAATTGGCCAATCATTTTCAATTTTATGTAAAAAGTGAATTGTGCGTCGTTTGAATTCTCCGATATTATCTCCCATAGAAAATATACCATTCTTAAAAAAAGGAGAGAGATATGTTTCGTCATTCTCATTATATGGGCGAATTTTTTCAGTCAAAAGTTCTCCGGATACTTCAATTAAAAAATCGGGTTTTCCATTGTGTATTAAATGAGTGAATACAGCCACAGGATTGTACCACGCTTGCCATGTTTTTGTTCCACTAATGACAAGTTTTTGTTCCATCCCTGCC